>CAZVMD010000230.1:1383-11868 GCA_964628555.1 uncultured Myxococcales bacterium | reverse complement strand
AGCCGCTCGTGGCCCTCGCGCCAGGCGGCTTCGTTTTCTTGCTTGAAGACGTCGCCGAAGTACTCGCGGACCATTGGGTGGGCATCGATGGCGTCGGGGTCGGTCGGGCTCTCTTCTTCCAGCAGGCCGATGCGGCGCAGGCGCGACAGGAGCTGATTCCAGGCTCCTTCTGACAGATTGATCAGGGCTTGGTTGAGGCCGGGCACGGTGGGCTCGGCGCGCAGGGCCTGCAGTGCGCCGGCGGGGGCGGGGCGGTCGAACAGGCCCAGCAGGCGGAGGACGGTGCGCTCGGGGCCGTGCTGAAACCAGCGGTCGTAGGCGGCCATGACCTGCTGGGCCTGCTGGGCCTGCGGGTGGCCGGGCTTGAGGTCGACAAGCTCGGAGCGCTTGCGCAGGTCGCCGCGGCAGGCTTCGTGGATCAGGCTGCCGAGCAGCGACAGGGTCAGCGGGTGGCCGTGTGTCTCGCGCACTGTGGCGACCAGATCGCCGTCGCTGCCGTGCACGCCTAGGGACTTTAGGAGGGCGGCGCCATCGGCATCCGAGAAAGGACGTAGCGGCAGGGTCTGGAGCGCGCTGTCGGCGAAGGCCTGCAGGTTGGCCAGCGGCAGGCGCGAGGTGACGACGACCAGGCCGGGGCTCTGCGCGGCGAGGTCGGTGAGCAGCGCGGCCAGGGCGCGATCGCGCAGCGTGCCTTCGCGCTCGCCGGCGACCTGGGCGGCCTCGGGGCCGTACTGCAGCGGCTCCAGCCCGTCGAGGATCAGCAGCGAGCGCTCCCCGCGCAGGAGGTCGCGCAGGCGGTCGGCTTTGTCGAAGGGGTTGCCGCGATCGGGCGTGGGATCGCCGAAGAACTTCAGCGCCGCGGCGAGGAATTCATCGGCCGAGGCGGCGTGCTGCTCGCCGGTGCCCTGGGTGTAAAACGACCAGGCAAAGACGCGGGCGCCGTCGTAGTCGCGGGCCGCCAGGCGCAGGAGCCAAGACACCACCAGCGTCGACTTGCCCTGGCCGCCAATCGCGACGATGGCGACGACGCGAGGGCGGGTGGGGCCGGCCCAGGCGTGGTCCAGCTGCGTTCGTTCCTCGTCGCGACCGATGGCCTTGCCGATGCGGGTGGGCAGGCGGCGGAGCGAGACGCGCGGCGACTCGGCGCGCGGGGCCGGACGGGTCGGGGTCTGGTAGGTCTGCAGCGCCGCAGCTAGCGCTTCTGGCTCGGCCAGTGTCAGCAGCAGCGTGAGCTTGGCCAGGCGATCCATCCCGTCGCTGAAGCGGCCGAAGATGGCCGGGAAAAAGTCGCGGGCATAGGCGTTGACGTCTGCGTCGGTGCGCAGCGCGTCGGTCAGGCGACGGCGGAGCTCATGCGTGTCGCTCATGGGCGGAGTCTACTGCGAGGGGTGGGCGGACTGGGCGCCCAGGAAGGAGTACGCCGGGTGGGCGGGCTTTCTGACGATCCGGGCTGGCCGGCGGAATCGGCGGGATCGGCGGAATCGGCGGGATCGGCGGGGGCGACTAGGCGCTTGGCTTCTGCGGGCGCTCGGCGTCCATGGCGGCGCGGACGGCGGGGCGGCTGCCGACGCGGTCGAGGTAGGTCACGAGGGTAGGCCAGTGCGACAGGTCGAACTCGACCAGGCGCGACCAGCGCAGCACGGTGTACAGGTAGGCATCGGCGACGGTAAAGGTGTCGCCCATGAGGTAGGGCTTGTCGCCCAGGCTGGCGGCGAGCACGTCGTAGCGGGCGCTCAGCGTGTCGCGCATGACCTGCTTCCACTCGGCGGGAGCCTTGTTGCCGAACAGCGGACTGTAGCTCTTGTGCAGCTCGGTCGAGATGAAGTTCAGCCACTCTTGCAGGCGATAGCGGGCCAGGCTGCCGGCCGGCGGGGCGAGGCCGCTTTCGGGACGCAGGTCGGCGAGGTACTGCACGATGGCCGGGCCCTCGGTGAGGATCTGCCCGTCGTCGAGCTCCAGGGTCGGGACGTAGCCCTTGGGGTTGATGCCGCGGAAGTCGCGACCGTCGTCGGTCTTCTTGCTGCCGAGGTGGACGCGCACCAGGTCAAAGGGCAGGCCGGCCTCGCGCAGGACGATGTGGGGGGACAGGGAGCAAGCGCCTTGGCTGAAGTAGAGCTTCACGGGATACCTCCGGGTCGTGGCCGCGGGTCTTTTGAGGTTCTGATGTTCTAGGCTGGCTGAGCGTCGCAGTATACGGCCTGGCCGGTGACGCCCCCAAGCTGGCGCCTCGACCGACGACCAGACCGGCAGCCAAGCCGCCGGCCATACGGGCCCCCATGCCGGCCCCCATACAGGCTAAGATCGAGCGGTTTGACATGGCTGATCGCCCGGACCCTAGCCCCGAGCCTCTGAACCCGCCTAGCGACCCACCGGCTCCGCCTTCGCCTGCCGCCGCCGCGGAGGTCGCGAGCCCGTCGGTCCCACCTGCTGCGTCGTCGAGCCCGCCAGCGGGCAGCCCCTGTCCGCGCTGCGAGCAGCCGATCCTGCCGGGCGTGCCGCACGCCTGCGCCGCGGCCATGGCGCCGACCGAGGCGGTGTCGGTGGCCTCGTTTGCCGCCACTCGCTCGCAGCCGGTGCCGCCAGTCGCCGCCCCTGGCTCGACGGGGCGCAGCGGCCAGGTACCGGTGGTGCGGGTCAATCCCAGCGCCTTTGTCGCGCACAGCGCCGAAGACCTTACCGGCCGCACGATCAGCGAGCGCTACGAGATCATGAGCCGCCTGACCCAGGGCGGCATGGGCGTGGTCTATCAGGCGCGCCACGTCCTCCTCGATACCGTGGTGGCGCTCAAGGTCCTGTTGCGCGGCGAAGAAGCCGACGAGCAGCGCTTCCTGCGCGAGGCCCGCCTGGCCTCGAAGATCAACCACCCCAACACTGTCTACATCTCTGACTTCGGCGTCCTGCCCGACGGCCGCACCTACCTGGTGATGGAGTACCTCAAGGGCAAGACGCTCGGCAGCGTCCTTTTGACCCAGGGCCCGCGCCTCGATCCGCTGCGCGCCTGCCGCATCGCCGTCCAGATCGCCCGCGGCCTGCAGGCCGTCCACGACAAGGGCGTCGTGCATCGTGACTTGAAGCCCGATAACGTCTTCCTCCTCGAACAGGATGGGCAGGCGGACTTTGTAAAGATTGTCGATTTTGGGATCGCCAAGCCGGCGGAGCATGGGATCTCGGTGGGCGACTCGGGGCTGGTGCGGCCGCTGTCGAAGGAGGGGCTGGCGCAGCTGGCGGCAGCGTCGGGCGGGGACGGCAATAACATCACGATGGCCGGCACGGTCATGGGCACGCCGGGCTACATGGCGCCCGAGCAGATCCAGGGCCACAAGCAGGACGAGCGCGTCGATCAGTATGCGCTGGGCTGTCTGCTGTACGAGATGCTGGTCGGGCAGCCGGTGTTTAAGGCCAGCGGGCCGATGACGCTGATGATCATGCACGCCTCGGACCCGGTGCTGCCGCCGCATGCGCGCCTGGCCGAGCAGGGGGCGCCGGCGCTGCCGGAGTCGCTGGACCGCCTGGTCTGTCGCCTGCTGTCGAAGGAGCCGCGCGAGCGCTTCGCCTCGATGACCGAGCTAGCCGGGGCGCTGGAGCGCGAGATCGAGATCATGCAGATCCAGCGCGGCGAGCGCACGGTGGTGCCGACCGCGCTGGTGCAGAGCATCAGCCAGCCCCCGGCTTCGCTTCCGCCGACGCCGACGGCCACACCTGCGGCTGGACTCTGGCGCAACCCGATGGCGCTGGGCGTGGCCGGGCTGCTGCTGATCGCGGTGGCCATGGCCGGGGCGCTGTGGGGCCTGCGGCAGCGCCCAGCGATGATGGGAACTGCAGACGAGAGCGTGCCGCGGGCCGAGCTGCTGGCGCTGCGAAAAAGTGCGCTGGCGCTGCTGTCGACGCAGGCGCAGCCCAAAGCGGGCGGCGATCCGGCGCGGCAGACCGCGGCGTTGCTGGGCCTGGGGCAGAGCCGCGATGCGCAGCAGCGTCCGATCTTAGAAGCGGTGCTGCAGAGCGCGCAGGCGGATCCAGCGGCGCGACAGGCGGCGGCCGAGGCGCTGGCGGTGCTTGGCGATCGAGCGGCGCTGCCGGCGCTTAAGGCGGCCTTGGCTGCGCTGCCGACTCCGACCCCCAGCCGCGAGCTGGCCACACTGCGGCTGCGGATAGGCGCCACGCTGCAGCAGCTCGGCGACGAGAGCGGCCAGGCCCTGCTGCACGAAGCGCTGAGCGATCGCGATCCCGCCACGGCGCTGCGAGCGGCGCTCCTGCTGTGTGCGCCGCAGCCGCCGGCCCTGCGTGGGGTCATCGAAAAAGCCTTGGCGGAGCCGCAGCTGCCCGCGCCGCTGCGCGGTGAGGCGCTGTTCTGCTTGGCTCGTCTGGGCGATGCGGCAGCGACGCAGCACCTACAGGCCCAGGCGGGTCTTCCGGGCGGTGCGGTGGGACCGGCGGCAAGCGTCTCGGAGGATCAGCTGCTGGCGCTGTCGCGTCTGGCACAGCTGCAGGATGCGGCGGCCCTGGCGCAGCTGCGGACACTGGCGCAGCGGCGCGGTGGGCTGCAGCTCCTGGCCGCCCATGAGCTGGCACGGCTCGACGGCGAAGAGGGCCTCGCTGTCCTGCGCAGCGTGGCCAGCGATGCCCAAGCCGTCCCCACCGCGCGTCAGCTCGCGCTGGCTGGGCTGTCCTGGCTTGGGCGGCCGATCGATGCGCGCCGGCTCGGCCTGCTGCTGTCCTTGACTGCTGCGGCCCCGCCGGCTGAGAGCGGCGAGCGCGAGCTGCTGTCTCAGTTGGCGGCGGCGGCCATTGTGCAGATCATCGCTCGCGAGCCCTCGCTGCTGTCGCAGAGCGGCCTGTCGTTTGCGCGCAGTGCCTATCTCGATGCCAGCTGGACCACGCGTGAGGCGGCGGCCAGCGTGCTCGCCGATGCCAGTGGCGGCGACGCGCTGCGGCTGCTAGCGGCGCTGCTCCGCGATGGCGATAGCAAGGTGCGGGTGGCGGCGGCGCGGGCGCTGGGTCGTCGCCGCGAGCCCGAGGCGCTGGCTCTGCTGAAGACGGCGCTGGGCGACAGCGAGGGCGAGGTGCGGCGCGAGGCCCTGCGCTCGCTCGATCGGCTGGTGGTGGCGCTGGCCCTGGCCAAGCGCGGTCAGGTCGGCTCGGTCTCGGCCAGCGACATCGGCGCCATCGTCAAGGGCTTGTTCGATGCCGGCAGCGCTGGCGAGCAGGTGGCAGCGGCCGCGGTGCTGCTGCGGCTTTCGGACAAGGCGACGCTGGACAAGGTACAGGCCTGGCGCAGCGCCGAAGATCCCGCCATGCGTCGGCTGTATCTGTCGCGCGTGGCCAGCGAGCGGGCCGAGCTCTTGGCGGGCTTAAAGGACCGCGTGCTCGCCGTGCGCCTGGCCGCGGCCGAGCGCTTAAGCGAGCTACCCGGCGATCCGCTGACCAAGGAAGCGCTGCCGGTGCTGCAGGAAGCGGTGCGGGCCGGTGGTGTCGAGGCGGTGGCCGCCTTTGCCCTGCTGGCTCGGCTCGGCGATCGCTCGCTGCCGGCTCCACCCGAGGCGCCGCTGTTTACCGGCTCGACGGGTGATCGTCTGGCCGCCATCGAGGCGCTGTCGCGGCTGCCACACCGTCAGGCCGTGCCGCTGTTGCTGCGGGCCGCTGCCGATCCCGAGCCGCTGGTGCGACGTCTGGTGGCCGAGGTGGCTGCCGATCTCAGCGAGAGTGGTCCCGCGGGGTCGGTGCAGAGCGGCGAGCTAGCGCCCGGTGTGCCGGTGCTGCGCCTCTTGGTGCGCGACGCCGATGCCGTGGTGCGGGCCCGCGCCGAGTCGCTGCTGGGGCGCTTGCTGCAGCAGAGCAGCGTCGCTGGCAAGCAGGCCGGGCTGGCTGACCTGTTGAATGAGGAGGGAGCCACCCCAGCCAAGGCGGGCAAAGATCCCGCGACCGCGACGGCTCGCGAGGCGAGCTCTGAGCCGGCGGCGCGCGACGGCGGGACGCCACCCGATGCCGCGGCGAGCGAAGGCCGCCCCGAGCCCGGCAGTCCAGCCAGCCCAGGCGAGGGCAAGCTGGGCAGCGCCAAGCCCAAGCCGCTAGCCGCCGAGTCGTTCGCCCGCACCGGTCTTGCGGCCTATGTCGACAAGGACTTCAAGCGAGCGCAGAAGCTGCTCGAAAAAGCCCATGCGCTGTGCAGTCGCGAGCGCAAGCAGGCCGTCGAGTGCGCCGCGCTGACCTACGAGACCTCGCTGCGCCTGGGCCAGATCTACGAGCAGCAGAAGGCGCTGCCGGAAGCCATGGCCGAGTTCCAAAAAGTTCTGCACAGCGCCAGCGTGCCGCGCGGCAAGGCGGCCCTGCGCGGCGAAGCGCAAGAGGCCGTAGGTCGCCTGCAGGGACGCCTGGGCCAGGTCATCGTGCGCAGCCCTGGCAAGGGCAAGCGAGCCGCCGCCTGCGACGAGACCACGATGTGGATGCGACCCGGCCCAGCCCTGATCAAAGTCGACGGCAAGCTGGAGCCGATCGAGGTCCGCGCGCAGGCCGTCACCAAGGTCGGCAGCTGCCCCTAAGCCGCGTCAGGGCCGGAGCCCGCCCGGCCAGCCGCCTGCGTAAGGAGGGTGGCCGCTGCCACGCTGACGATGGGGAGAGCGCGACGCCGCGGGGCCGCAGAGAAACCAGCCGCAGCCCCAAGAGGCCTGCGGCACATCCACGCAGGAGCCGGACGCAGCCAGGGCGCCGCGACCGCTCATGCGGGCGACGCTGTTGCTGGGCCACGCTTAGCCGTTCGGGCGCTTCGCCGCCTTCCACTGCGCTTTTGCACCCCGCATGCCCTCGGGCAGCGCCAAGCCGACGCGCTGGCGCTGGAAGGCATCGCTGGGCTCTAGATGGGCCAGCATCAGGGCCGCAGCGTCGGCGTACGAGACGATCATCTCAGGCATGCGCTGGGCAAAGGGCAGCAAGGCCAGGATGCTCGGCAGCTGGGCGATCCAGGTCGGCATGGCCACGGGCAGCTGCTGGGTGCTGGTCCGCAGCCGCTGCACGCCCACCGGCGGGGAATCGACCATCGGGCCCGGGCACAGCAGCCGAAAGTCGAGCGTGCTGCGCTGCAGCCGCGCGTAGTTTTTGGCGTGCGGCCAGTAGGTTTTCTTGACCATCGGCAGGTCGAGGCCGCGACGCCCGCTGCTGTCCAGATCGAGCAGGCCGGCTCCGGCGAGAAACCAGCCCACCGGGCGCTCGGCCGGGGGCAAAAGCTCGATCGCCGTCACGATGTGGTCAATCAGCGAGACAAAGCGCTCACCGTCGGTGACCATGCCAGCCGTGTTGATGAGCGCATCATGGCCCCGCACGACTGCGCTCAGCTCCTGAGCGGACAAGGCGGTCAGGTCGGCTTGGTGCACCGAGATGCCCGGGAGCTCGCGGGTGGCTAGCTTGGCGGGGTTGCGCACCACCGCGGTGACGGCGTGTCCAGCTTGCAGCGCCAAGCGGGTGACCTGGCTGCCCAGAGAGCCCGCGGCACCCAATACGAGGATTTTTTTCGGCATGGCGGAGTCCTTTTTTACAAAGTTCACAGACAGGCCGCTTATGCGAGCTGCGCGCTGCTGCGCACTTTGAAGAAGCTCAGCACCGACACAAAGCCCATGGTGAAGAGCGCCACCAGTCCCAGCGACTCGTAGAGCGCGCGGCTGCTCCACACCACGCCCGCCGGGTCGGTGATCGGGCGGTCCACGGCCAGCCAGGCCATGACGGCAAACTCCAGGAAGGTGGCAAAGTAAAACGCCACGTTGAGCATCCAGGTGCTGCGGACGGCGTCGCCGTTTTCAGGTGGGGCGGCTAGCTGCAGGCGGTCCAGCGCCAGCGCAAACAGCTGGAAGATCAGGTACACGGTCAGGTACCAGCCCATGAAGTTGACCGCGGGCACGCCAAAGTAGCTGCCGCCGTCATGCCATATCCAGGCGGCAAACACCGTGGCGCGCGCCGGGTCCATGCCCAGGTCCCACATCACCATGATGAACGCGGCCACCACGGGAATGGCAAAGCGCTGCCGCGGCTCGGGGCTGTGCTGGAACTTGTCCAGCAGCACATGGGCCAGGTTCCACGACACGTAGCACATGGCAAAGTAGGCCGGCATGATGAGCAGCGGCACCGTCCCCAGCTTGGGACCTAGGCGCTCCGTGTAGTGGTAGTGCCCAAAGGGAAAGCCGGTGGCAATCGAGGTTGACTCCAGGCCAAAGCTCACCACGAAGGCGATGGCAAAGAACAGGCCCATGGCCTTCCAGCCCAGCCGGCGCGAGCCGTGCGCAAAGGCGAATGCGGTCGGTACCAGGATGCTAATGACCGGGACTAGCCCTTTGAGGTAGGCCGCCCCGATGGCAGTGCCCTTTAGTGTGGTGAACAGTGCGAATATCGCTGTCAGGGCCCATAGATACCGATCTCGTTGCGCTGTGCTCATGATAGACCTCTCAGAATGACACTTTCGTCAGAATGACGCCTGTGTCATTCTGAGTCAACCTCCTTCTTCTCCCATGACCCCTGATCACCGTCCCCAGGTTGCTGCTCAGCGCCGAGAGCGCATGCGTGCGCGGCTGGTGCAAGCCGCGTTCTTGCTGGCCGCTCAGTCGGGCTTGAGCGCCGTCACCATCGATGCGGTCATTGCCCAGGCCGGGGTGGCGCGCGGCTCCTTCTACAAGTACTTCGACTCGCCAGCGGCCTTGATGGCGGCCGTGGGCAAGGAGGTGTCTGACGCCCTGCTGCAGACCATGCACCCGGTGGTCTCGCGCTTGGAAGACCCGGCGCAGCGCATTGCGGCCGGCGTGCGCCTCGTCCTGCACATGGGCCAGCTGCACCCGCAGCTCGCTGGCTTCTTGCTACAGAGCGGCTGGCCCGCGGCCGAGCTGTCCCCCCTATTCCACGCGGTGGTGGGCGCCACCCTACTCAGCGGCATGGCGCAGGGGCGGTTTACCGAGCTTTCGCCTGAGCTGGCCCAGAGCGTGGTGGTGGGAAGCATCCTGGGGGCCCTGCAGGCCGGTACGCGGCCGGGCGCATCCGAGCTGCTGCCGCAGCAGGCAGCGGCGGCGGTGCTGCGCGGCTTGGGACTCCCGGCCAAAGAAGCTGCCCGCATTGCCGCCCAGAAGTTGCCGCTGACCCTCACCGATATGGCGCCGGCCCTGGCCAAGCTGTCCGGCGTCATTCCGACCTAACCCCCGCGCCGACAGAAGGCGAGGCGACCTACCGACGCGGCGGCTGGGTTGCGTTCGACTTGGCGCGGTGGCGTGGTGGGCGGGCTAGGACGGCTGATGCGCTGGGCCGGCTTGGCCAGAGCCCGGACCTGGCGCAGGTCATTTCGTCGGACTGTAAAGGGTAGATGTGTGATGATGAAGCTGCATGCAGGCTCGGGCGCGGCTGCCACATGGCCTCCAGGGGGTTGTCCTGCAGGTCGCTGTAGCGACCGTGGCGCTCCTCGCCTGGCGAGGCCAGGCCGCTGCTGAGGGGGCGCTCCCAGGCTCGCCCTCCGAGGTGGCGAAGGCCAAGTATGAGCAGGCCGCGCGGGCCTATCAGAGCCGCCGTCCTGGCGATGCCGTCCTGCTGCTGGAGGAGAGCCTGCGCCTGCACAGCAGCCCGAACGCGCGACTCCTGCTTGGGCACTGTCATCGCGACCTCGGGCGAGTCGGCACGGCCTACCGGACCTACCAAGCCACCGAGCGCGAAGCCGCTGAGCGCCTGCGCGCCGGTCAGCGTCAGTACGAGGAGGCGCGCAAGGATGCCATCGGCAACCTGGCTGATCTGGAGCCGCGGGTGCCCTATGTGACCCTCGCCGTGCCGGCCGGCCTGCCCGTCGACTTTGCCGTCTTGCTGGATGGCCTGCCCGTCGCCGCCGAGCTGTGGGGAACCAAGCAGCCGCTGGACCCCGGCAAGCACGAGATCACCGCCAGCGGCACCAAGCTGCGCAAGTTCAGCCAGACCATCGAGCTGCGGCCGGGCAAGCACATCCGCGTCGATGTCGTGCCCGAACGGGAAGCCAGCGCCGAGGTCCGTCTTTATCTCTCGGAGGCCCCCAAGGGAGCGCGGATCCTGGTCGATGGTCAGCCGTCTGAGGTCAGCAAAGAGACGACGTTCCTTTATCTGGACCCTGGGATGCATGACCTGCTGCTGCGTGCGCCCGGCTATCGCAGTGTGCGGTGGCAGCGCCCGTTTGAAAATGGCGAGCTGGTCAGCCTGCGCCCGAGCCTGCGCCGGGCCACGCCGCGGGCCGCCGCGCTCGTCTTGGGCGGGCTGAGCTTGGCGACGGCGATCACCGCCATCGCGCTCGGGGCGCAGGCGCAGATCGAGGACGCGGCCAACCGCCCGGCCAGCGGCATGGTGACCGAGCCTTCGCGGGAGGCCTTTGCCGCTCGCGACCGCATCCGCATCATGGCCGGCGTCGCGACTGGCTTCGCCCCGCTCTCGGGCGCACTCGCCGTCGCCACCTTGGGTCTGGCGCTGACCGCCGACTGGTCGAGTCAGCGGGCTGAGCGTCCCCGC
>CAZVMD010000230.1:0-1283 GCA_964628555.1 uncultured Myxococcales bacterium | reverse complement strand
GTCGGCAAGAGCCGGCCTTGTGCGCCTCGTCCCGGGATTATCACGCAATCCACCAACCCCGCCTCTGCCTGCAAAGATGAAGTTCAGCTCTGCGGTATTGATATGCAGTGGGGTGCTTGTTATGGCAGCGACCCAGTTCCTGAACAATGCGGGAATAATATTGATGATGACTGTGATGGAAGTGTCGATAAAAATGACCCCGAGGGCTGTGCGACCTGCTTCGATGGGCAGACGCAGTCTGTGGTGACCGCCGGGCTTAGCTATCGCCCGGACTCGCGATGCAAAATTGGCCGGCAAGTGTGTCAAAACGGGCTGTGGACCTATCCGCCTGGCGCCGAGCCCGTGGGCCCGAAGGCCAGCGATGACACCTGCGACAACATCGACGATGACTGCGATGGCCAGCTCAACGAAGACGTCGTCTGGCGCAGCGGCAACATGTCCTTTGCGATGGGCCTGCCGTGCTGGGATCCCAGCAAGAAAGGCGCCTGCCGCACCGTCGGGACCGTGTCCTGCAGTCAGGGCGCCGCGCGCTGCAGCAATCCAGTGCAAAATCCCAAAACCGACTATCAGCTGCTGCCAGCCAACAACAGCTATGTGGACGCCAGTACGCCCTATGCGGCGTGGGACTGGGACTGCAATGGAACCGTTGAATCGGCGGTCTGCGCCGGCTCAAATCCAACCTGCGCCAGCGGCATTGGTAAGACCATATATGTCGTATTTGATGATATGACCGACTGCTCAATCGCCAAGGCCGGGGCACTGCCGCCATACTGTAACGCCGTGATCGTTAGGGCGACTTCCATGAACGATTTTGTCAAGTGTGGGTCGCAGCTGAGCATTCTGGAATGTTTGCCCGGATTCTTGCCGGCTATGTGCCGCAACGGAGCCACGCAAACCGGATATCTTTACTGCCGATAGAACCGAATGCCGCCTGCCATCATCGCCGATCGCTACCACGTCCTTCGCGAGCTGGGTCGCGGCGGCATGGGGGTGGTCTATCAGGTGCTGCACAAGGAGACCGGCGAGCAGTACGCGCTCAAGGTGCTGCTCGGTCACAAAGCAGCCAAGGGCGACAGCGTCGAGCGCTTCCGCCGCGAGCTGAAGCTGCCCGCCCGCATAAAAAGCGAGCATGTGGTGCAGGTCAGCGACTCCGGCGAATTCAAGGAGGAGGACGGGGCGCCTTTTTATGTCATGGAGCTGCTGCGCGGCTGCGATCTGCGCAAGCTCCTCGACCTTGCGCACCCCTTCCCACCGCGCCAAGTCCTATGGATCCTGCACCAGCT
>CAZVMD010000229.1:0-11897 GCA_964628555.1 uncultured Myxococcales bacterium | reverse complement strand
GCGCAGTTCTTCAACGGCCGCATCGGCCTGCACGCCGTGCTGTGGCACGACATGCTGGGTCACCCGGTCAGCCACGGCTGCGTCAACATGAGCCCCGCCACCGCCGAGCAGTTCTTTTCGTTCAGCAAGCCCGAGCTACCCGCCGGCTGGCACACGGTCAACGGCGATCCGCCCAGCCGCGGTGCGCTCTGGCTGCGCGGTACACGCGTGGTGGTGCGCAAGTAGGGCTGCCCGTCCCAGCCGGGGCTGTGCTATCGCTGGCCGATGTCAGAGCCACTGTCGTCCCCGCTGTGCGGCATCTTTATCGGCGGGAAGAGCCGTCGCATGGGCGGCCATCCCAAGGGTCTGCTGCCCGCCCCTAGCCCACCGCAGCCGTCCCCGGCGCTCCGCCCAGCGAGCCTGGTCGAGCGCCTAGCGGCTCTCTTGCACGGCCAGGGCCTGACCGTGGTTCTCGTCGGGCAGCACGCCGACTATGCCGGCCTAGGCTTGCCGATCTTGACCGATCAGCCACCCGGACATGGCCCGCTGGGTGGGCTGATGGCGCTCCTCTGTGCGGCGGCGCAGCAGGGCCGCGAGAGCGTCATCGCGCTGTCCTGTGATCTGCCCTTCTTCGACCTGCCGCTTCTGACCCGCCTGCTGCGCGCCAACCCGACTGGCTACGACGCCGTAGCGCCGCGCTGGACTCCGCCGGATCGTGCGCAGCCGATCTGGGAGCCGCTCTGCGCGCGCTATCTGCCCTCGTTTACCCCGGGCTTGGCAGCTGCTCTCAGCGCCGTCGATCCTCCGGTTCCTCCGTCGCTGCAGCGCCTACTTGCACAGGCCCGCACGCTGGCCTTGCCGCTGGCCGAAGACGAGCTTTCGCAGGTCAAAGACTGGGACTCGCCAAGTGACCTGCCCGACGGCATCCGGGCCAGCCTGCGGCCCGAATCGGGCTAAGCTCCTGGCCACCTTTCGGCGTTGACAGACGGAGCCGGCTACAAAGATACTGCCGTCCATGTCGTCTAGCCTGGGAGGGGGTCTGTCGCTCGCAGACTTCGATTGCTACGAGCCACGCAAGTGGAAGTCGAACGTCTATAACCGCGAGCGGCTAGAGGTGAAGCAGCGGCTCTTGGCGCTGGCTCGCCACGTCGGCGGCAGCGTGCTGGGCGCCGATGGCTCGCCGCTGTTTATCGAGACCTCCGTCGAGCATCCGGCCCTGTGGAACCACAAGCAGGTGGACTCGCAGAGCGTCTACTTTTCGCGGCACCAGGCAGCCCGCAAAGAGCTCGATGGCTTCATTGATCGCAGCAAGCCCATCGCCTCGCTGGTCGACGATCCGACGCCGCAGCACAACCATGTGTTCATGGCCGTCACCGTCAGTCACGAGATGCTAGAGGTCTCGCTGCGCCTGCATCCCGATGCGCGCGTCGATCGGCAGAACTTCGAGCGCAAGCTCGACGACTACTACGAAGCCGAGCGCCTGGTCGGCCTGCTGTCGGCCCTGCCGGAGGGCTATCGCCTGGGCATCACGCCAGAGCTGCAGCCGCTGTCCGAGCTAGGTGGCGGCAGCCTGACGCTAGAGGCGCTACACGAGGTCCTGGGCAAGCTGCCACCGGGCGGCGCCCTGCCGATGCCTGGTCAGCTGCCGCGGCTCTTTCACCTCGGCAGCGCGCTGCCACGAGACGAAGCCGTGGCCATGAGCGCCGAGGAGCTAGCGACCTGGATCGGCGAGCGGCTGACCGAGCTAGCCCCGGTCTATCGCTTCCTCGCCTGGTCGCGCGACAACGACTTTGTGTCGATGCGGCAGGTGCTGGACAAAGAAAAGACGGTCAAGCGGCAGCGCGGTCTACAAAAGGGCGATCGCGTGCGCGTCGCGCGCGGCATGCTGGCTGGCAAAGACGGTGTCGTGCAGGAAGTCGACGCCAAGGGACATCTGAAGGTCTTGGTTGGTAAGATGGTCGTCAAGATTGATGCTGCCGACGTCGACCGACCCGAGTCCTAGTCCTTCGCCCCTGCAGACCGTCTTGCGCTGGGGGCTGCTGCAGCAGCGCGTGCTGGCCCTGCTGCTCTTTTTGGCCCTGCTGGTGGTGTTTCGCCACCTCGCGCTGATCCTCGTCACCTTCGTGGTCTTGTCACGCGCGCTCGGCTTCCTGGGCCAGCAGCTGGCTCGTCTGCTCGGGCTGCGCGGCTCGGCTGGCGAGCGACGCGGCGTGCTGTTGGTGCTGCTGCTGTCGGTGCTGTCGCTCAGCATCGTGGCCTGGATCTTCGTCAAGCAGGGCGGCAGCTACTATCAGCAGTTCCTCAGCCTGCACACCGGCCAGTCGCTGCCCGAGATCCTCAAAGACTTTCACGAAGACCTCATCGAGCGCCTGCCGTCCTGGCTGCCCATCGACGGCCTCAAAGAGCGCGTGCCGCACATGGTGCAGCCGGCGGTCGACTACCTGCGCGCCACTGGCCGCGTGCTGATGTATCTGCTCATTGGCCTGATCTTGGCCGTCATCTATCTGCTCGATCGGCAGCCGGTCGACGCGCTGTTCGCCGAGTTTCCCCGCGACAGCCTGCTCGGCACGCTGCGCCGCTACTTCGGCTATCTGTTCGAAGCGATCATCATCACCATCACGCTGCAGGTACTGGTGGCGCTGGTCAACACGCTGCTAACGCTGCCCGTGCTTTTGGCCCTGCGCCTGCCGCGCATTCCGGCTCTGACGGCGCTGATCTTTTTTTCCAGCCTGGTGCCGGTGGTCGGCAACCTCGTCTCGGGAGCGGTGCTGATCGTCACCAGCTACCTGCACAAAGGTCTGTGGGCGGTCGCCTTCTTCGTCGTCACGACCTTCGTCCTGCACAAGATCGAGGCCTACTATCTAAACCCCCGCCTGGCCGCCCGGCACGTCAACTTGCCGTCGCTGATCTTGGTGATCTCGCTCATCCTGCACGAGCACGTCTTTGGCTTGGTCGGGCTGTTCCTGTCCTTCCCGGTGCTGTACATCGGCCTGAACATCCTGCATGAGCTGCGCTGCGCTCTGCCGCCTGACGAGGCCAGCCCTCAGGCCGCGCCCGCGCGCAGCAACGCCCCCGCTGCGACACCGCGTGCCGCAACCGCCGCCGCTGCTGACGCCGCACCGAGCCCCTCGGTGACCGTCGAGCCACGCGGCAATTCAGCCAAGAAACGGCGACGTTAGGCCGCGACGAGCCGAGCGCCGCGCATTCCCTCCTTCGGTGGGCCAGGCTTTTCGTTATGATGGCCTCACGATGGCTAGGCTGCTTTTTTTGCTCCTGCTTCTGCTCGCTGCGCGCCCAGCGCTGGCCGCCGAAGCCCTGCTGTTAGAGCCGAAGATCGATGGCCCGGCACTGGCCGCCGAGGTCGGCACGCTGCAAGAGCGCGCGATGCAAGCGGTCAAGGCGCAACAGTTTGGGCTCGTCGATGCGCGCGAGGCGCAGAGCGTGATCGCCGGCGAGGCGCAGCTACGCGACTGCTTCACCGATCTGTGCCTGGAGCGCCTCGGTCGCCTGCTGGCCGCCAGCGTGGTGGTGCGCTATCGCGGCAAGGTCATCCTGCCCAGTGAAGCCTCCAAAGCCGCCGACAAGCAGCCGACCTGGAAGTTTCGCGTCGATGTCCTGGATGTCGAGGTCGGCGCCGTCGGCGCGCATCCCGAGGGCGAGTGTGCCGGCTGCAGCAGCAAGCAGGCCGCCGAGACCTTGGCCGAGCTAGTCACGCAGGCGATCCTAGAGAGCGCATCGCGGCCGCGCGGCGTGCTTGAGGTCCGCTCCGAGCCAGCCGGTGCGACCGTCTACGTCGACGGCACCGAGCTTGGTGTAACGCCCTACAAGCGAGCCTCATTCTCGGGCAAGCGCAAGGTGGTGGTTCGCCACGTCGGCTTCCTGTCGCAGCAGCTAGAGGCCGATGTCCCCGATGGCCAGAAGGGCCGGCTCGACGTCAAGCTGGTGGCCGGCACCGATCCCGTCTCAGTCGTGGTGGTCGAAAAAGAGCGCGCGCCTATCTACAAGAAGTGGTGGTTCTGGACCGCCATCGCCGGTGGCGTGCTGGTCGCCGGAGCCGTCACCACCGCCATCGTCGTCGGCACCCGCCAGACCGCCAGCACGCCCGATCGCATGGTGCCGGTCAACCTCCTGCCGTTCTGATGGACCCGCGGCGGTCGCTGTCGCAGCCGCTGTCTATAGGAGCAACTAATGAGACGCCCTCTCAACCACGCAGTGCCTTGGCGGTCCTTCGATCGTCGTGCTCTTCAGCCGCGACGGCTCTTGCACGCTGGCCTGGGTGTCCTGCTCGGCGCATGGGTCAGCTCCTGTGATGCCCCGCCGCCGGCGACCATTGGGCCGCTGGTGCGCATCAACCTCAAGGCCTTGCCCAGCACTGCCGCCAAGATCTCGCTCAAGGTCAGCGCGCAGGGACAGGACAAGAGCAGCGACTTTACCAACGCGCCCCTCGATCTGCTCGGCGTGAGCTTTGCGCCGGGCAGCAGCGGCCAGGTGGTGCTGGAAGTGCAAGCCTTCGACGCCAATGGCTGCCTGATCAGCAAGGGCCAAGGGTCGATCAGCGTGGCCAGCGACATCGACTATGAGCTGCCGCTGACGCTGGAAGAGGTGAAGTTCTGCGGCATGCCGTCCTCCAAGCTGATCATCCAGCTGGTCAACGGCGCCGACGGTGCCGGCCGCGTCACCGGCCCCGGCATCGACTGCGGCGGCGGCAACAGCGACTGCGAAGAGGTCTATCAGGCCGGGCAGCAAGTGACGCTGTCGGCCAGCCCCACCAAGGGCGGCTTCATCGGCTGGTCAGGCGGCTGCACCGGCGTCGGCAGCTGCTCGCTGACCCTGACCCCGTCCGGCGACTTTACCGTGCAGGCCTCGTTCGGCGTCTGCCGCGGCTGGTGCCCCGAGCCCTCCGGCGTAAGCGGCACCACCCAGCGCTGGAACGCGATCTATGGCCGCAGCACCTCGGACATCGTCGCCGTCGGCCACAGCGGCGCCATCGCGCGCTGGGACGGCCAGAGCTGGAAGTCCGAGTTCTCGGGCACCACCAAGAACCTCTACGCCATCACCGTGCCGCGCGGCAGCACCAGCTATGTCGCCGTCGGTGAGAGCGGCGCCGTCCTCGGCTACAGCGGCCAGGGCTGGTACGCCATCCCGGTCAACCCGGCGACCACCAAAGACCTGCTCGGCGTCAGCGGCGTCTCCGAAAATGAGATCCGCATCGTCGGCCAGGACGCGACCTTCCTGCGCGGCGATCTCAAGGGCTTCGCCGCCAGCGAGACCTTGCCGACCAGCGCCGGCACCACCCGCGAGCTGTCGTCGATCATGGTGCAGGCCAACAACGGCTCAAGCGGCGAGTTCCTCATCACCGGCTACACCGGCTACACCGCGCGTCGCTTCTATATCGCCGGTCCCGGCTACTGGGATGACGCCTCGCCCGGCGGCACCAAGAACGTCTACTCCGGCTGGTACAGCAAGTTCCGCCAGGTCGTGGTCGGCGAGGGTGGGCTCATCTTCCGTCGCTCGCACAACGGCATCCTCTGGCAGGGCTGGACCATGGAGACCTCGGGCCTGACCACCGACCTGCGCAGCGTCTGGGGCGCCAACGAGACCAGCATCTTTACCGTCGGACTCAACGGCAAGATCCTGTTCTGGGACGGCACCAGCTGGACCCCCCGCACCACCACCACCACCGCCGATCTTTACGGCGTCTGGGGCACCAGCAACACCAACGCCTACGCCGTCGGAACGCTCAACACCATCCTCCACTACGTTCCTTAACGTACCCCGCCCCCACCCCCTCCGTACCTTACCGCACCGACCCGGCAGGCTGCGCGCTGCTGGGTTCGACTACAGGCCGTAGAGCTGACGAAACCATGCGACAAAGGACCTGCCTCCTGCGGCGCGCGGATCCAGCAGTCGCTCTTTGAGCGCCTGATGAAGCTGCCGGCCCGGTGGATCCTGCCAAGCTAGAAACGTATGACAGCGGGCCTTGTCGCGATGACTGGACCGATACGGGGCACCGCGGCTCTGCGCCTGTTCCACCACTTCGTCTGCCCACTGCCACAGCGCACTCTCGCCGCTCTGCGGGCGTAGCGACAGCAGAAATGTCTCTAGCATGCCGCACTGGCTGTTGTCTGGCATCAGCCACACCCCAAAGCGCGCTCCGCTGGACGGTGCGATCACCAGGCCTGCGCTCGGCAGGGCTTCGGGTAGCGCTTCGACAAAGGGCAAGCCACAGCACTGGCGCAGGCGACGCCAGCGACCCGCCGGATCGTGATCGGCATCCAGCACCACGCCCAGGGCTTGCAGCCGCGCCGTCTTGTACTCAGTCGCGATATAGCCCGGCTCCAGCAGACGATCGACGCCGCCTTCGTGCCGCGGAGACGGCGAGTCGCTCGCCGCCGCCACCACGATATCGACCAGCTTCGGTTCCCTCGCCTCCCCCCAGCGCAGGTCCGTGGCTTGTTCGATTAGCTCCGGAATGACGCGTCGATCTTCGGCTCCTTCCACTAGGAGCTTGCGTACTGGCATAAGCGCCATGGCTAGCGAACCTCGATCCCCCGCTCCGCCGCCAGCACGATCTCGCGTTCGTTGTAAGCCACTGCCCGCTCGCCTTCGATGCGCTGAATCGTAATCTCGCTGCCCGTCGTCACATCCGAGCGCGCCAAGCTGGCCAGGGCGCGAATGCAGTCACTGCTATGCGTCGTCGCAAACACCTGCACATCCAGCTGCTCCGCCGCCCCCTTCACCATCCGCCACATATCCACCTGCGCCGTGTAGTGAAGGCCTATGTCGATTTCATCGACTAACAGCACAGAGCCGCGGGCGCGAACCAAGGCCAAGGCCAGACCCAAGAGCCGCCATATCCCATCGCCTAAACTGGCAATCGGCACGCGCTCGGGTTCCCCTGTCAACTTCACAAATACCCCGTTACGCCCCTCGTGAAATTCTGTTTTCACAAGCGGAACTGCAGTGATACCTACGATACGGGGTTCTAGAATACGCAGAACCTTCAGGACAAATTCTTCCTCAGGATTCAGCGACACACGGGCTAAATTCTTGACGATAGAGTGCCTTGGGTGCGAATCGGTAGTAACGAAATTTTCGTTGCAGTTTTCATTGACCTCGTCGTATCTTTTGTCAAACTCTGCAAAGGGCCACTCGCTTTGATGGGTCAAAGGGATGGAATGCCGAATCGACTCCGGGCCAAGTGTTTTACTGAATTGAAGGATTAAGCGACCACTGATTGGCGATGCTGTTCCTTCACTCTCTTCTGACTTAGCTGCGGTTGTAATACTAACCCGCAATGAATTTTTCCTCTCTTCCGCATTGGCATCTATTTCAAAAAAAGAACCAGGCTTCGCCTGACGACCATAGAACATATGTCGAATTGCTATGCGGGTATTATTTTGGCTATTTGTACTCTCCCCAGAGACAAATCCTCCTCGCCCAAAGCAAAGAAATCCGACAGTGACCGGATCAGGGTAATCCGCCAGCAGATCGATGGCTTCCAACACAGTCGATTTGCCGCAGTTATTCGGCCCAACCAGCAGGTTGATACGGCCTAAGCCGTCCATCTGGAAGGAGCGGAAGCGGTGAAAGTTCTTGATACGGAGGTCGCGAAACACGGGTTGACGATATCGCGGGTGCTTGGCTGCTCCAAGCGGGATTTCGACGGAGGGGGAGAGCTAGCGCGCCGACTCTGCAGGCTGCGCGCTGCTGGCTGTGGTGGGGCGGGTCTGTTCTTTTTTGAGGGCGTCGCGGTTGAGGGTGCCGTGCAGGACGTCGAACAGCGGGATGGTGATGTTGAAGTTCCAGCGCTTCATGTTGCGCGGGTCGTGGTGGCTTCTGTGCAGCGCCGACAGATAGCGGATCAGGCGCAGGCGGGCGATCGGGTGCTCGTCCGGCAGGTGATACGAGAGGTGCATCCACTCGTACTGCAGGAAGAACAGCACCGACGTGCACAGCGACAAGAGAGCGCAGTTGCGGGTGCTGAGCCAGGCCACCACGGTCATGACCGGCAGCAGCATGCCGACAATCAGCAGGATGGCGAACCACGGCATCAGCACCAGCATCCACTCGCGCTGCGAGCGCATCGCCATGTCGTCGGCGGTGTAGATGACGTGGTGGGTGCGCTCGTGGCGCTCGTAAAGCTCGCCGAGGCCGGGCAGGCGGCGATGCAGGATGTCTTTGTGGGCGCGCCACTCGAAGCCCAGGCCGGCGATATAGGCGATCGGGATCGCCCATAGCTCGACGCGGCGCAGATCCGCGATGAGCGCGATGGCCGTGCCCAGCACCGCGAGCGCGACCAGGGTGGGCAGGATCAGGTGCAGCCATGGCCGATAGCCAACCGGCACCCACTTGGCAACGAACTCAGCCCGACGGGACTCGCGATCTGGCTCCATGTCGCTACCATGCGGGATGCGACGCTGGGGGTCAAGCCGCGCTCGCTCGTCGAGTCGCCAGGGCCGCGCGGCCAGCAGGGCAAGTAGCCGAGGCCAGCGCAGAACTACGCGCTTCTTTACGCGCGCAGGCCGGGACGATACGCTGCCCTCATGTCTCTTGTGAGCACCGAACTGACGACGGAACCGACGCAGACTCGCGTCGCATGGCCGGCGCCGCCGGGGCTGTGCATCGCCGCCTTGGCAGGCTGCCTGCTGGGTCTGCTTTATAGCCCGCTGGCCGCGGCCGATCCGCTGCGCATGGGGCTGACCGCCAAGGTCTCGGCCCCGGATCGCCCGACGCTGACGCTGATCGCCGATGAAGCCGTCAGCGACCTGCGCCTGGATGTCGAGCCCGACAAGTCCGAGGGCACGCCGGCCGAGAGCGCGCCGCAGAGCTTCAAAGAAAAGAAGCTGGCCGCCGGCAAGAAAGTGACGTTTTCGCTGGGCAGCGGCCGGACTGGCAGCACCCGCTGGCACGGCATGCTGCAGTGCATGGTTGGCGGCAAGCTGTGGAAGCGCTCGATCGACTTCGAGACCGAGGTCGGCACGCGGCTTGAGATCAAGTTCGACCCCAACTACTACTCCAAGCACATCAACCTGGCCGAGCACTTCGTCGAGGTCCAGCTCTCGGCCCCGGCTGGGCGCGGCGAGATCACCGTCACCGCCGACGACGGCAGCGATGTCGGCAGCGGCCAAGCGACGTTCTCCGGCGAGCCGGCTGGCTCTTGGCTGCGCCTGTCGTGGACCCCCAAGGCCGCCAAAGATCCCGAGAGCGTCGTCCTCCGCCTGGCCCTCAAGCTGTACGACAGCACCGGCAACTTCGGCACCATCGACCTGTATCCGTGGGCGGTCAGCGTGCCGCACGTCGAGGTCAACTTCGCCAGCGCGTCCTTTGAGATCGCCGAGGCCGAGCGGACCAAGCTCGATGAGTCGCTGACCAAGATCAACACCGTGCTCGATCGCGTCGAGCGCACCCTGCTGTCGTTCGCCGATCGCGGCATCGTCGCCTCGCCGCCGCGGCCCAAGCTCTACGTCGCTGGCCACACCGACACGGTCGGCGGCGACAGCGACAACCTGACCCTGTCGAAGAACCGGGCCCGCGCCATCGCCCAGTACTTTCACTCGCGCGGCTTCAGGATGCCGACGTTTTTCGCCGGCTGCGGCGAGCGTCAGCTCCGCGCCAAGACCGCCGACAACATCGATGACGCCCGCAACCGCCGCGCCGACTACACCCTGGCCCTGGAGTCGCCGCCGCTGCCGCCCGGCATCGCCTGGCTCTCCTTGCTGCCCGTCAAGGCCCGCTAGCCTTGCCGACGGCCTCGCCGCAGCCCATCATCCAGCATGGCCACCGCCCGTAAATCCGACGACAAGATCGCCGCCAAGAAGCGCGGCAGCAAGCCCAAGGCCGCGACTCCCGGCGCGGGCCCAGCCGGCGCGCTGCGGCTGTGGCGAAGCTGGCGTGTGCTGCGCATCGTCCTGCTGCTCGCGCTGATTGCCGGCTTCCTCGGCGTCTCGACCGTCGCTGGCCTGTTTCTGTACTACACCCGCGGCGAGTCGCTGCCGACCATCGACCAGATCAGCGAGTACCACCCCAAGGTCGTCACCCGCGTCCTGGCCAGCGACGGTCAGCTGATCGGCGAGCTGTTCGAAGAGCGCCGCACCGTGGTGCCGCTGGCCCGCATCCCCCGCCACGTCATCAACGCCTTTATCGCCGCCGAAGACGCCCACTTCTTCGAGCACCCCGGCGTCAACTTCTGGGCCATGGTGCGGGCCATGGCGCAGAGCGTCTGGTATCGCCGCTCGCTGCGCGGGGCCTCGACGATCACGCAGCAGCTAGTGAAGACCTACGTCCTCAAGAGCAACGAGCGCTCGCTGCGCCGCAAGGTGCAAGAGATGTATCTCGCGCTGCGCCTTGAGCGCATGCTCAGCAAGGAAGAGATCCTCTGGCTGTATCTCAACCAGATCTCGTTTGGCCATGGCCGCTTCGGCATTGAAGAGGCGGCGCGCTACTACTTCGGCAAGTCGGTCAGCGATCTCGACGCCGGCGAGGCGGCGGTGCTGGCCTCGCTGCCCAAGGCACCCGAGGAGTTCGGCAGCGCGCTGCGCGATACCAAGGATCCGAAGCGCCAGACCCGGGCCAAGGAGCGTCAGCGCTATGTCCTGTCGCAGATGGCCCGCTATCACTTCGTGTCGATCGAAGAGGCCGATCGCCTGGCCAACGCGCCGATCCAGGTCGTCAAAGAGCCACCGTCGCTGATCGGCCTGGCGCCAGAGTTCGTCGATGAGGCCGAGCGGGCGCTGGTCGAGCGCTTTGGTCAGGCTCGGCTGCCCTATCTGGGCCTCAACGTCCGCACCACCTGCGACATCAACGTGCAGCGCGCGGCGCGGCAGGCGCTAGAGCAGGGCCTTATGCGCATCGACGAACGCCAGGGCTATCGCGGCCGCCTGCGCCACCTGACCGGCGCCGAACTTAAGACGCAGCTCGAGTCGCTCAAGCGCGACTTTCCCAGCGGCCCCGGCGTCGGCAAGACCGTCGAGGGCGTGGTGCTCAACGTCGTCGATGGCGAAGGCGGCGCCGGCTGGGCCAGCATCGATCTGGGGGCCAGCCGCGGGGTGCTGCCGCTGTCGACCGCCGGCAACAGCCTCGATCGCTACAACCCCAAGGGCCTGCCGGCCAGCCGGCGCTTTGTCGAAGGCGATACGCTGCGCGTGCGGGTCCAGCGCATCCAGCGCGAAGGCGCCATGCTGTCGCTTGAGAGCGGGCCGCAGAGCGCCGTCTTGGTCCTCGATACTGAGCGCCGTCATGTGCTGGCCATGATCGGCGGCTATGGCTACGCCCGCGGCTACTTCAACCGCGCCCTGCGCGCCAAGCGCCAGCCCGGCTCGGCCTTCAAGCCCTTCGTGTTTGCGACGGCCTTCGAGTCGCGCAAGTGGACCGCGGCCAGCGTGCTCAACGACTCGCCCCAGGTCTACGACCTGCCCGACCTCAAGGCCTGGGCGCCGAAGAACGCCTCGGATCATCGCCAGTTTATGGGCCCAGTGCGGCTGCGCGTCGCCCTCGCCCACTCGCTGAACACCGTCGCCTCGCAGCTGATCTATGACCTAAAGCCCGAGCCGGTGATCGCCACCGCCCGCGCCCTGGGCATCGAGTCGCCGCTCGAATCAAACTATGCTCTGGCGCTGGGATCACCGTCGGTGTCGCTGATCGAGCTGACGAATGCCTACGCCAGCTTGGCGGCCCGCGGACGCCGCGCCGAGCCGCTGTTCATCCTGCAGATCGGCGACGAAAAGCCGGCCGAGCGCGAGCTTGCCCAGGTCATAAGCCCCGAGCTTGCCTTCCTGATGTCGCACGTCCTTACGAGCGTGGTCGAAGACGGCACCGCCTCATCGATCAAGGGCAAGCTTAAGCGCCCGATCGCCGGCAAGA
The DNA here is from genome assembly GCA_964628555.1 of uncultured Myxococcales bacterium. Classification (GTDB taxonomy): domain Bacteria; phylum Myxococcota_A; class Polyangia; order Palsa-1104; family JAEUJZ01; genus JAEUJZ01. The sequence continues at coordinate 56 of CAZVMD010000229.1, read as the reverse complement.
CCGGCACCACCAACAGCAACAAAGACGCCTGGTTCGTCGGCTACACCCCCGATGTC
>CAZVMD010000228.1:0-11901 GCA_964628555.1 uncultured Myxococcales bacterium | reverse complement strand
CGGCTGGGGCTAGCTCTCGGCTTGGAAGCCGAAGGCGCGGTTGTGGACGTAGACCAGCTTGCAGGGCTCCAGGTACTTGGCGTCGTGGATGCGGCCGGCGCTGATGTAGCCAGCTTGGCCCTGGCTGAGGATCAACGGCTCGCCGTCGGGAACCAGGCGACCGGCGTCGCGGCGAAAGAACTGCACGGCCATCTTGCCCTCGACGACCACGGTCATGTCATCACCGGGGTGCGAGTGGGGAGGCTCAGCGGTGCCGGCTTCCCAGCGCTCCAGCATGACCTCGACCCCCTCGGGATTTTGCGGGTAGGTGGTGCGCAGGGTGAAGCCAGCCGGCGTGTTGGGGACGGTGACAAAGCCCTGCCAGATGGCGCTTTGTTCCGAGGGCGAGACGCTCTTTTCGTTCATCGAAGACTCCGTGGGTTGGGGAAAGCGCAGCGGGATGGCGGGCGGTTATTCGGTGGTCAGCGTCGGCTGTCCGGGCTGCCAGTCGCAGGGGCAGGGCTGGTCGGTCTGCAGGGCGAAAAGGACGCGCAGGATCTCGGCCACGCTGCGGCCGGTGTTTAGATCGTGGATGCTCAGCCAGCGTAGCCGCCCGCTGGGATCGATCAGGAAGCTGCCGCGTAGGGCCACGCCAGCCTCAGCAACCAGCACGCCGTAGCGGCGGGCGATGTCGTGGCTGAGATCCGATAGCAGGGGATAGCGCAGGGCCGAGAGGCGCGGCTCGGCCTTGACCCAGCCAAGGTGGGCATAGACGCTGTCGGTGCTGCAGGCCAGGATCTGGCAGCGACGGGCGATGAAGTCATCGCAGCGCTCGTTGAGCGCCATGAGCTCAGTTGGGCAGACGAAGGTGAAGTCGAGCGGATAGAAGAACAGCAGCACCCACTGACCGGCATAGTCGGCCAGCCCGACGGTGCGAAAGTCGCGGCCGATCAGCGCCTGCGTGACGAAGCCCGGCGCCGGCTGGGACAGCGCGGGCAGGGCCGGGGCAGGCGAGGCGGACGCAGCCGGCGGCGCAGCGACGGGAGTGCTCATGGGATGGCGAACCGGCGAGGCTACAGATAGGCGGGGTCGCGGTGCTCGCCGAAGACCTCGCGGAACACATCGCTGACCTCGCCGAGCGTGACGCGGGCTCGCACCGCTTGCAGGGTGGCGATCATGAGGTTATCGCGCTCGGGATCATTGCCGCGGGCAGCGCGTCGCACTTCATCGAGGGCGGCCTTCGCGGCGGCGGCGTTGCGGCTGCTCTTGCTCTGCTTCATGCGCTCGACCTGCAGCGTCTCGACGCGCGGATCGATCTTCAGGGTCGGGATGCGCTCGCTCTGGCTGGCCCGCTCGGACTTGTGCTTGTTGATGCCGACGATGCTGCGCTCGCCGGCGTCGACGGCGCGCTGGTGGTCGTAGGCCGACTGGGCGATCTCGCGCTGCGGGTAGCCCTCTTCGATGGCGCGGACGATGCCGCCCATCTCGTCGATCTTGTGGATGTAGGCCATGGCCCGCGCTTCCATCTCGTCGGTCAGCTTCTCGACGAAGTAGCTGCCGCCCAGCGGATCGGCGACCGCGGCCACACCCGACTCTTCGGCGATGACCTGCTGCGTGCGCAGGGCCAGCGTCACCGCGTCTTCGGTCGGCAGGGCATAGGTCTCGTCGTACGAGTTGGTATGCAGCGACTGCGTGCCACCGAGCACGGCGGCCAGCGCCTGCAGCGTGACGCGCACGACATTGTTCAGCGGCTGCTGCGCGGTCAGCGAGACACCGGCCGTCTGGGCATGGGTGCGCAAGAGCCACGAGCGCGGGTTCTTGGCACCGAAGCGCTCGCGCATGGTGCGGGCCCAGATGCGACGGGCGGCGCGGAACTTGGCGACCTCTTCGAAGAAGTCGTTGTGGACATCGAAAAAGAAGCTCAGGCGCGGCGCGAACTGATCGATGTCGAGCCCGGCTTCCTTGCCCAGCTGGACATAGCCGATGCCGTCGGCCAGCGTGAAGGCTAGCTCCTGCACCGCGGTCGCTCCGGCTTCACGAATGTGGTAGCCGCTGATGCTGACGGTGTTCCACAGCGGCATCTCTTTGGTGCAGTACACCAGCATGTCGCGGATGATGCGCATCGACGGGCGGATCGGCGTGATCCACTCTTTCTGCGCGATGTATTCCTTGAGCATGTCGTTCTGCAGCGTGCCGCGCAGGCGGTGTGGCCCGACACCCTGCGCCTCGGCGACCGCGACGTAGGCCGACAGCAGATAGATGGCCGGCGCATTGATCGTCATCGAGGTCGTGACATCGGCGAGCGGGATGCCGTGAAACAGCCTCTCCATGTCTTCGTAGCTGGCGACGCTGACCCCTTCGCGGCCGACCTCACCGAGCGAGCGCGGGTGATCCGGGTCGTAGCCCATCAGCGTCGGCATGTCGAAGGCGGTCGACAGGCCGGTCTGGCCGGCTTTGAGCAGGAAGTGAAAGCGCTGGTTGGTGTCCTCGGGCGAGCCGAAGCCCGCGAACATGCGCATCGTCCACAGCTTGCCGCGATACATGTTGTCGTGGACGCCGCGGGTATACGGGTACTGGCCGGGGTCGCCAATCTCGCTGTAGGGGGCAACATCGGCGGGGCCATACGCGACTTTCAAGGGGATGCCCGAGAGGGTCTCGTAACGACGGGGAGGCAGGTCATTCGCCATAGGCGCAGTGTGGCGCGGGCCGCAGCCCGGCGTCAATGCGGCTGTGACCCGCTGGCTGGTCGTCGGGGCAGACAGCGTCCCCGAGGAGGGGCAGCCGGCTGCTGGTCGCGCCTGCGGCTAGACAGCAGGCCAGCGCCGAATCCGGCTGTGTAGCAGGGCAGGGAGCAAGCCCTGGATCAGCCTGTGGATCTGGCCCCAGGCTTTGCGTTATGTTGCGCCCGTGCCTGCCCAATCCAGCCCGCTTGACCGTCCCGTACTGCGCCGTGTCCGACGAGAACCGCCGCCTGACCGGCAGATCGTTCCCGATGTGCTGCCGCAGGTGCTAAAGCGCGCGGCCGAGCTGGGTGCGCGCGGCACTGTGCTGTTCGATCTCGACTCGACGCTGCTCGACAACCGGCCACGTCAGGCTCGCATCCTGCGCGAGTTTGCTGCCCACCGGGCGGTGACGCCGCTGCTGGCCTGTGCCCCGGAGCACTTTGACGGCTGGTCGCTCAAGACGCCGATGCGGGTCTGTGGCCTAAGCGAGCCCGAGGTCGAGACGCTGGAGCCGCAGGCCAAGAGCTTCTGGCGTGATCGCTTCTTTACCAGCGAGTACTGCATCGACGACGTGGCCATGGCTGGTGCCGTGCGCTTCGTCGGCGAGGTGCAGCTTTCTGGCGCGCGCATCATCTACTGCACCGGTCGCCACCCAGCGATGCGCCAGGGCACCATCGACTGCTTCGCCCGCGAGGGCTTCCCGCTGCCCGATGAGGAGCGCGTCAGCCTGCTGATGAAGCCGCAGTTCGACATGCACGACGATGACTGGAAGCTGATCGCCCGCGACCAGATCGCCGAGCGCGGCCAGCTGATCGCCGCCTTCGACAACGAGCCGACGCACATCAACACCTATCGCGAGCAGTTCCCCGACGCCCTCTGCGTCCATCTGCTGACCGACGAGTCCGCCCGCGGCGTCCGCGTCCACCTCAGCATTCCTTCGATCTACGACTTCGAGTTCAACACCTAGGCCAGAGGCCAGGGCCAGACCCGAGCTGCCTTGCCCCCGTCTGCCTTGGGCATGCGGCTGACCGGCCACGGGGCGACAGCAGAAAGCAGCGATGCAGGCGAAAAAGGACGATCGGCAAGACGCTGCTGGCTCGCTGGGGAGCGCCGCTGCGCGTCGCGTCTTTCTCGATCCCGATGGCTCCTTTGCGCCTGGCTGGCTGGGCGTGATCGTCGCGGCCAAGACCGGCGTGATCTACGCCAGTCAGTGCGCCGGCGTCGGCTGTGACCAGCGCGAGCAAGAGGGCTACTACGTCCCGCTGGGCCGGCTCAAGCTGGATGCCGGGCTGGATGCCATCGACACGTGGGATCTGACGCTGCCGTTTCACGAAGCGCGCGGCTGCGACTGGACGCGCGTCGGCGACCGCATGCCACCGGAGTGCCTGGCCGCGCTGGAGAGCGCTGTCGCCGTGGTTCCCTTTTGGACCACCACTCTCGGGAAGCCCGAGGAGCGAGGCAGCCTACGGCTCGACCGCACCCGCCTGGCCGAGGTGGCAGAGGCCTGTGTGCCGGTCGTAACCCCCGACGGCCCCGGCATCCTAGTCTGGGAAAACTGCGACTAGTCTGGGCCGCCCGCGCCGCAGGTCCGCGCCCTGTTGCTTCAGTGCTAAGCCCCGCTCCCGGTTGTGAGCGGGCTGTTGTTTGTCGGCGACGCCGCCCGGCGCGCTTGGCGTATAGTGCCGCGATGAAGCGCTTATTTCAGGCTGGGATCGTGGTGGTTTCGTCGTGGCTGCTGCTGTCGGCTGGCTGCAATGCCGGTGATCGTGGGGAGGGCGAGGGCGATCCGATGTCGCCCGACACACGGACGCCGGGTCCGGGGCCGCAGCCGCAGCCGACACCGCCGGGTCACCTGCGCGGCAAGGTCGTGGCGCCCGAGGGGACGATTCCCATCGCCGGCGCCCTGGTCTACCTGACGACCACCCAGCCGGCCGAGATCCCCGACGGGGTGTACTGCGATAAGTGCGTCCATCTGCCCGACGGCACGCCGCACACTACCACCCGCATCGACGGCAGCTTCGATCTGGATGCGCCGGCCGGCAGCTACAAGCTGGTGGTTCAGAAGGGGGCCTTCCGGCGGGTGCGCGGGCTGCAGGTGGTCTCCGGCGATCAGCAGGTGGCGCGGCCGCTGACCACGCTGCCGTCGATCACGGACAAAGCGGCGGGCGACGACATCCCCAAGATCGCGGTGATGCTGGGGGCCTGGGATCCCATCGAGGTGGTGCTGGCCAAGATGGGGCTGAAGGCGACGATCACCAAGAGCGCCGGCAAAGCGCAGGTGCTGGCCAATGATGCGCCGTCGTTTGCCATCTACGGTCGCCACCATCCGCTGGAGCCGACGCCCTATCCAGCACCGAGCGTGCTTTTGACCGACCCGAAAGAGATCGGCAAGTACCACATCGTGTTCCTGCCCTGCTCGGGCTCGCCCAACACCGGCGAGCCGACGGGCGGGCCGGCCTGCTCAGGCGTGTACAACTACGATACGCGGGTCAAGACCACGCTCGCCGACTTCGTGCAGCGCGGCGGTCGCGTCTACGCCTCGGACTGGCACTACGAGTACATGCGCCAGCCCTTCCCCGGCTACGTCTCGTGGGTGGGCGAGACCACGTCGATCGGCAGCGCCTGTCAGTCGGGCGGTGGCGAGCAGCCGGTGACCAAGGCGGACCCGGGGCTGACCGACTGGCTCAGCGCGCAGGGCCAGAGCCTGCCGAGCGTCAAGGATGCCTGGACCCGCATCTCTTCGGTGATGGATCGCATGGGGCCGGATGCCGACGGCAAGATCGTAAAGATCACGCCGCGGGTGTGGGTCCAGGCCAGCGGTGCTCCGGTGTCGACCAGCGTGCAGCACGGCTGCGGCCGCGTCTTTTACACCACCTATCACACGCAGCCGACCGCTGAGGTCAATGACCCGCTGCAGGCGCAGGCGCTGGCCCTTTTGTACCTGATCCTCGAAGTCGGGGTGTGCATCGACCCGGTCGTCATCGGCTAGCCGCTCGACACTTCGGCGTACGCGGCCGCAGGTGGGGTAGAAACCCAGTCGCCGGCAGCCCTGGTTACCCCGTCCGCTCCGTCGCTGGGAGCGACCCCATTTTTCTGTTCCAGTCGCTGCTTCGGCTGCCGTATCTTCATGCGGGGGCGCGTGCTGCGACACCCGCGCCGTGGTGCTGGGGGCGCCGCACGGCTTTGGCATTCCGACTGTCGCGAATCTTTACTCTTATTTCAGTGAGCTCAAATGGACACCGAACAGCTTGCGAGGCTGGCCAAGGGTGTTGCCAAGCGGGTCCGCATCGCCGTCCCGCGCAGCGCCAACCGGCAGTGGTCTGAGGAACAGCAGGGGTCGACCTGGCTGCAGCGGCAGGATGAGATTCCCAGTCACGTCCGCTTGCTGCACACCCTGGTGCGCACCGCGTCGAGGCCCAATCCGCATATGGCGGTCAATGCCTTAAATCGCAAGATCGGCGGCTCGCTGGACAAGATCACTAAGATGCGCAAGAAGAAGGTCTTAGGAATCACTTACAAAACAAAATATGATCCAGTGACGGTACATGACTTAAAACGTATTATTCTGGATTTTCTGAATGCTGAAGGAGTCGATCTCAGATATCAAAATCGCGAAGACGAGCTGCGTTATTGTCAGGACATCGGTGACCGACTGGCCCGTTATCTCAATAATCACGGATATCGCAAATTTATCGAGGACGATAGGGGGGGAAATCGGGTTCGCTGGACTGGCGATCGCGTGCTCGATAACCTCAACTCTGATCTGCTAGAGCATCAGCGTATGAGTAAGTACAATGTCGATATGCGGAGCTTTGGCGATCCGTCGGCGGCGCTGACGCTGCCGCTAGAATATGTGATCGGCAATGCTCGAAATGCCCTTAAGTTTCATATCGGCAACTGTGAGGAGCTGGCCAGTATCGCCTTCGGCATGCTGCTCCTGGCCAAGCGCTCGCAGCACGAGCCGATCGACACTGGGGACCGGCTCATCCCGATGGAGCTGGCCTACATCAAGTCGCCACCGCCCGAGAATGCCTCGCACTTCTTTGTCGTGCTGAATCGCCCGAACTTCGATACTTCTTTTATCGAGGATGACAAGGGCGAGTGGGTCACCGACCCCGATACCGTGATATGTGATCCCTGGATCAGCGATACCGGGCTGGGTGGACTGGTGACTAAGAATTCAGCCGAGATGCGCGAGCTGCGCGACTGGATTGCGCAATCGCGTATCTGTGTACGCGCCACCGCAGCCGTGGGAGATCATCAGGGCATGATTCGGGCAAAGGATGAGCGCAATTTCTACATTGCTTGATTGAATCGGTCGTGGTTGGCGGACTCTCAGACTCACGAACAGAGAAGAAGCAGCGTTATGATTCACCAGATGGTAGCCAAGATAAAGAAGCGCTTAAAGCGCGCCTTGCAGGTGCACTCCCTGCAACAGCTTACGTCAGACATTCAGTTGGCGTTTCAGAACGCCGGCAATAGCCCCGCTGACTTCTTGCGACTGCTCATTGCCATTGACCGATTTATTAGCGACTGCATCGGCGTCGAGCTTGCTCTGTACAATCTGGATACGCGTCTCTGTGATCAGGCCGATCACTCGGCGTTCATTCGGGTCCTGGGTCGGACGCTCTTCGAGATCTACTGCATCGCCACGGCCAATGCGCGACATCCGCGGCTCTTGGCCGTCGGCGGCCAGGCGATGCTGCGCATCGCACAGAACGTCGGGGTGGATCTGGAGCAAGGGGATGGCCGCGAGGCCCGCAAGGTCCTTGAGATCACCGAAGGGCTGGTGCTGCTGTCGCTGCTCTGTGGCCTGGAGTGCGAGGCTGGTCGTTGCTTGGTGCGGCGCTTGGCGGCGGCCAATCAGCGCATCTCGATCCGGCTTGCGTCCAAGCGCTATGCGTCCAGCCTGGTGGCTCTGGCGATGGACGGTCAGGCGTACTGCACTGCGCCAGCGCAGCGGCGCACCGATCAGCACTTGCAGCAGCGACTGCGCCGCAATGGCCACGGGCCGGGCAGCGGTAGCATCATCCAAGTTCCGTTCTTCCTCGATCTGAATGACGGGCGAGGTTCCTCGGACATCGATCGCAGCGAGTGGTTCGATCACAAGAGCATCGACGACGTGGCGAGCGAGCTCCTGCATGGTTCGCTCTCGTTTACTCGACAGCGCGAGCCGTTCTACTGTCCACCGCGGCTGGAGTTTACCCACGAGCTGATCCACGTCCTGCACAACGCCCGCGGTTCCAATCGCGAGCCCTGGCAGCGACAGCTAAGCCCGAAAAACCAGCAAGACTGGAAGGACGCCGAGGAGTACTGGACCATCACCGGGGGCGACGTCACCGAGAACGACTTCAACCGCGCCACCGGTCTCCCCTCGCGCTTTGGCCACAGTGGTCTGCCGCTTACTGGCCTGCAGCCCGGCTCTGCCTATCAGGACCTCACGCTGCGTCGCATCGCTCGGAACCAGTTTGACTAACCGGCGCCTACGCTGAGTTGGGCCGGATCGTCCGAGGAAGCGGTCACGAATTTCGGGGACGGAAACCTAGAAGGCAGGATCGACGTAGCTGGGGTTATCGCGGATGTACTTGCGGGCGTCGTCGAAGCGCAGGCCGGCGCTCTGCAGCGCCGAGAGCGCGACCTGGCCGAGCATGGTGTAGGGCAGAAAGGCGCGCGCGAAGCTGTGGCTGGGGTTTGCGCGCTGGTCGCCGAGCGACTCTTCCAGCTCGGCGATCACGGTCGGCAGCGTCTGATCGAACGAGGCAATAAGCGGCGACTCGCGGGCGGTCGCGCCGGCCTGCCTGGCGGCCAGATAGGGGTCGGCCTGGAACTTCTTTATCAGCCGCTGCCGGCTGTGCTGCACGATGCGGTTGGGGTTGTCATCGACGATGATCACGCGCTCCAGCGTCTCGTCGAACATGCGCAGATCTTTCGACGGCGTGATGATGGCCGCGCCGTCTTCCTTGGCCTGCATGATGAGGTGGCTCTTGGTGCAGAAGCCATCGACGACCTGGCGGATGTTCTTGCCGGCCAGGGTCCAGTTTTGCACCGCGCTCTCGGCCACATCGTCGGAGCGGGCGGTAAACAGGATGACCAGGCCGCCGAGCGCCTGCACGCGGGTGATGGCCTGCTCCCAGCCACTGCGCAGCTTGGCGAAGCTGGGCTTGCCGCGATTGTCGAAGCCATAGTCGCGGAAGGCTGGGCCGCGGGCGCCGCTGTCGTAGCCGACCTGATACAGCGTCTCGTCCAGGTCATAGACGACGATAAACGGTGCGCGGCGCAGCTTGGCTAGGTTGATGCCGCTGCCAAGCTGACCGGCTCGCACCGCGGCGAGGGCCTGGCGCCAGGCGCTGGGACCGTCGCTGCCGCTCGCGGTCAGATCGCGATAGTGGTTCTGCACCTCGGTGGCCTCCAGCCGGGATAGCTGAAAGTCGCGCATGATCTTCGGGATGCGAAAGTAGCGAACATCGGACTTCAGATCGCTCTGTCGATAGGGGTCGGTCCACTCGGGCTGCAGCGGCAAGGTATAGGCGTCAAGCTCGCTGTGCGCGGAGGCCTGGGGGGCCAGCTTCACCGTCTGGGGCAGATCGGCCACTGCCTCGGCAAGCACGGCTGGCGTCGGACTGCAGCCGGTCAGGGAGAGCGGGCTGTGGGCCAGGCTGATCCAAAGCAGCAGCCAGACGGCGAGGCGTCGCCGACGCTGCGGCGGCGGGGAACAGACGGAAGCAGGACAGGGTGGCATGAGCAGGCTCTTTCTAGTGCGCACAGCGCTGCAGAAGCTCTCGGATTTCGTCTTCGCGCGTCTGTGGATGGTCACGCAGCGAGCTGAGGATGGCACAGCCGTACCGCCACAGCAGCGGGGGATCGATGGCGTGCACCAGCACCACGCCATCGCGGCCGGCGGTCACGACAAAGCGGCCATCGGCGGAGAACTCGGCCGTCGAAAACTGGCCACTGTGGCCGCCAAGGACGAGCAGCTGGGTGCCCCCGACGCGGTCCCACAGACGAGCCGCCATGTCGGCCCCGGCGGTGAGGATGCGCGCGCCGTCGGCGGAGAAGACCGCGTGACGGACCCAGCCGGTGTGGCCGCTGAAGGTGCGCAGGGCCTGCTTGCTGCGTAGCTCGCCGGGGACGACCTGCCACAGCATGGCGCGGCCGTTGCGGCTGGCAGTCAGAAGCTGCGTGCCATCCGGGGAGTACACGGCGTGGCGGACCCAGTCGTCCGACTCGTGATCCAGGGTCTGCAGGATCTGCTGATCGGCGAGCCGCCACCTCCGGGCCCGGTGATCGGCGCTGGCCGTAAGGACCTCGCGACCCTCGCGCGAGAACACAGCCGAGGTCACTTCGCCCGAGCTTTCGGGATGGGCGAGCTGGCTTTGGATCTGCCAGTCGTTGCCAGCGCGGGTCCAGATGTAGGCCCGGCTGTCGCTGCTTGCCGTGACGATCCGTTCTCCATCGGGGGAAAACTCGGCGTAGCGAATCCAGTCGCTGCAGCGCGGCGAGCTCTGGAGCACGGCCAGCTGCTTTGCGGTCTGCACGTCAAAGACGCGAGCGGTGCAGTCCATGCCGGCGGTGACGACCTGTCGTCCGTCGGGGCTGTAGACGGCTGAGTTTACCCACTGGGCATGGCCGGGGAACTCGCGGTATCGCTGGCCGGTCGCGCGCTCCCAGATCCGCACGGTGCCGTCGGCGCTGGCCGACAGGATCTGGCGCTGCTCGGGATCGCGGGAAAACACCGCCGAGCGGGCGAAGTCGCTGTGTGCTTCGATGCGCTGATGCGGCCGATCGCGCTGCGTCCACAGGCGCGCCGTGCCGTCGCGGCTGACGGTGGCCACGCTCTCACCATCGGCGGAGTAAGCAGCGCCAGTGAGGTGCGCGGTGTGCCCGGCCAGCGACAGGAGGAGCCGGCCGCTCTTGCCATCCCAGATGCGAGCCGTGCTATCGGCGCTGGCCGTCAAAAGGGCGCGGCCGTTCGGGCTCTCTTCGATCGACAGCACTGGGCCGACGTGGCCGCTCAGCGTCAGCAGCTGTCGTCCGCTCGCCAGATCCCAGATGATCGCCAGGTTGTCCTCGCCGGCCGTGAGCAGGCGCTGACCGTCGCGCGAAAAGACCGCCCAGTGCACGTAGCCGCGGTGCCCGCTGCCGTAGAGGGTCGTGGCTCGGGTGTCCAAGAGCTCCTGGCTGCCCTCCGACGGACCGATGGCCAAAAGTGGGCGCTCATGCTGGCGATCAAAGATCTGGATCAGCTGCGCCTTGCTGGCCGTGACCACCCGGCTCCCCGACGGAGAGAAGCGGGCCGAGTAGACGACGTTGGAGTGGCGCAGCAAGCGTAGCTGCTTGCCGCTCTTGACCGCGAAGAAGCGCACCGTGTGATCGTCGCTAGCCGAGAGCACTTGCGCGCCATCGGGGGCCAGGTCGGCAGTATTGACGGCTCTTTCATGGCCGAAAAACTCGCGCGGCGGGGCACTCGGCTGGCCACTCTCGTCGAGCAGCCACAGGCGAACGGCCCGATCCTCACCGGCGCTGAGCAGGGCGCGGCCGCTCTGGGCGAAGCGCACGAAGCGAATAAAGCGCACGCTGCGCGGCTCGCCTTTGCCACAGCCGCTGGCGCCGGCGCCAGGCCAGAGGGGGCGCAGCTCGGTCGGTCGCTTCAGGTCCCACAGCGCGACGCTGCCATCGCAGCCGCCCAGTGCCAGGGTGTTTCCCTCGGGGGAAAAGGCGAGGGCGCTGATGCGCGGATGCGGGCCACTGGGGCTGGCCGGCGGGCTGAGCACGGTCGATGGCGCCAGCACCATGCTGACCTGGTACAGCCCCTCCCAGTTCGGTCCTAGCGCCGAGCTCTGGCTAGCCGCCTGCAGGGCTAGGCCCAGGGCGGCGATCTCGCGGCCCGGCTGCGCCACGAGCGCAGCGGCACTCTGGCTCAGCGCCAGGCTATTCGCCCACCGCTCATTGGCCCGCAGCTGCGCTTCTTTTTCTGTAGCAGCGCGCGCCTGCTCGGTGGCTATCCGCTCGCTGCGCCGCGCCTGCCTCTCGCTGCGCACCTGATAGACCAGCGCGACCAAGCCAGCGACCAGACCCATTGCGAGCACGAACAGCGAGCCGGACAGCCGTGCCAGAAGGAGCAGGGCCTTGCGCTCAGCGGCCTCACTAGCCAGCAGAAAAGCTTCCTGCTGGCGATTGAGGATCGGCTCATCGCTTTTGC
>CAZVMD010000227.1:0-11906 GCA_964628555.1 uncultured Myxococcales bacterium | reverse complement strand
CGCCACAGCAGCAGCGCCACGCCCAAGCTGACGACGAGCGCCAGGGGAGCTGGCCAGGCGTAGCGCATGACCAGGACCGCAGCGATGCCGCCGATCAGCCCGACGCCCGAGCCGGCCGACAGATCGACGTGTCCGGGCAGCAGCACCAGCAGCATGCCGAGGGCCAGCACGCTGGTGATGGCGAACTCAATGATCAGCATGCTCAGGTTGCGGGCGGTCAGGAACTGCGGGGCCAAGACCGCGAACACCGCGCCCAGCACCAACAGCACGGCAGACAGCGCGACCGACATCGATACGTCACGCCAGGCAAGGCTCTGATTCATCGCGGGCGCTCCAAGGCAGAGGAGGGGTTCGCGGGGTGCGGGGTCGGCAGGCTGCCGGCCGGGCTGGCGGCTCGCACGGCGGCGCCGAGCGCAGCGGTCAGCAGGTCTTCGGCGGTGGCGCTGCGGCCGGCGAACTCCCCGCTGATGTGGCCATCGGCCAGCACCAAGATGCGGTCACACAGGCCCAAGAGCTCCGGTAGCTCTGAGGACACCAAAAGGACGCCAAGGCCGCCCTGGCAGAGCTCGCAGATCAGCTCGTACAGATCTTGTTTGGCCCCGATATCGACGCCGCGCGTCGGCTCGTCGAGGAGCAGGAGCCGCGGGCTGGCCAGGAGCGCCTTGCCGAGGACGATCTTCTGCTGGTTGCCACCCGACAGGGCGCGGGCCGGCAGGCGCAGGAGCGGAGCGCTGACCTGGCTGGCCGCTGCCGAGCGCAGGCGCACGCGCTCTGCCATCTCCAGGTTGCGACGGTACTCGCGCCGCGCCTCGATCCAGCCGAGCAGCCGGGCCAGCCCCGGACTGCGCGGCACTAGCTGATCGAGCGAGGACAGAGACAGGTTGTCGCTGACCGTAGCCTCCATGCACAGGCCATCGCGCCGGCGCTCTTCGCTGAGCAGGACCACGCCCTGCGCCAGCGCCTGATGCGGACCGCTGGGCGCAAAGGGCTGACCGCACAGCCGCACCTCGCCGGCCTGTCGCTGGCCATAGGCACCAAACAGATGACGCAGAAGCTCGCTGCGACCGCTGCCCAGCAGGCCGCCGATGCCGACGATCTCGCCAGCCCGCAGCGTAAATGACAGGTCGCGCAGGCGGGTCGGCTGCCCAGCCGCGGCGGCAACGCTCAGGCCGCGCACCGCAAGCAGCGGCGGACTGTCAGGCTCGGGCGAGGTCTCGGCCGGGCTGACGCTCCGGGCGGGGCGGGGCGGAAACAAGGTCTCGACGGTGCGGCCGCACATGGCGCTGATGACCTGGGCAGTCGACAGCTCTGCCGTGGGCCGCGACAGCACGCTGCGACCATCGCGCAGCACGGTGATGCGATCGGCAAGCGCGAAGACCTCGTCCAGCTTATGCGAGATGTAGACGCAGGCCGTGCCGCGCTGCCGCAGGCCCCGCAAGAGCTCGATGAGCACCGCGCTCTCGCGATCGCTCAGCGCCGCCGTCGGCTCATCCAGCACCAAGATCTGCGAGCGCCGCGCCAGCGCCTTGGCAATCTCGACTAGCTGCTTCTGCCCCACCCCCAGCGAGTGCACTTTCGATCGCGGATCGAGCGCGATGCCGAAGGTGGCAAGCAGGCGGGCCGACTCCTGCTCCATGCGCAGACGATCGATAAACAGCGGCAGGATGGCTGGCTGACCATCGCCCCGAGCCCACAGCCCACGGCGCGGCTCGTGACCGAGGAAGATGTTCTCGGCCACGGTCAGCTCACTGCACAGCGCCAGCTCCTGATAGATGACCGAGAGGCCCGCCGCAGCGGCGTCAGCGAACGAGGCAAACGCCACCTGACGCCCGGCCAGCCGATACTCGCCCTCATAGCTGCCGGCGGGGTGGATGCCCGACAGGATCTTGATCAGCGTCGATTTGCCTGCCCCGTTCTCGCCGCACAGAGCGTGGATCTCGCCGGCCCGCAGCGAAAAATCGACGCCGGCTAGCGCCACCACCCCGCCGAAGCGCTTGCGGATGTTGCCCAGCGAGAGCAGCTCAGACATCGGGCTCCCCTCTCGCTTAGGGCGCGGCAGACGGAGCGGCGGGGCTGCCGGCTTGTAGCGCGGCAGCGCTGTGGAAGCCGTCCTTGACCACCGTGTCCATCAGGTTCTGCGCATCGACGGCGATGACATCGATATAGAAGGCCGGCACCTTGCGGCGACCGTTTTCGATCTCGGCGTTGGCGATGACGGGCTGACCGCTGGCCATGGCGAAGGCGACCTCGGCGGCGCGACCGGCCAGGCGCGACAGCGGCTTGTAGATGGTCATGGTCTGCGTGCCGGCCAAGATGCGCTGACAGGCCGAGAGCTCGGCGTCCTGCCCGGTGATGACGATCTTGGGCTGGCCGGCCGCTGCCTCACCGACCTGCCCTTCTTCTAACAGCGCCTGCACGCTGCCCAGCGCCGTGCCGTCGTTGGGCGCCAGGATGCCGGTGATGATGGGATTTTTCATCGCCATGATCGCCACCCGCGACAGCGCCGCGTTGACGATGCGCTTGGCGTTCTCGGGCTTCCAGTCATCGACCCAGTCCTCGTGCGAGACGACGATATCGCCGCTGTCGATGAGCGGCTTGAGCACCTCGTCCTGGCCCTGCTTGAGCAGATGCGCGTTGTGATCGGTCTTGGCGCCGTGCAAGCGCACGATGCGACCGCGGCGCGGCGTCGGCAGGTGATCGAGCAGATAGCGCGCCTGCAGCGCGCCGATCTTTACCGCATCAAACGTGATGTAAAAGTCGAGATCGCTGTCGGGGATCAAGCGGTCATAGGCGATAACCGGGATGTGCGCCGCATGGGCCAGCCCGACGGCCTTAGCCATCGCCGCGCCGTTGTGCGGCACGATCACCAGCACGCTTACCCGACTGGTGATCAGCGACTCGATATCGCGGATCTGCTGCGTGTCGTTGCTGTTGGCGGCCAGGTCGATGACATCGGCGCCAAGCGCTTGCGCGCGGGCGATGAAGGCGGCGCGATCGCGCTGCCAGCGCTCTTCCTTGAGCGTGTCGAACGACAGGCCGATAAGCGGCCGGCGCCCCGCCGCCCCCCTGCCCTCGGCCGGCAGCGTCCCGCCCCGACGACTGAGCACAAGACCCAAGAGCACACTCAGCAGCAGCGAGACCACCACCAGGAGCATGCGCATGCGGGCATCGTAAGAGACGTTCATAGTGGCTTTTGCCCCGACGCAGGAAGAAAACGAACCGCGCGCTCGGCCTCGCCAAGCAGGCGGCGATGGGCCCGCCAGACGATCAGCGGGCCGAGGCTGACAAGGGCCCCTGCCCCGACCACCACCGGCACCCAGGGCAGCTTGGCCACCAGGCCCGGTGCTGAAAACGCCGTGGCGATCACGCAGAACATAAACAGGAAGGGCGCGACGGCGACAAGCGGCAGCAGCGCTCGACGATAGGCCCGGCGCGACAGCTTGCGGTCGCGCTGCTGACAGCTGGGGCAGCGCAGCAGGCCCAAGCTGCGCTGGGCTTTCTTCTCCAGCGCGACCTCAGCGGCGCGAAACGCTTGCTCGGCGAGCAGGCGGCTGTTGCCAGGGATCGGCTCGGGCTCGGCGATGGCATCGGGGTCGTTGTATTCCACGCTGCCGCGATAACCGCAGGCAGAGCAGAGATAGTCGCAGCGCAGCTTGCTCGGCAGGTTGATCAGCATGATGGCGGCGCGCGGTTAGGACTGCGGACTCTTGGCCGCCGAGGCTGGCGCCGGACCGGTGCTGGCTGAGGTCGGGCTCAGGATGCGCAGGTACTCGAGCGCCGCCCACTCGCCTTCAGTGGCTCGCGTGGTCTCGATCAGGCCCTGGGCCAGCAGCGCCGCTTGCACGGTGTGGACCTCGGCTTCGAGGATGCCGGCGACGATCAGCACACCGCCCGGCTCCAGGTGGGCAGCGAGCTCGGCGGCGAGCTCGATCAGCGTCGGGCCGGTCAGGTTGGCGAGCACGATCGAAAAGCGCCCCGCCACCTCAGCGAGCGGCGTGGTGTCACAGCGCAGGCGATCCTGCACCTGATTGCGGACCGCGTTCTCGCAGGTGACCTCGATGGCCTCGGGGTCGATGTCGATGGCCACCGCGGTGTGCTCGGGAAACAAGCGCAGCGCCGCGATGGCCAGCACGCCCGAGCCACAGCCAACATCGAAGATCTGCGGCGCGCTGCCGGGCGCCACCGGCTGGTTCTCCGCAGTCACCGAGAGCAGCGGCGACGGGCGGGAGGCCCCCCGCACGCCCAAGCGATCGGCGAGCCGGTTGAACAGCCCCACGCGATAGCGAAAGCGCGACAGCAGGCGCTCTAGCAGCAGCATGCATAGCCGCGTGCTCTCATGACCGCCGGTGCCAAAGGCGCGGCCCGGCTCTAGGTGCAGCGTGACCTCGTCATCATCCGGCCGGTGGGCCGCCGCTTCCCAGCTCGGCACGATGGCCAGCCGACCGATGCGGCGCGTCGTGAAGTACTTCTTCCAGACATCGCGCCACTCTTCCTCATCGCGATCGCGGACGTCGATCTCGGCCGCCGGCACCACCTGCCGCACCGCCTCGACAAGCGGCGGGATCTGACCGCGCTCCTCTTCCGCCAGGTACAGGAAGTAACGCGTCCGGCCCTCGGGCGGCGGGTCCAGCGTTCCGGCATCGGCCTCTTGAAAGCTGAGCTGGCGCTTGAGCAGCAGCGTATGCACCGCTGCCTTCTCTTCATTGGCTAGCTCGATCTTGATCTCGCAGTACCGCATCGTGCGCTCCGCCTGCGGCGCGTGGCGCCGACCGCAGCGTCATATCCGGGGCCGCCCCGTCGAGTCAACCCCTCCCTAGCGGCTGCGCCGACCATTGTGGCGACGGGCCGTGATGAGGTTTGACAGCCGCAGCCAAGCTCTGCAAAGTTCGGCGCCATGCTAAATGGCAAGAAGATCACGGTCGTGATGCCGGCTTACAACGCCGCCGCGACGCTGCAGCGCACCCTGGCTGAGATCGACCGGACGGTGGTCGATGACATCATCCTGGTCGACGACTGCAGCCAGGACGACACGGCGCAGGTGGCGCGCCGGCTGGGCCTGCGCACGCTGGTCCACGAAAGGAACCGCGGCTACGGCGGCAACCAGAAGACCTGCTATGCCGAGGCGCTGCGCGAAAACGCCGACGTCGTCGTCATGCTGCACCCCGACTACCAGTACACGCCGAAGCTCTTGACGGCCATGGCCTCGCTGATTGCGGTCGGCCAGTTCGATGTCGTGCTCGGCTCGCGCATCCTGTCCGGCGGCGCGCTCAGCGGCGGCATGCCGATCTACAAGTACATCGCCAACCGCGCCCTCACCGCCTTTGAGAACGCCGTCACGGGCGCCAAGCTCTCTGAGTATCATACCGGATATCGCGCTTTCTCTTCCGAGGTCCTACGTACCCTGCCCCTGGAAGAGAACAGCGACGACTTCGTGTTCGACGGCCAGATGCTGGCCCAGTGCATCTACTTCGGCTATCGCATCGGCGAGATCTCCTGCCCGACGCGCTACGAGCCAGACTCGTCGTCGATCAACTTCCAGCGCAGCGTGGTCTATGGCCTGGGCGTGGTCAAAACGACGCTGCAGTTCCGCGCCGCCAAGCTGGGCCTGACCCGCCCCACCATCTTTGACCCCGACGGCCGCCGGCTCGCCGAGCCGTAAGCCCGCGCCCCCGCCCCGCCCCCGTTCTGCCTTCAGCCCCTCAGTTCCACGGAGCCTTTAGCCGCAGCTTCCGGCTGCGATCGACGGCAATCAGGACCACGCCGGTGGTCAGCGCCACCCCGCCGCCGATCAGCAGCCCCAGGCCGGTATCGCGCGTCGAAAGCACGAGCAGGGGATTGCTGCCAGGAACCTCCTGGCCATCAAGTAGAAGCGGCGCGCTACTCGCTGCTAGCGCCGCCAAGCCGAGCGCGGTCAGCGTGGGGCCAGCCACCCGCAGGGCCTTCTCAGCGCGCGACAGCGGCCGCGGCGACAGCACAAGCTCGACCGGCGGCAGGCTGCCTTCGCTGAGCACAAGCTGGGTCGTCAGCTCGTGAAAGTCCGGCCGCCGCAGCACCAGCGTGTGCGGCCCCGGCACCAGCGCCACGGTCCGCGGCGTCTGCCCGCGCTCGCGCCCATCGACGGTCAGCTGGGCTGCCGGCTGCGAGCGCACCTCCATCACCGCCAGCGGTCGCAGCGCCGCCCGGCGGGCCTGCCGCACAAGCTCGGTCAGCTGACGCTCAAGCCCGGCCCGGTCCCCCTCGCTGAGCTCCAGCCCCTGGGTGTGGCTGACCTCCTCGGCGCGGACGTCATAGGCGCGGATCGTCAGGCGCAGCGAGCCCGGCTGGCCGCTCTTGCCCGCGGTCCCGGTCAGGCTGACCTCCAGCACGTAGGGCACCCGACTCTTCGTCCCCAGCTCAGCGAGACAGCTCACCACCCCGCCACAGCCCGGCTGCTGCGGATCGCGGCTTTGCGCGTGACGCGCCCGCTTTTGACTGACGGCGATGGCATTGTCGCGCTCCAGCGCCGCCTCGATCACCCGCCACAGCGCCGCACGCTCGACGCCAGCCGGCGGCTCGGGCTCGGCCCAGAGCACCAGGAACAGATCCATAAAGCCGACATCCCAGCCGCCCTGCATCGAGGTGACGTAGATCGGCTGATCCGGCGACAGCGTGAGCTCTTTTTGCAGCGGGGTCTCACTGCCGCGGGCCCGACGCAGCAGGTGCCGACCCGGGCTCAACAGCAGCGGCCGGGCGAGAGGAAACCGGCCGGCCAGGTGGTCATCGACCCACAGCAGCTCATCGCCGCTGGCCAGCACCTGCAGCTCGACCTGCTCGTCGGCACTGGGCGGGTGGGCCAGGGCGGCGCGCGCCTCGGCGACCAGCTCAGCGTCCTCGGGCAGCGGCGAGGCCTCCAGGCAGCGGCGGAAGTAATCGAGCGGCAGCGGGCGCAGCGGCAGCGTCGAAGGCAGCCTGGCAGCCCAGCGACCAAACCAACATAAAAGATGAGGGTGCGGATTATTAATATATGCACTAATTAGCTGTTTTTCTGCTTCGCCGAAGTCTTTATTGGCGATAGCCCGCTTTACCGCAGCCAGCTGCGGCTGCAGCCGCAGCAGAGGATCCGGACCGGCCGCAGCCGGGCCCAAAGCGCCCATCACAGCGATAGCAGAGCACAGCAAGAACGGCAGCCAGCGCAGCGCCCGGGGCGTCTGTTTTAGCGGATTTCTTTGCATGAATAGCTTCCTGACGGCGAGCAAAAATCGCAAATGTACTCTTTCCCAGATAAGAGCATTGTGTTGATTTCTTTTCCGTCGGCATTGCTGATGATGTGTTTGCCGGGCTTGTGCCAGACCAGCTCGTCCTTGGCGCAGGTCCCGCCGCGCGGGCTCTGGATGCGATAGGCGGCCAGGTCGCGGCGCAGACGGGCGTAGACCGCCTGCAGCTCGGCTCGCTGCCGCGGACTTGGCTGGGCTCGCTGGGCCCGCTGCAGCGCATGCATCGCTTCGATCAGGTTGCCGCTGCGCTCGGCCCGCCCAGCCTGCTGCAGCGCCTGCTCGACGACCGGCGACTCGGCGCTGGCTGCCGGCTTGGCCGCTGCGACGGACCGCGTCTCGGGATGGGGCTTGGGCTGCGCCGCCGTTTTCAGGTCAGGGCTCGCCTCTTTTCCCCCCGCTTGCGTTGGCTCTGCCCCCGCCACCCCACTCGGCTCGGTTGGGCTGGCTGGGCTCGACGGCAGCGGACTCCCCGCCTCAGCAGCGCGCGCCGGAGAAGCGGGCGCGACCTGAGCCCGACGCTCGCTCGCGGCAGCGCGTCCGGCCGCTGGGCTCAGCTCGCGCAGGAGCTGCTGTGCCCGGCTCCGCACATACAGCTCCTCGTCGGCCGCCAGCACTGTCAGGAGCTCGCGCAGCTGCTCCGCCAGCCGCGCCCGCGGGCTCCGCTGATACAGCACCAGCGCCGCCTCGCCGACGCGGTGACGGACCACCGCCGCCGGATCCTTGAGGGCCAGCCACAAGAGCGGCAGCGCCTGGCGCGGCGGCAGCTCACCGAGCTCGCTGACGGCTTCAAAGCGCGTCCACAGGCGCTGCTCGCTGCTCAGCACGCGGACCCAGTCGATCGTGCCTGGGGTCTGGCCCTCGGGCTCGCCCGCTTGCCCCAGGCGCTGCAGCAGCGCATAGGCAATCAGCGACGAGCCATCGCCCAGCGCCAGGACTTCTTTGAGGACCGGGATGGCCAGCTGCGAGCCCGCCTCGGCCAGGCGACGAGCGGCGGCGAAGCGCACCTCCAGCGCCGCATCCTTTTGCCCCTGCACAAGCAGCGGGTTTTCCGCCCCGCCTTCCGCCAGCTCGATGACCAGGGTGCGCAGCTGCACGTCGCTGGCCCGGTTCAAGATCGAAAGCAGCTGGGCGCGCGCCGCAGGCTCCCCCGGACGCAGGCTGAGCCCGATCACCTGATCGAAGGGCCGCCCGGACTCCGCCAGTCGCTGGCTTAGTGCCTGCACGCTCGACTCAACGCTCAGATCACCGCGGGCCCGCAGCAGGGCCCGGACCGCGCGCAGCGAGCGCAGCGCCGCGCCGCGCACGACATAGTCCGGATCCTCCAGCGCGCGCAGCAGCAGGGTGGCCGCGCTGGCCGTCGCCCGCTGTCCCAGGGCCCGAGCGACCAGCACCCGCTCAGGCGGCGCGTACTCGCTGGCATCGGCGCCCAGCTCAGCCCCGACCGGTCGTCGCGGATCCGCCAGCTGGCAGGCCAAAAGGCGCGGATTGCGCAGGCAGATCTTCTCTAGATCCTCGTCGCCGCTTGCCGCCAGGCTGGGACCGACCAGGCGCAGCAGCGCCGCGGCCGTCGCCAGGCGCACATCCAGCCGCTCGCTGGGATCGCGCAGCAGCTGCCCCAGCGGCTCGACGATGCCAAACAGGCGCCCCTGATCGGCGAGCGCGCTGGCGGCGGTGATGCGAGCGACCGGGCTCCGCTTGCGATCCTGCAGCCAGGCGAGGAGGGTCTCGCGCCCGGTGGTCTGCTGCGCCTTGGCCGCCAGCACCGCCGCGTCAAAGTCCTGGGCCTGCGCCGCCTCGACCAAGGTCCGCAGCGCCGTCGCTGCCCATGGTCCCGGCAGGCGCGCCAGGTAGCCGGCAAGGCTCAGCTGGCTGGCCTTGTCAGCGCTTCCCTGCAGCCGCGCCTGCAGCGCCTGACCAGCCGCGCCATCGCCGGCCGCAGCCAGCGTGAACAGGGCATCGATCTCGCGCTCGGCGGGCAGGCGCTTCTTCTCCAGATCGCTGCGCAGCGCCGCACAGCCCGTCGCCTGCTGCCGCTCGCACAGCCGCACCGCCGCCTGATAGTGCACGGCCGCGACTGGGCTGCCCAGAAAGCGCTCCAGCCGGGCCCGACCGGTGCCGGCCTGCAAGCGCTCCAGCGCCGCGGCCGCTTCCACGCTGGCCACATCGCTCGGCAGGGCATCGGCGCGTGCCAGGAGCGCGCCCTGGGCCGCTGGGATCTGCAGCCGCTGCAGCCCGATCGCCGAGAGCTCGGCCAGGCGAGCATCGCCATCGCTCAGCCCCGGAAGCAAGAGCTCGGCCAGCTCGCTCTGCCCGGCAGAGCTGATGGCGATCGTCGCCACCCGTCGCAGCCCAGCATCCTTTTCGCGCATCCCGCTGCGCAGTAGCGACAGCGCATCGGGAACGTAGAGCTGCGCCTGGCTCCACTCGCCAGCCCGCGGCCAGAGCCACAGCCCCAGCGAAAGCAGCGTCAGCAGCGCCAGCGCACCGCCGACCAGCCAGGTCCAGCGGGCCAGCCGAGGTGGGCGGCTGGGAGGGGGCGGCTGCAGCGCCAGGAGCTCAGCCGCGAGGGTCTGGGCCACCTGCGCCATGCTCGGCCGCCGGGTCGGCTCGCGGGCCAGCATGGCCAAGAGCAGCGCCCGCAGCGCCGCCGAGATCGGGGCTGGCAGCGTCGGGGCCGGTGGCTCCGCCAGGTACAGCAGCATCGCGAAGCCGGCGAACGGTCGCCGCCCCGACAAGAGCTCGCACAGCGTCACACCCAGCGCAAAGACGTCGGCGGCCGGCCCGATCGCCAGCCCGGGCCGATCACTCGCTGCATCGGTGAGCGAGGGATCGCCGAACTGCTCGGGCGCCGCATACTCCAGCGTGCCCAGAAACGAGCTGAGCAGCGGGTTGGTCAGATCTTCCTTCTGCGCGTCATACAGAATCTTGGCCACGCCAAAGTCCAAGACCTTGACCCGCTCCCCGTCGCCACTTGGCACCAGCATGACGTTTTCGGGCTTAAAGTCCCGGTGCACGATGCCTTTTTGGTGGGCGGCGGCGAGGGCCAGGGCGCAGGAGTGGGCGATGCGGAGGGCGACAAGCGGGGATAGGCCCTGCGCTGCGGCAGTAAGGTGCTTGCGCAGGGACTCGCCGGGCAGGAGCTCCATGACCAGGTAGAGCGTGCCGTCGGCCGACTCGCGCAGGTCGGTGATGTCGACGATGTTGGGATGCTCGATGCGGTTGGCTGCCTGCGCCTCGCCGCGGAAGCGCTCGCGGACGCTGGGGTCGCGGGCGAGATCGTTCCACAGCACCTTGAGCGCCACGCGGCGGCCGATCTTTTCGTGCAGCGCTTCAAAGACCACCCCCATGCCGCCCCGCCCGAGGAGCTTGGTCAGCCGATAGTCGTCGATCAGCTGGCCCAGCATCGCTTCGGCCGGCCGCTGGCTCTGTCCCAGGGGGCGACTTCCTGCACCGACCCGGGCGGTCAACGGCTGTCTCCAGCGGTAAGGGCGCGGCGCCCGCCAGCCGCGGCAAGGCTCTGTTCCGGGGTGCGATCCATTCGCTCTCTCTGGTCTGCCCGCTCTATTTTGGCAGCGGACATACCAAAAGATGAAGCAATCGCTATTCCCGGTCCGCCGGGCGCTCTCCGACGAGACAGGTGCGGTGAGGCGCGCGGCTGGGCCTGAGCTTCCCTGGGCGCTGGGCCGATGCCCATGGGCCAGTCGCGCGGTCTAGCGCGAAGCAAGACGGACGCCAGCGGGTCGCGACCACGAAAGTGGCCAGCTGGGCGGGCGAGCGTCACCGCCGGATTTCCGGCTGTCGTCGCGACCTTGCGCAGCGGCGGCTCCCGGGCCTTGGTACGAAAGCTGCTCTCCGACCCAGCTGACTCTACTTGGGGAGGCGACCATGTTTTCACGTTTGTTCAATCGCTCCGGGCTGCTCCGGGGCGGCATCCTTCTGGGCGGGATCGTCGCTGGGGCCGTGCAGTGCAATGATGAGGGGCTGGTCGGCGGCGGCGAGGCCCTGCCGCTGCATGAGCGGCTCGGCGATGCCTGCGGCCCGACGATCCTGTCGGCCCAGGTGCAGCCCGACCAGCGCACTCTGCTGCGCCTGCCTGCCGGGCATCCCTTGGCCGGGGCCTGGGTCGATATTCCGGCCGGCAGCGTCAGCACCGAGACCACCGTCGAGCTAAGTGCCGGCACCCGCCTCACGCTGGAGTCAGGGCAGGAGGCGCTCGGGGACAGCCTGTGCGTGCTGCCGCATACGCAGAGCTTTGCCAAGCCGATCTCGATCGTGCTGCCCTATCGCCTGGACCGCGCCCAGCAGCTAGGCCTTGCGCCGGAGCAGCTAGCGATGGCGACGCAGAAGCTGTACGACCTGACGCCGGCCAGCGCCGCCCGGGGCCTGCAGCCGCGCGCCCAGCGGGTGCCGCTAGGCATCGGCGCCCCCGCGCAGATCGTCGCCGGCATGTTTGCCGTCGATACCCAGCAGGGCCTGCTCGGCGTCGAGGTCCGTCAGGCCGGCATCTATCAGGTGATCAGCCGCGGCATGCGCTCGCCGGCCAGCGAGCCGCACCTTGACATCCTGCACGTGCTCGACAACTCCGGCTCGATGAGCCCAAAGCAGAACATGGTGGCCCGCCTGCTGCCGCGCTTCTTTGATCAGGTGTCGCGG
>CAZVMD010000226.1:0-11913 GCA_964628555.1 uncultured Myxococcales bacterium | reverse complement strand
CTGCCGAACTAGACAAGGAGGCCACCATGGACACGCAACACCTCATCGCTCTGGGCGGCTCGATCTTCGCCGCTGCGGCTACGGGTTACTTCTTCTTCGGGCCGCGCAGCCGTACGAAAGCGGCCGTAGATCATGATGGACGTCAGCAGATCGAGCTCAGGGTCGAAGGCGGATACAGCCCCGACCGCATCGTAGTTAAGGCCGGGCAGCCCAGCCGGATTTACGCTCGGCGAGATGACCGCACAGCCTGCAGCGCGCAGATCGTCTTTTCCGATCTGGGCATCAGCCGCGGTCTGCCTACCGGCGAGCGCGTGGCGATCGATCTACCGTCCCTGCCAGCTGGTCGTTATCCGTTTACCTGCGGCATGAGCATGCTGCGGGGCGAGCTGCAGGTCGAAGCCTAGGTCAGACCGAGGCTGCAGGTGTTCCGTCAAGCCTGGGCATGCCTGCGAGCTGGTAGTCGCTTGCCGGGGCTCCGCCCCGCGCTGGGTCTTCTCGGTTCGCCGCTGCTCAGCATGTCGCCCGCATCGGCGAGTTGAGCAGCGTTGTGATTGCTGCCCCATCCCCACATGATGTAGAGCATGGCCTGTCACGCACATCCTTCCCCGGACGACTTGGCTGCGGCGTCGGCGGCAGCGAAGCTTCCGTCAACCACGTCAGAAGACGAAGTGCTGCGACCGCTTAGCGCCGAGGTCGTGGCCACTCTGGTCGCCAATCACCGCGAATTCTTAAACTTTCTCCTGCGTCGGATCGACGATCGCGCACTGGCCGAGGACCTGTTGCAGGAAGCCTTCGTGCGCGGCCTCGATCGCATCGAGTCGCTGCGCGATGGCGA
This sequence comes from uncultured Myxococcales bacterium, assembly GCA_964628555.1. Classification (GTDB taxonomy): domain Bacteria; phylum Myxococcota_A; class Polyangia; order Palsa-1104; family JAEUJZ01; genus JAEUJZ01. The sequence goes on along the minus strand of CAZVMD010000226.1, from coordinate 11,078 downwards.
ATCGGTGGTGGCCTGGTTTTATCGCAGCCTGCGCAATGCCGTTATCGATCACTATCGTCGGCGGGGCGCGCAGAGCCGGCGCCTGGAGAAGCTGGTGCAAGAGCTGGAGCCAGCCACCGAGCCCGATGGGGAGTTTGCCGAGCAGGTCTGCAAGTGCGTGGCCCGCTTGGCCGAGACGCTGAAGCCGGAGTACGCCGCTGCGCTGCAGCGGATCGAGATCGATGGCCTCAGCGTGCAGGCCTTTGCGCAGGAGAGCGGCGTGACCGCCGGCAATGCGGCAGTGCGCGTGTTCCGGGCCCGGCAGGCACTGCGCAAGCAGGTCGCGGTGACCTGCGGCACCTGCGCGGATCATGGCTGTCTAGACTGCCAATGTGGCGCGCCGTCCTCGCCTGATGCGTTGGGCTAGGCGCGCATGCGAGGCGGGCCTGAGTTAGGGCCGGGGGCGACGCGCACGCCAGCCATCGGCGCGGATCAGCGAGAGGTCATTATCGCCGGTATGGGTCAGCGGCCCATTCTCGAGTCCCCCCAGCCACAGGCTGCCTGAGCCGACCGCCAGTGTGCGCAGCTCAGCATGCCCGCTGGTGCGGGGTAGCAGATCATCGCGCTGCTGCGGCTCACCAGGCTGCCCATCGCTGTCGAGGTCGAGCTGCAGGAGGAACGGCGAACCCTGACGATACAGGCTGATGCCGCTCGGATTCTGTAGCCAGTCAGCAGTGCCTCCGACCAGCAGCGCACCCGTGGCCGTGAAGGCGACCGTCTGCGCAATGCCGTTGCCAGGCAGATCGACGATGCGCGAGTGGGCTGGCCCGCCCTGGGCATCGAGCGTGTGCAGGCTCATGTGCCACTCGGAGTTGTCGCGTCCGCGCTCGCGGCGTGTGCGGCCGACCAGTGCGAGCCGCTCGCCTGGGCCGGCGGCGATGGCGTACACCTCGTCATCGACGTCGGCGATTCCAACTAGACGGGTCCACTCGATGTGGCCATCTGCGTGGATGCGGCTGACCAGGAGATCGCTCGGCCGGTTGCTTAGGTCGGCATCACTGCGCAGCGGCTGCAGCTGCGTGCCAAACACTTGGTTGTGGCGGCGCAGCCGGGCCGCACTGGCCGGCAGTGCAACGTAGGCGGCGCCACTGTCGGCGCTGGCCAGGCGGGTACCAAAGTCGTGCACAACCGCGTCGAAGCTGTCGTAGCTCGCGCCAATCGGCAGGTAGGGTGTCTGCAGCAGCGCTGGGCTGATCAGCGTATACGGCGTGGCCTCATACTGCCCGCCGCTCCAGCGGAAGCGGAAGGCCAAGATGGCCCCGTGCTCGCTGTGCAGGCTGACCACCGGCGCATCGACGCTGCCGGCGATTCGCAGGCTGTCTTCGCTGAGCAGCCCGACGCGCAACGCATCGGGCGGCAGGCTGCCGAACCACGCCGCAGGATCGGCCGCGAGCCCCGGCGCATCAATCAGCTGCTGGAAGTGCAGACCTTGTCGGTCGCCGCGGGCTAGGCCCGGTCGACGATCCGCATCGACGAAGACCGCGGCCCAGCTCAGCTCTTTCGAGACCACGGCCGAGGTGAGGCGAGCCCCGGCCGGCGCCGACCACAGCACCTCCCGCGTACCCTCTTCGGTGCGGCGGACGATCTGGCGCAGGCCTAGATCCCGATCGCCCGCTTGCTGCGGCCAAGGTGCGAGCTGCTCCTCTAGCCAGACTGGCAGATGGTCGTCGGTATGCAGCCAGGCAACGACCGCTTGGTCGCGCGTGCGCTCATCGAGATCGTAGGCTTCCGGCTGCGGAGTCACGAACGCGGGTGCACTGCAAGCCGCCGCACCAAGTAGCGTGGTCACCAAGCTGAGGCGTCGAAGTGGATACATGGCGAGCTCCTCCTTGAGACGCCCTGGACCTTGGCATGTACCATGCCATCTTCCGGCGCCTGGCATGCTCTCAGGGGCGGTGGGCGCGTGGGGCGGAAGAGCCTCAGGATTCTGAGGCCGCCCTCAGTTTCGCTCAGATGGCGGCGTGCTCTGCAGCTCAGCGATGAGGCGCATCATCGCATCGGAGACGAGGTCAATGCGCTGAGCGACATCGCAGGTGTGGAGCAGACGTAGGCGCAGCCGGGGCTCGGAGAGCAGCGAGGCCGACAACACATCGGTGAGCTCGCCCGGCGTGCGCGCCATCTTGGTCAGCTCAACCAGGGCCGGGCCGCCTTTGGGCAATAGCAGCGACAGCTTCTGCACCAGGGCGGTCAGCGTCCGCTCGCCACCGCTGGGGTCGTAGCTGCTCGGCCAGTGATCGAAGAGCTGCTCGGCGCGCACCTCGCGGAAGCTGGCCAGGGGAGGTAGCTCGGTCTCGATGCGAATGCGCGCCATACCAAAGAGGAGGATGTTGTAGGTGCCATCGGGATTCCGCCGATGCGCGACGATGCGGCCGACTCCAGCTGTGCGGCGAATCGGCGGTCGCCCCTGGTAGTCTTCGCGAAACCCAGGCAAGAGCGAGGCGATGGCCATGGTTCCGCCGCTGCGCAGGCAGTGCGCGGTCAGCTCACGATAGCGAGGCTCAAAGATGTAAAGCGGGAGCAGGGCGCGGGGGAATAGCTGCACGCGGTACAGCGGAAAGATCGGCAGCTTGGCTAAGTGTTGCTGGAGCCGCCGCGTTAACTTTTGGGGCCGAGCGATGATCAAGAGTTCACGCTAGTCGATGCCGCTGCGTGCGGCGCTGTTTCAAGGCACGTGGATGCTGCTTAGTCGTTGCTGGGTTTTGCCGGACGCAGCTTGGCCGCACTGGTCGCGGTGGCTGTCGCGGGGGGCTGTGGCAGGGTCCAGATGTGATGGAAGCTAGGGGGGGTGGTGGCCAGACGCGGCAGCTCGCAGGTCGGGCAGGCGTCCAGGCCGCGGGGATCTTCACAGTGAGCACACTGGTCAAGCAGCTGTACCGTCGCGCCGAGCTCGCGGCTAAGCCGCTGGATGACCAGTGCTTTGCGCGACAGCTCGGCCATGTGAGTGCTGAGCAGGCCCTGTACCGCCGTCGCGGACTGCTGCGGTGTCGTGCCTTTGTCTTTGGCTTCGAGGACCGTGCGGATCTCTTCAATCGACAAGCCGCAGGCACGCAGATCAATGACTAGGCGCAGACGATCGAGCTCGCTCTGTGCGAACCAGCGGTGGCCGCCTGGCGAGCGGGCCGCCGACTGGATCAGTCCCTGCGCCTCGTAGAAACGAACCGCGCGGGCGGTGGTGCTGGCTCCGCGCACCATCGCTCGAAGGGTCAGGCGCTGCTTAGGCACATCCATCGTCTGGGCGCGTACAGCCATGCTGGGTCCTATACTCGGCGCGGCGAGCAAGCTTTGTCAATTGCGGCTCCTTGCTGACGCGGCGATAATGGCCGCCATGGGACTTCTCGGCAGCGTCTTGCTTCTTCTCGTCGCCGCATTGGCCTGCGAGCGCTCGCTGGGCAAGCACCTGCCCAGCCTGCGGTTTTGGCTGCAGGCGCTGTCGCCGCTGTCCGGCATGCTGGGCTTGGGCGCAGCGATCAGTGGGCTGTACTGCACGATCAAGATGGTCGCTTACCTGGGCTTCATCCGTTACGCCCCGGTTGTCTATATCGGCAGTCTCGCGGCCGGGCTGGCTTCGCTGCTCTTGGGCTTGCGCTTCGGCTACACCATGCTGCTCCTGTGGTTTGGGCAGAAGCTCTCGTCGCGGCAGCGCAGTGTCATCGAGCGCCTGCACGCGCAGCTGTGCGAGAACGAGACGACCCTCGGCGCCGCCGGGCTGGTGTTCGGCACATTTTGCGCGCTGCTCAACATCGTGAAGTAGGGTGTGGCGCAGCGGCGCCTGGCTAGGTCGATGGCTCTGCCTGCTCTGGGCTCTGGTAGTGCCAGATGCCCAGGCCGCTCGTAGCTTTCGTCTGCAGCTTGCGCCGCGCTTCCTGACGGCGGACCAGCTTCCGGCCTTGGCCGCGTTTCTGCGCGAGGTCGAGCGGGCCGTACCGCCGCGCGTGCAGGCTCAGCTACCGCAGACGTTTGTCGTCGCTTTTGACCACGATCCTGAGGAGCATCTGGCGCCGGACATCAGCCATCCGCTCCGGCTGCCGCAGTGCCCCAGCCAGGCTGCGGCCACCCCGCGCACCCTGTCGCTGCCCGCCCAAGAGCTGGCGCTCCTCGAGCTCTCCGATGATGCGTCGTCGCCGCACCAGATTCATCTGCACCGCGGCTTTGCCGCGATCATCTTGGCGGGGCCGCAGGCTGCGCCGCGCTATCCCTGTGGCCACGGCTCGCTGTATCGCTTGGCGCTCGCTACCGTGCTGCATGAGGTCGTGCATGCCTTCGATGCCCGAGCCGGCCTCAGTCGCGATCCGCGCTATCGCCATCTGGTGCGCTTTGATCGGCAGGGCATCTGGCGCCAGCTTAGGCCTCGCAATCAGCTGTGGACGCGCTCGCCGGATCCCTACGAAGGGCACAGCCTGCCCGAGAGCCTGGCGGTCAACGCTGAGTACTTCCTGCTTGACCCGGAGTATCGCTGTCGCCGTCCGGCGAGCTATGCATTCTTCGAAGAGGCGCTGCGCTACCGCCCCCATCCGCAGACCGCCTGCGCCCAGAACTACACCGTGTACCACCGCGGCGAGGCCCTCTCGCTCGACCCGGCGCGAATCTATCAGATCCACTACCTGCTCGCGGCCCGCGGCGACGGCATCGCCAGCCGCTTTGGCCACAGCATGTTCCGCCTCGTGGTCTGCAACGAGTCGCGGACTCAGGTCGGACCCGAGTGCATGGAGGATGTGCAAGACCATGTGGTACTTGGCTTCGGCGCCAACCTGCAGAGTGATCTGCAGATCTCGCCCTGGAAGGGACTCACCGGTGGCTATGTCTCGCAGCTGTTCGTCAAGCCACTGGCCAGCGTGCTGATCGAGTACACCGAGCGCGAGCTGCGCGGCCTCGACAGCCTGCCGCTGCGCCTCAGTCAGGGGGAGCAGCGACAGTTTGTGCGACGGGCGCTGGAGATCTATTGGAGCTACGCCGGCCGCTACTATTTCCTCAGCAACAACTGCGCAAGCGAGTCGCTGAGCTTGTTGCAGAGCGCGAGCGCCGATCCGCAGCTGCACCGTATCCACACGATTACGCCGAGTGGCCTTTTCGATGAGCTCTTGCGCCGCGGTCTGGCGCAGCTGCCCCCTGTGCCAAGCGGGGCCGCCGCGGAACTTTGGCGTGAGCGGGCTGGGCTCTACTTCCCATCGCAGGCTGGGCGCTATGAGGCCGCATTCGCTGTGCTGCGACCGCACCTACCGCCAGTCGCTCCGACCACACTCAAGCGCTACCTGAGCCACAGCGATGCGCGGCAACGTGAGGTCTGGCTGGCCGGGCTCAGCACGCTGCCGCTCTCTCTGGCACAGCCCGTGATCGCGCAGGCCTTCGCCCTGGAAGGGCTAATCTTGCAGCGTCGCTTAGTCGATGCTGAGCGCACGCTTACACGCTTCATCCTGCAGAACCTGCATCGGCCGCACTTGCAGACCTTGCAGGCCCTGCTACCCCAGCTTGCCGTCGAGCTTCCGTGGCAGTTCGTGGCGCCAGGCTATGGCATTCCCTTCGCGGCAGAGGTTCGTCGTCCCCCCGATCGCGAGCACGATCGCGTGGCGCAGGAGCTCTGGCGCGAGGCGCAGGGGCTCTTGCAGACCTACTTCCCGGCCGAGTATGGCGAGTGGCACAAGACGCAAGAAAACCGCCGCAGGCTGATCGAACAGCTCATGTGGGCGGCGAGTCACGAGCCGGAGCGCACACCGGCATCCACCGCGCAGGCTCAACTGACAGCAACGGCAAAGAACCCTTGAACATGGGAGGATGAACATGCAGCGCAGCGTACGTTTTGGGCTTCGCCCCACGGCCTTGATCGCGCTTGGACTGCTCGCCCCGCGGCTGGCCATGGCCGCCGGGGGATTCGACGCCTTTGCGGCATCCTCCAGCCAAGGCTCGATCGCCAGCTCACAGGTCAGCGGTCCCGATGTCTCGCGCTCCTCAGCCGGCACCTCCAACGATTCTTCCAACCGCTCTTCCAACAACTCCTCGAAGTCCTCGGATGACTCTTCCGCCGAGTCCTCCGGCTCGTCAGACTCCAGCCGCGATCAGAGTCCGCCGCGCCGTCCGCGCAAGCTGATCGTGCCGCAGCAGGTGCGCGATGAAGCAGCGCTGCAGCTTATCAGCCCGCTGGCCGCCCCGGCCTCAGCGCTTCTGCGTGCGACGCTGCAGGCATTTCGCGAGCAGCTGGCCTACGAAAATCGCGGCACCGCGCCTGTACTCAGTGATCGGCAGGTGCTGAGTCTGCTGTTGCAGCGCGCCGAAGGGGTGCGCCTCGACGTGCGCTCAGTCCATGCGCAGGCCGTCGGCCGGCCGCAGGCGAGCAGCCCGGAGCGCCGGGTAGAGCGTCGCCATCAAGCAGATGAGCAAGGTCATGCCGCCAATGAACGCGACCTCCGGCCACGAGACGTCGGTCGGTAGGTGGTCGATCATGTAGACCTTGGCATCGAGCAGGTAGCCCAGCCGGCGCACCAGCGCGCAGGTTAGAAGCCCCATCACCAAGCCGAGCGCCGTGCCCAGGATACCGATGCCCATGCCGGCGGTGCGGAAGACCGAAGCGACGGACAGCGCCGACATACCCATGGCCTGCAAGATGGCGACCTCGCGCGTCTTTTCAACAACGAGCAAGGTCAGCGAAGCAATGATGTTGCACGCCGCGACCAAGATGATGAGAAACAGCACCAGGGTCAGCACCGCTTTCTGCAGCCGCAGCGCGGTAAAGAGGTTGTGATTCAGCTCCTCCCAATCGACGCTGCGAAACGGTGGTCCGCCGAGAAACTGCACCAGCTTGTCGCCGACCAGGCGGGCCAGGTCGACCTGGCGATCCTGCAGCCGCAGCTCGATGCCAGTGACGGTATCACCCAGACCCACCAGCTCTTGCGCTTTGGGTAGGGTGACCATCAGCAGGCGGCGATCGTACTCATCGAAGCCGGCGCTGAAGATGCCGGCCACGCGGAACTCTTGCACCCGCGGTGGGTCGTCGCCACGACGAGCGGGAGCACCGTCTCCGGTCCAGTCCAGGCCGACGAGCGGCGACACCAGACGGACACGCTCGCCGGACTGCAGCTTGAGCTTGCGCGCTAGCTCGCGGCCGACCAGAAGTCCGGGCAGGGGAGGGCCGCCCTCGCGCGGTGTCGAAGCGATGCCCAGGCTGGCAAGCGTCGGCGGCTGCCCATCAGGTCCAGGCAGCAGCCAGCGCTGCATATCGAGCACGCTGGGCGCGTTCTGGATGTCGATGCCTTTGACCAAGACTCCGGCGGTGCGGAAGCCATCTTTGGCCAACAGCATCTCGTGGTAGACAAAAGGCGAGGCTGCCTTGACCTCGGGCTGCGCCCGCAGCTTCTTCATCACCTCGCCGTAGTCCTGAAAGTCGAGGCCGTACTTCAAGACCAGGACGTGGGCGTTGAGGCCAATGACGCGATTGCGGATCTCGCCCTGAAAGCCGGAAGTCACGGCCATCACCACCGTGAGTGCTGCAACTCCCAGGACCACTCCGACCACCGCTACCGTGCTGAACACCGAAAGAACCGTCAGCAGCAGGGCTATGATGCTGGCCAGCGGCGCGAGCAGAGCGGCCATCCCCAGCACAAAGGTCTTCTGTCCGGGGAGGAGGAAGTAGTACGCCTCGATGCCGGCCGTAATCAGCACGCTCAGGCCAGCGAGGGCGGTGAGCGCGTTGCTGCGGCGGTAGCGGATGAGATAACGGCGGGCGATCAGCTGTTCATAGGGGCTAGGCCAGAGTGAGCGAAGCCAGCCAGATTTTTCGGAGGCGGGATGCATGCGAGTATATTGGCCGCCGGCGGCGACGGTCGCGACGTTATAACAAGAACCGCGTGCCTAGCGTGAGCAATCGTGAGTGAGCTTGAAACCCCACATCGCAGCGACGGCAACCCGACCGAGCTGGGCAGCCAGGGCCCAGCCGGCGGTCGGCCGACCATCGTCGAGCAGCGCTTTGTCGTCGAAAATGAGTGCCACGGCTGGCGCCTGGATCGCTTTCTACAGAAGCGCATCCGTCGGCTCTCGCGCAGCCGCATCCAGCGAGTCATCGAGGGCGACTGCGATGTAGCCGGCCGGCCTGCTCGCTCTGGCATGCGCGTCTTTTCGGGGCAGCTGGTCTCGTTTCGTCGCCCCGCCCCGCCTGAGCCCGAGGTCCCGCGCAACATCAGTCTTGTGCACAGCGACCCTTCCTTCTACGTCATCGACAAGCCAGCCGGTCTGCCGATCCATCCGACGGGTCGGTATCATTTTTCGACGCTGACCGCAGTGCTCCGCGAGCGCTTCCCCGGCGAGTCGCTGCAGTGTGCGCATCGCCTGGATCGCGAGACCTCGGGGCTGCTCTTGGTGGCGCGCACGGCGCAGGCGGCCTCGTTTCTGAAGACTGCTTTTCAGCGTCGCTTGGTGCGCAAGCGCTACCTGGCCATCGTTCACGGCATCCTCGCCGACGATCACCTGGTGCTCGACCAGCCGATCGGGCCAGGCCAGAGCGTGGTCCGCGTGCGCATGGCGCTGCGCTCGCTGGCCGAAGGCGGGCTGCCCTCGCGCACCGAGGTGGAAGTCCTGCACCGTGGCCAGCGCCATACCTTGGTCGAGTGTCGGCCGTATACCGGTCGGCAGCATCAGATCCGCGTGCATCTCGACGCCATCGGTCATCCGATCGTTGGTGACAAGCTCTATCCCGACGAGAACGTCTTCCTGCGCTGGGTGGCGCGTGGCCTGGCCGATGGCGATGCAGATAGCGATGAAGAAGAGCCGGCGACTGGCCTGGCTGCCGACGCGCTGACCGATGAGCTAGAAGACGAAGATTCTGCCGTGACTGAGCCCGAGCTTGTCTTGCCACGCCATGCCCTGCATGCCGCCGGCCTGATCTTCCCGCATCCGCTGACCGGCGAGCCGATCGAGGTTCGCAGCTCGCTGCCGCCGGATCTAGCGGACTTCTTTGCCCAGAACGGCTAGCTCTTCGTCGATCAGCTTGCGAAACGCTTCGATCGGCTGCGCTCCGGCTAGCTTGCGGCCGTTGATCAAGAGAACCGGCACACCGACGACGCCGGCCTTGGCGCACTCGTCGATATCGCGGACGATGCGTGCGTTGGTCGCCTCATCGCGCAGGCAGCGACGGAAGCTAGGCTCGTTTAGGCTCAGGCTGCGCATGTGCGCGTCCAGATCGCTGGGCTCTGTCTCCCCCGCAAAGAGCTTCTCGGCGTAGGGCCAGAACTGCCCCTGCTCCCCGGCGCAGAAGGCGGCCCGTGCCGCGGCGCAGGCGTTCTCGTGGATCTGTCGCTTGAGCAGCTTGTTGCAGCTCTCATCGAGCGGAAAGTGGCGGAACACCAAGCGCAGCTTGCCAGGGTAGAGCTTGCGTAGCTCGGCGAGCGTCTGCGCGGCCTTCTGGCAGAACGGACACTCAAAGTCGCTGATCTCGACGATCGTGATCGGGGCATCGGCAGGACCCAAGCTGGGAGCGATGGGATCGCGCAGGTCGATACGCGGCGGAGCAGTGGGGGCTTCCGGGGGACTTGCTGCTTGGGCTGCATTTGGCGTCGGAGCTGGCGTCGCAGCCGACGGGCCGGCACTGGTGCGCTCCTGGGCTAACTGCTGCGCTCGCTGCGCAGCGCCACGGACCAGGATCAGCGATCCCAGAGTCCCACAGAGAGCCGCTATGAGAAGCAAGAGCGGTGCAGGGCGAAGCAGGGCCCGCAGATCCGCTGCGATCTGACTGGGCAGGGCCTGCAGCGTCGTCAGCGAGCCTGGCGTGACAGCGGCCAAGAGTCCGAAGTTGATCCCATAGAGCGAGATGCAGAAGAGGCAGAAGGCATGCAGCACGAAGGCCGAGATGCCGGCCAAGAACAGCGAATAGGCGCATGCCGCGCCGATCAGCAGCAGTAGATAGGGCTGGCTGCGCGTTCGAAAGCCGGGGCGCTGGGCAGCGAGTATCGACAACAAGAGCAGCGCCACGTATAGCAGCGAGCCGAGGTGCGAGACGGGAACGCCGGCTAGCTCTGAGAAGCGGCTGGTGTTGACGACGTCGCAGTTGAACTGGCTGCCTAGGTTACAGATGCTGGCGGCACCGGTGCGCAGATGAGCCAGGTGAATCGAGGTCAGGTAGAGCGAGCTCGCCAGACCCAGCGCGCTGAGGACGGCCATAGTCAGCGGCTGCCACTTCGTCTTCATACGATAGGCTTACCTGCGTCGGGCCGCGGAAGGCAAGCAGCAGCACCTGCGAGCCGCGAATTTGTCGCTAGCAGATCGAAGGAGAGTGCTCGGCGCTGCTGAGGACTCGCAGCATCTGCGGACGGGCGCGACGCACTCGGATGCGCACCAAGTTGGCATCGCTGCGTTCATCGTAGAGCACCAGGAGGAGCGCCTGATGCCCAAGCGGAGCCGCGCAGACCTGCATGCGGCCGACGCGGGCAAAGCGGTCTTCCACTGGCACCGCCAGATGGCTGGCTTGTTGTGTCTCGATAAGCATCTCGGCGGCCAGCTCTGTAAGCTCCGTCAAGGTCACACCGGCAAACACGTTTCGATCGCCAGCGTGTGCGACCACGCAGCCGTCCAAGGTGCAGATCAACACCTTACGCGCTGCGGCTGACCGCAAGAGCCGCTCACAGAGCACGTCCAGCGAGGCGGACGAGCTAGTCTGCATGTTGTCATCATCGCACAGATTGCCGCTTCCCGCAGCGCTTTCTTTCCAGAAAACGCGCGGAGCTGCGCGGAGTTGCGTGCGCTTTTAGGTTGGGCAATTGCGACCTGGCTTGTCTGGCCAAAAGGGGCCCAGGGTCAGAAGTTCCGGCCGCGCTGCGGTCGTTATTGCAGGGTCTTTTTCAGTGGCACTTGGCCCGCTTTCTGCGGTCCATCGATCATGCGCGGTGCGGCGTGTTCGTGCGGTGGGGCGGGTAGGTTGCGTGGGGGCTTTGCGGCGGGGCTGCTGCTTACGGAGCGTCGGAGGCTGGCGCCTGCTTAGCCTCTTGCGGCTTGGCCGGTTCCTCTGCTTTGGCTTCGGGCTTGGCGTCTGCCTTGGCGTCCGCTTTGGCTTCGGGCTTGGC
>CAZVMD010000225.1:0-11917 GCA_964628555.1 uncultured Myxococcales bacterium | reverse complement strand
CCGGCAGCTTCACAAGCTCGCGCAGCCAATTCCAAGAGATCTTCATGGCAGTTCCGGTTCGGTGTCGGCCGCGCCTCCCGAGAGGGCAGGGGGGAAGCGGCGCGACAGGGTCTAGGGCTGGGCGTTAGCGAAACAACTGGGTGAAGCGGGCATCGCCGGCGAACAGCAGGCGCAGATCGGACAGGCCATAGCGCAGCATGGCCATGCGATCGATGCCCATGCCGAAGGCAAAGCCAGAGATCGTTTCTGGGTCGTAGGCGCGGCTCAGACCGCGGCGCTCGCGCTCGCCATCGACGTGGGCAAAGACGGCGGGATCGACCATGCCGCAGCCGAGGATCTCGATGTAGCCGGTGCCTTTGCACAGTCGGCAGCCGCGCTGGGCGCAGAAGACGCAGGTGACGTCGACCTCGGCGCTGGGCTCGGTGAAGGGAAAGAACGAGGGACGCAGGCGGATGTTGACGCTGGGCCCAAAGAAGCGCCGGGCGAAGTACAGCAGCGTGCCCTTGAGGTCGGCGAAGCTGATGCCCTGATCGACCACCAGCCCCTCGATCTGGTTGAACATGGGCGAGTGCGTCGGGTCGTCGTCTTTGCGATAGACCTTGCCCGGCGCGATGATGCGCACCGACGGGGCTTGCGCCAGCATGGTGCGGATCTGGACCGGCGAGGTATGCGTGCGCAGGACCAGGCGACCCCCGGTGGGCTTGGGCAGCGGCTCGGCCTGGACGTAGAACGTGTCCTGCATGTCGCGCGCTGGGTGATCGTCGGGCATGGCCAGCGCTTCGAAGTTGTAAAACTCGCTCTCGACCTGCGGGCCGCTGGCGACGACAAAGCCGATCTCGGCAAAGATCGCTTCAAGCTCGCGGCGCACCTGGGTCAAAAGGTGCAGCCCACCCAGTCGGCTCCGCCGTCCCGGCAGGGTGACATCGACGCTGCGCAGGAGGTCGGCTCGCTGCGCCGCGTCGTGCAGCGCCTGCAGCCGGGCCGCAAACAGCGACTCGCCACGCGACAGCGCGGTATTGCCGGCCTGCCCGACCGCCCGCTTCTCGGGGCCGGGGGCCGCCCGCAGAGCCTCGGCGAGGCGCTTGCGCACGTCGCCATCTTTGCCCAGAAAGCGAGCATAGACGGCGCGCAGCGCAGGCTCGCTGGCGGCCTGCTGCAGCTCTTTTTCCAAGCTTGCGATGAGCTCCGCATAGATGGGGCTGAGCGGTGCGGAGTCCGTCTCAGCCTGTGGTTTCGGAGGAGAGGTACCGCTCATGGATGGACTGGGAGGCTGGGGAGAGGCAGAGGGGGGCGGGCGGCCCCGACTAGGCGGCGGCCTGAGCTGGCTTGAGACCGGCCTGGGTCAGCACGGCGCGGAAGGCGGCCGGATCGCTGATCGCTAGCTCGGCGAGGACCTTGCGGTCGAGCTCAATATTGGCCGCCGACAGGGCGTGCATCATCTTCGAGTACGAGATGCCCAGGGCCCGCGCTGCGGCGTTGATGCGAATGATCCACAGGCGACGGAAATCACGCTTGCGCTCGCGACGGTGGCGGGTGGCGTGCATCCAGCCATGCCGCACCGTCTCCAGCATCGACTTCCAGAGGGTCGAACGCCCCCCGCGGAAGCCACGCGCCCAGGCCTTGATGCGGTTGCGGCGCCGGCGCGCCTTGAAGCCTCGTTTTGCTCGAGCCATCGGTCTTGCTTCCTCTTCTTCAGACCGGCCTACGGGGGTTCCGACAGCAGACGGAACGCTTGTGAGCCCTTTGCCAAGTCACGCTAAGCCTGCGAGAGCCCAGCGGTTTTTGCGAACAAATCCGATATCACGCGGTCCGGCGCTTTGTAAAGAAGTCGCCACGTTGCGCTTTAGACTTTTTGCTATGGTGCGCGGCCATGCACACCGATCGTCGATACGGGAACGCGTCCGGAAACCGCGCCGGATATGGACAGGTCCTTTTTGCTCAGTTTGCTCGCCGTGCGTCGCTGCTTTTGGTCTCCGTGCTGATGTCGAGCCAGCCGGGCTGCAGCAAAGGCGGCGCCCCCGAACAGGATGGCGGCGGCTGCAAGAAGCTCGCGGAGCTGGATCCGATGAGCAAGGACAGCCAGCTACCCAAGCAGCTCTATGCCGAGCTGCGCGGCGCCACCGGGGCCAGCTTCGGCCTGATGCTCGACGGGACCGGCGGCATCTATGCCGGCCAGCGGGCCTTTGGCAAGTGCGACGCGGCCGACAACTACATCGTCGAGCGAGTGGTCCTGGTCAGTGCCACCGGCCAGCCGCTGGCCGTCGCTCGCCACAACCCGACCGGCTACCTCGTCGAGTACGAGAGTGGCCAGACCATGCAGGCGACCGGCGCCAGCTTTACCAACATCACCACCACGTACTCCAGCGCGGCCTCGGCGCCGTCGCTGAAGGTCGGGGCGGTGACGCTGTCGGGCAGCAACACCGTCAAGCAGGGCGATCGGGTCAGCGTGCAGATCAGCCTGGCCGATGAGCTGTGCGGCATTCGCGAGAGCAAGTGGTGGCTGGTCAGCGAGAAGGCCCCCGGTCCCGGGGCGGAGCCGGCCTATGAGCCGCAGGTGCTGGCCGGCGGCAGCGGCACGATCTCTTTGCAAGTGCCGACCACGCTGTCGGCTGGCAACTATGTTGTCGAAGGGCAGGTGACGCTCAACAACGGGGGCCGCGTGCTGCGGGTTCGCCGCAACATCGACACCGACAAGCGCTACAAGATCCTCGATCCCAAAGGCGGCACCGCGCTCGACACCGAGGCTGGCATTGTCCTTTTGACGGTCGAGAGCAACCCCGAAGGCGATCGCGTGCCGCCGACCCCGGTGGCGATGGAGGCCACCCCCGCCTCGGTCGGCCGCTGTCAGACGGTCAACCTCAGCCTGCGCATCGCCGATGACAAGAAGCTGCCGAGCAGCCAGAACGTCAAGGTCTTCCTCGGGCCGGCCGAGTCGTCGAAGCTGGTCAGCACCCAGCTCTCGGGAGGCGAGACGCTGACCGGCTCGCTGCAGCTGCCGATCGATGCCCCCACCGGCGTCTGGTACGCCTACCCCGAGGTGGTGCGCGACGCGCTGGGCAACGAGGGACGGGGCACGCTGTCGAGCGGCAAGTTCACCCTGTCGGGCAACGGCAGCACCAGCCCGCCGGTGATGGCCGCGACCTTCATCGTGCCCAGCCCAGCCGCCAGCGGACCCGACTTTGGCAGCCAGCTTGTCGACGGAGGCACGCCGCCGCCGCCCGATCTGGGGGCCATGCAGCTGCCCGCCGCGCTGTCGGCCATCACCGCAAGTCCGTCGACCGCGAACAAGGAGGGCGACACCCTCACGGTGACGGTGACCTGGAATGATCTGAAGATGGTGCTGCGCTAGTTGGCTTAGGGCGTGGCGGCGCCGCTGTCGGCGGGGGCTGGGGCGCTGGTCGATACCGGGGCTGAGGCGGGCATGTCGGCCTCTTGCTCTTCCGGCTTTTTGGGGATGAGCGGGGCGTAAAACGTCCGGCTGAGCAGCGCGTAGTCGTGCGAGGCGACGGCCATCACGATGCGATCTGGGACCTCGCTGATGGGGACATCAAGCCGCTTGAAGTCCTGGCTGTAGCGGTACTTGGCGACGCCTTTTTCGACGAAGCCCTCGATGCGCATCAGCGTCTCGGTGCGGATCTGCTCGCGCCCGATCGAGCCGTAGCCTTCGATGAGCGGCACGTCCTCTTTGCCGGCCCGATGCACCATCTTTAAGACCAGGTCGAAGTAGCTGTTGATGCGCTGCACGCGCACCCGCATGCCGTCGCCGGTGACCGCATCGCGGAGCGAGATATTGGGCGTCTCGTACCACTGTAGGCGCGGCAGGGCGTGACCGGGGGCATCGACGAGGTGGGCGTTAAAGTCGCGCACCGCCCCGCGCAGCATCTCGACGAGCTCCAGGTACTTGAGCTGGACGGCATCGCGGAGGATGACGTGGCGCTGGGCGAAGTCGGTGTCGAGCTGGGCTAGGTGGCGGGCCGCCGCCGTCTCGGTGTCGGCGATGTTGAGCAGCCGGGCCCGGATAGTCGGCGAGCCCTCAGGGCTGGCGAGCGGCGGGTGGGCGGCTGCCGTGGCGGGTGTAACCAGCGTACCGGGCGGGATAATCACCGACAGCGGTCGCGAGGTCGAGAGCGAGAGTCCCTGGGGCCGAGGTGGAGAAGGGGCACTGCCGCCGTCCCCTGCACTGCCCCCCGCAGGTGCATCGAGATTGGCCATGGCTGCCAGTATAAAGGAAAAGCCGGGCCCGGACGGCGCCGCAAAGCGGGGTCTTTCGGCCCCGAGCCGGCAGGCTGCGGCTGCCGCTTCTTTGCGCTAGCAAATTCGGGTACTGTCAAATTATGTCGGCATGGCAACACGTTGTATCGGGGCTCGTGTCCATGGTGGTCAGCGCGGGGACGTATCTGGTGATGCACAACCTGATGGCGCCACCGCCTGAGAAAGTGATCGACGTGCCACAGATCGTCGGCTTGACGCCGGATCAGGCGCGCGGCCTGGCAGAGCCCCTTGGGCTGCTGCTAGTCATCGATGGTCAGCGCGAGTCCGAGAGCGACAAGATCGCCGTCGGCTCGGTGATGGAGCAGCGGCCGCTGCAGGGCTCGCGCCTGAAGAAGGGCGGCGAGCTGCACGCCATGCTGGCGCTGCCGATCGCCAAGGTGGCGGTCCCGGCGGTGGTCGGCCAGCCGCTGGCAGCGGCGCAGAAGGCGATCGGCGATCTGGGCCTCAAGGCGGGCACGGTGACCGAGCTACCCAATGTCACGGTTCCCGTCGGGGCGATCATCGCCACCGAGCCCCCGCCCGGCACCCAGCTGCGCCGCGGCGAGAGCGTCAGCCTGCAGGTCTCCAAGGGCGGTGAGCAGGTGCCGGTCCCCAGCCTGCGCGGTCGCAGCCTCGGCTCGGCCCGTCGGACGCTGGAGCAGGCCGGCCTGGTGCTGGGCGATGTCGGCAAGACCTCCGACGACAATGCCGCCGATGGCGCCGTCCTGCGTCAGGATCCAGCCCCCGGCACCGCCGTCGCCAAGGGCAGCAAAGTCAACGTCGTGGTCAACGACTAGCCGCAGTCACCCGTCCCGTCGTGACTAGAGCGGTGGGACGGCGCCCAGGCGCAGCTCACCGTCGCGGCGATAGGCCGAGATGACGATGCCCGACGACGAGGCCGCGGTGTGCAGCAGCTTCATCCCCAGCGGTCGCGCACCGGGCCCGAACAGGCGGCGCCCACTCCCCAGCACCGCGGGAAACTGCAGCAGGGTCAGCTCGTCGATGAGGTCATGCTGCCACAGGGTCTGCAGCAGGCCGCAGCTGCCATGGACCTGCAGCTCACCTGTGCACTGAGCTTTGAGGCGGCGCACGGCAGCCGGAACATCGCTGCCAAGCAGGCTCGCTCCCGGCCAGGTCAGCGTGCGCAGGGTGGTCGTCGCGACGTGCTTGGGCAGCCGGTTGAGCGCGGTGGCGACCGGGTCGTCGGGCGCGGTCACTTTGGGCCAGTAGCCAGCGAAGATCTCGTACGTGCGGCGGCCGAGCAGGAAGGCTTCGGCGCGACTGAAGATCTCGCACATGACGGCTCCGGTGGGCTCATCGAAGTGCGGGATGCCCCAGCCGCCGTGCGTAAAGCCGTCGCTGGGATCTTCCGTTGGCCCCCCCGGGGCTTGCATCACTCCATCTAGCGAAACAAAGGTCGTTACCGTCAGCTTTCCCATGGGCCTGGTCCTGTCTTCGGGGCGTGGACTCTGGGGAGAGGCGGACAGCGCGTCCGCTCGCGGTCTCACCCAGCCTTGGATAGACCGCAGGCCGGAGGCGAAATCATCGCTGCGGCTGAACTTTTTCGGGCTGCGCTTTCTGGGCCGGGTCCGGTCGTCGGGGTCCGGTTGCTAAAACCGGCCGCTGATCGTCACACCGGCGCCGTTCTGCGTCGAGTAGGGCAGGATGAGGACCCGCTCAAGGAAGCTCTGCGGGCTGCTGGGGCGGGCGCGGGCGCCAGCGATGATCAGGGCCAGGCCGGTGACCTGCACCGCACCATCGACCAGCATCCAGGTATAGGCCCAGGTCTGCGCACCGCGGCCCGACAGACCGAGGTCGTTCTGGCCCGACAGCGCAAACAGGCCGCTGAGAAAGGGACCACCGACCGGCAGCAAGAGCGACGAGGCGACGTCGTTGGGGCCTTCCATCAGCGTAAACAGCGCGCCGGTGATCAAGGCCGGGGTATAGGCGATCGACAGCAAGGTGATGCCGGCGGCGATCATGCCGCTGCGGCGGCCGGAGCCTGGGGCCGAGCCGCGGTGGCGCAGGATGAGCTCGTTGCCGCGGCGCTCCCAGGACCCCTGGCTGGCGAGCAGCTGATCCTGCGGCATCAGCAGCACCGCGCTCTGCGGCAGGGGACTGGCGAGCGCCGGCTGCAGATAGGGCGGAGCATAGGGCACAGCGACGGGAGCAGGCAGAGCTCCGGGGGCTGGGACGGCGGGCGGCAGCGGTACTGGCAGGACCGCACTGGGCGGGCTGACGCTGACGCTTGGCGATGGCGGTGCCGCCGAATCGAGGCTGTCGGGGGGCGCGGCGACTTCGACGGGGGGACCCGCTTGGGGCTGGGCCTGAGCTGGGCTGACCGGGCTCAGCGAAAGCCAGGCCGTCGTGGTCAGAGCGAAGGCGATAAGCGTCTGGAAGGGGCGCATCCTCGGACTCCTTGCTAGCTGCGGGGCGCGGCGGGTAGCAGCGCCGGCCGGCTCGATGGATGGGGAGGCTTGCTCTAGCTGTGCTGGGTACAAAGCAAGGGCGGTGCCAGCCTGCGCTGCTCGTCCTGAGCGCTTTCTTCGCGGTTCTCCGTCGGAGACCGTGGGGATGCGGCGCGGCTTAGGTGGACGAATTCGTCCAGCTTGAGACCCAGGCTGCGGTCCCTGGCCGCCTGCGACCGGCTGCCCCGGGGCTGCTGGACGGGACCCCTGCCAGCGCTAGCGCCTGAAAAGTTCCGCTGCGGGTCAGTCCCGCCTGCCGCAAGCAAGATCGAGCCGGAGATTGTTGTCCCTTGTTCTCAATCTCAAGAACGCGCTATGCTGGCCCGGCCAGAGTCTTTCTGGCGCCTCGCTGCGCCCCCCCGGCCAGCATGTAGAGCAATGAGCAGGCTGCATGAACCCCCCGGCTCCGATGTGCCCATCTCGTGCTGAGCAGACTCTGTCGATCGATGACCTCGTGGCCTTTGGCGTTGTGCCGAGCGAGGTGCGGGCGTTTAAGCAGCTTGTTCAGAGCGGCAGCGATCCTGCGCGTCCCGGCCCCGACGGGCTGACACTGCTGCCGCTGCAGGCGCAGGCGCTGCGTCGCGGGGTGCTGGGGGAGGGCGGCGGCAACCTGTTGATTGGCGCTGGGGTTGGCACGGGGAAGAGCGTGCTGGCCAAGCTGCTGTTTCTGCACAGCCAGCACAGCGGCCAGCGCTCGCTGTTGCTGCTCAGCTCGGCGGCCGAGCGTCGGCGCGCGCGAGCGGAATTTTTGTCGCACTTGCCGGATATCGACCTCTCCGCGGCGATCTGCTCGCCGCTCCGGCTGCTGCGTCGCCTGCGTCGCGAGCCCGGGCTGCTTGGCGGGGTTGAGTCGCTGATCATTGACTCGCTGGAGAGCTTGCTTAAGCCGCGGCGCCGCCGGATCCTGGCCGCGCTGCTGCGCTACCTGCGCCAGGCCGGAGCTGCTTTGCGCGTCGTGACCTTTGTTATGCAAGAGGCACTGCCGACCGCGCTGTCGCAGCTGAAGGCGACCCTGGCGCCCGAGGTGATCTGCGGACCCGCGTCTGCGCCGCCCCCGGTCTTTCAGCTGGAGGCCGGCCGGCTGCGCCCCTGCGCGCCAGGGCCTTCGGGGGCCGTGGGCGGCTCAGAGGTTGAGGCGGAGCGCGCGGTGACACCCCTGCTGTCGGCTGCCCCTACAGCCAGTGAGGAGCTCTGCGATCGCCGGGCATGGGCGGGCGAGGCCGCATGCCTGCGCGAGTCTTTATTGTCCCTCGCTCGTCGAGGGGAAGCGACGCAGGTGCTGGTGCCGCAGCATAGCCAGCGGCTGCGCCTGCTCCACTCGCTGTTGGCGGCCAGCTCCCCTGCGCTGCCGGCCGCTGCGCGGGCCCTGGTCGAGCTTGGGCAGACGGCGCCAGGTCACGGGCAAGATCTGCTGCGGGCGGCTCTGAGCCATGGCCTTGCACTCGACGGAGACGAGCTGACACCGGCCCAGCGCCGCCTGGTGCGGCGAGCGCAGGCGCGCGGCGAGGTCCTGTTGACCCTCAGTCAGCGTCTTGGGCGGGCTCATACGCCGGGGACGCGGATGCACAACCTCGTCTGCTGGCCGGGGGGCGAGCCGCGTCAGGCCGTCGAGTGCAGCACGCCCCGCCTGGGGGTGAGCCTGGCCGGTCGCCTACGCCGTCGGCTGAGCGAGGGGGGGCGCGTGCTTCTGGTCTGTCGCAGCCTGCCTGTGGCCGAGCGCTGGGCTGCGGCTCTATCGACGGACGGCTCGGCTGTCCCGGTCCGAGCGGCCCCTCGCTCGCGCCGCGCCCATCTCGGCTGGCCGAACGGGCTGCGCTTCCTGTCGCGATCACCTTCGCCTCAGGGGCCTGGCGGCGGCGAGCCGCTGGAGCTCCTGACCCGAGCGGCGCTGTTTTACCACCATCTGCCGCTGCCGCTCTTGCTCTCCGAGCCGGCGCTGAGCGACTATCCAGCGCTGCTTTTGGCCCGGGCTGAGCTGGGTGGGCTGGCGGAGCGGCCGGTTTTTCGCTGGCTCGCGAGCCAGGCCAAGACGCTGCAGCACGACGACCTGCGGGCGCTAAAAGCCGTCCTGCTGCTCGATGACTGGCTGAGCGGCACGCCCGGCCCGGAGCTAGAGCGTCGCTATCACGTGTACCTCGGCTGGCTTTGGCGCTGCGCGCGGGCGGTGGCGCGTGGCCTGCGACGCCTACGGCCCCTGGCGCGGGGCGCGGCGGCGGAGGGCGAGAGCTTGGCCCTGCTGATCCAGCGCCTGCGGCGCATCGATCCCGACGGGGTGGCTGAGCATGGGCTCTCCCCTCTCGGTCGGCACATGAGCATGCTCCTGGGGGCACTGCAGGCGCAGGACGCGGCCACGCATCTGGGGGTTGGGACGCGACAGCTCTCGCGCCGCTAGGTGGCGCCGCGGGAGCAGCGGACCGCCGGTGTACCCCGGAGCACGTCGCCGCCCCCGGGTGTGAGCCGTGGCTGGAGCTGCGGTCCCCGGGAGCGGCCAAGCTTGGGGCTTTGCCCCGAGGGATGACCGTGATAATGGATCGGAATGCGCCTCATCCCATATGCCCTCTCTGATGTCGGCCGTAAGCGCCAGCACAATGAGGACAGCTACCTGGTGGCCCCCCAGATCAGCCTATTCGCGGTAGCCGATGGCATGGGTGGACACCGAGCGGGAGAGAAGGCCAGTCGGATGGCGGTTGAGCGCCTGCGCGATGCCCTGGTGCCGCCCAAGCGCTCGGCGGGCAAGGACGAGGTGCTGGCCCACCTGCAGAAGGCCATGTACATCACCGGCGCGGCGATCTTTGATGCGGCGCAGAGCGATCCCGACCTGGCCGGCATGGGCACGACGCTGACCTCGGTCTTGGTGCACAGCCAGCGGGCCTATGTGGCGCATGTCGGGGACTCGCGCTGCTACCTGTTTCGCGACGGCAAGATCAGCCAGATCACCACCGATCACTCGTGGGTGGCCGAGCAGGTCAAGGCGGGTCTGCTGACCGAGCAAGAGGCCCGCGAGTCGCGCTTTCGCCACATCATCACGCGCTCGGTGGGCTTTGAGCGCGAGGTTCAGGTCGATGGCACCGTCTGCCCCATCCAGTCAGGAGATTGCCTGATCCTGTGCAGCGATGGTCTGTCGAACTACCTAGAAGAGGACGACTTCGCCGATGTGATGAGTCGTCAGCTCTACAGCGATGCCCCGCGGGTGCTGATCGATCTGGCCAACGCCCGCGGTGGTGACGACAACATCACCGTGGTCATTGTGCACCTCGCCAACGACGCGGACGCCTCGGCCTAGCTAGCTCAGCTTCGGGGTCGCGGGGTGGCGGTGGTGGGCCAGGGGGCTTTCCGGCTTGCCCGGGCGCTCCTTGAGGGTCGTGGGGCCACTGGTGGTGAGGAGGGAGCGCAGGCGCAGGAGCGACTTGCGACCGATGCCTTTGATGCGAGTCAGCTCCTCGACGCGCTTGAAGGGGTGGCTCTTGCGATAGCTGAGGATGGCCTCAGCCCGGCTGGGACCCACGCCAGGGAGGAGCTGAAGCTGCTCGCTGCTGGCGTCGTTGAGGTTGACGACGCCGCTCGTGCTCTGTCCGGGGCCAGCGGCGGGGGCAGCGGGGCTGGTGGTCAGCGCCGGCTCGCTGGGCTGGCTGGGCTTGTTGGGCTTGCTGGGCGGGGCGGCCCAGCCGGGCTGGCCGGTCAAGACCGAAAGAGCAAGCCAGGTAGCGGCAGCAATCAGCGAAGGCATCTTGGGCATGGTCGGTTCTCCGTTTCTTGGGTCTGGTCGGTGTGAAGCCGTCGGAGGCACCCTGCCTACCGACGGGAAGGAGCGTGATCTGCAGCGGGGCGCGCGACTAGGAGTTGGCCGCCGGGCTGTCACTGGCTCGACTGCGAGCGCGCAGCGGTGGCGGCTCCCGCTCGAAGGGCAGGGGCGGCAGCGGCGGCAGCGGCTCGCCGAGGTTGTCGCGGGTCTCGCGCTCGTCGCGCGGCGGGTTGTCGCGGATGTGAAGCTGACCGCTGAGCGGCACGGCATCGAGTCGGACATTCAGCGAGCCGTCCCGATTGACGAAAGCCATGCCGATGCGCAGCCAGTGCTTGCGCGGGCCGCGCTCGACGATGGCGTAGACCACTTTCCAGGTGGTGGCGGTATTGCTTCGTCCCATCCCGCCCTCGGCGAGGCGGGCCGAGGACTCACGCAGGCTGGTGCCCCCAGGCGGCTCATCGACGAGGCCGGGCGAGCGAGAAGGGGTGAAGGCAAACGTGGGGGGCCGCGTTTCCGAGTTCGCAGAGGCGGTGGCGGTAAGCATGGGAGGCATTCCTTGTTCAGAGGACGGGGATGAGCCGTGGTCGCCGAGCGCGAGGTCGACGGCGAGCCCCAGGGCTGACGCGTATGGCCTCGCTGCCGGGCGGGCCGGGCGTCGGTGAGGGCGGCTAATGCAGCGGCTGTGCCAGCCCGATAGGACGCGCTAGCCAGGCAAGTTCTCGACGAGAACCAGAGCGGCGAGGGCGAAAGCGGCGCTCGCTGTCCACGGCGCGGACAGCGGCTCGTCCGGGGCTCGGACAGCGTCCGAAATCCGGCCTACAGGCGGCGCAGGTTGATGACGATGCTGCCGTCGGCGATGCGCTCACCGCTGGCGTCGCTGAGCGCGACCAGCACCGGGACGTCGAGCTTGCCCTCGGCCGTCAAGCGGGCGGCTAGCGTCGCGGCGGCATCGCCGATCGCTTTTTCCGGCTGGGCCGTCGCCCACAGGTCAGCGCGCGCGATCTTGCGAAAGCGCAGGTCGAAGGCCTTGCTCATGCACACGACACCCGCCGCCGGCAGCAGGAGGTAGCCCAGGACCAGGGCGGCGGTCTCGGCGGCCGCTAGCTGAGCCGCTGCATGCAGCCCACCAGCATGGTTAGAGAGCTCGGCTGAAAATGGCAGAAGCACGCGAACTTCCGACGGAGATGCGGCCTGCAGGGACAGCCGCAGGAGCTGGGCCAGGGGAATCTTGTGGGCGACAAACTGGCTGATATCGTCCACGGTCGGAGCAGCCGCGGGTGTCGCAGAAGGGGACGCAGGCGCGACCGGCGCAGCAGGCCCAGGCTCAAGCATGGGCCCATGATATCGCGGAACCTCTGTGTAAAGGACGAGCAGGCAGGACCCCCGGTTGAGCGCGGCTGCGCAGTAGAGCGGTCCCCGGGGGAACCTCTGTGTAAAGGACGAGCAGGCAGGACCC
>CAZVMD010000224.1:0-11937 GCA_964628555.1 uncultured Myxococcales bacterium | reverse complement strand
TGGATCATCGCCGTCATGCTGGCCCTGATCGCGCTGGCGACGCTGAAGGTGCGCTGAGCATGGCCGCTGATCTTGCCGGCCGGCGGGTGGCTGTGGTCGGACTGGGCAAGTCCGGCGTGGCGACGCTGCGCTTCCTCTTGCAAGCCGGGGCCAAGGTGCTGGGCTGCGATGACCGCGATGAGGCGGCGCTGCAGCCGACGCTGTCAACGCTGGGCGAGCTTCGGCACAGTCCAGCCCTGCAGCTTCATCTGGGTGGGCTGGCGGCCGAGGTGCTGTGCTCCGTCGAGCTCTTGGTGCTGTCGCCCGGTGTGCCACCCAGCCGCGAGCCGATCGTGGCGGCCCGGCAGGCCGGTGTGGCGATCACCGGCGAGATCGAGCTCGCCAGCCGCTACGTCCGCGCGCCGATCGTCGGCATCACCGGCACCAACGGCAAATCGACGGTAACCAGCCTGTGTGGCGCCATCGCCGAGCAGACCGGACGCCCGAGCTTCTGCGGCGGCAACCTGGGTACGCCGCTCATCGCAGCGGTGGCTGCCAGCGATCCAGCGATCTCTGAGCAGGGCATCGTCGTCTGTGAGCTGTCTTCGTATCAGCTTGAGACCGCGGAGTCGCTGCGCTGCCGGGCGGCGGTGGTCTTAAACCTGACGCCGGATCACCTCGACCGCTATCCCTCGCTCGCCGCCTATGGCGACGCCAAGGCGCGGATCTTTGCCAACATGCGCGCCGAGTCACCCGAGGCACCACCAGTGCGCGTGCTGTGCGTCGATGATGGCGAGGTGCTGGCCCTGTATCGCCGCAGCTTTGGCGATGCGCCGGCGCTGCTGTTTTCCACCCGTCGCTTGCCGGCTGGCCGCCCCTCCGCTGTTCCCGGGCCGCATCGCCTGGCCGGCTACATCGACGACGAAGCCGGCGAGCTGGTGCTGAGCTTGCCCGCCAGCCCGACGGCCGAGCGCTATCCCATAGCTGAGCTGCAGCTGATCGGTCGCCACAACCTCGGCAATGCCCTGGCCGCCTTCCTGCTGATGCGCGCCTCGGGTCTGGCCAGCTACGCGCAGGTGCGCCGCGCCGCGCAGAGCTTCCGGCCGCTGCCGCATCGCATGGAGCTGATCGGCGAGGTCGGCGGCGTCCGCTACTACGACGACAGCAAGGGCACCAATGTCGATGCGGTGGTCGCCGGCCTGGATGGCTTTCCCCGCCCGCTTTCCCTGATCGCCGGCGGTCGCCACAAAGGCGGCAGCTACGCCCCGCTGCGCGAGGTCCTGTGTCGCCTGCCCGCCTCGACGCCGTGTCGCGGCGTGGTGGTGATCGGCGAGGCAGGCCCGCGGATTGCCGAAGAGCTGGCCGGCTGTCCCTTCCCAGTCCAGGCGGCAGCCACGCTGCCAGAGGCGGTGCGAGCCGCCACCGCGCTGTGTCAGCCCGGCGATGCCGTGGTCCTGTCGCCAGCCTGCTCGTCGTTCGACATGTTCCGCGACTACGCCCACCGTGCCCAGGTGTTTGTCGCCGCGGTGCAGTCGCTGGTCAGCGAGAGCAGCCCGCCACGCTCAGCGGCCGCCGACTCTGGACTGCGCGCGTCATGACCGCCGCAACACATGGCAGCCCGGCGCATGGCATCGACATCGCGGCGCACAGCCCGCCGTCGGGCCGCTTTCGCTCGGACCCGATCCTGTTTACGGTCATCCTGCTTTTGACCGCGCTCGGCGTCGTCATGGTCTATTCGTCGTCGGCGATCTTCGCGCAGCAGCGCTTCTCGGACAGCCATCACTTCCTGGTGCGCGATCTGGTCTGGGTGACGCTCGGCTTTGTCGCCATGGCCATCACCATGCGGCTCGACTATCGCTTCTACGCCCGCATCGCCTATCCGCTGCTGGCCGTCGCCTTCCTGCTGCTGTGCGCCGTGCTGGTGGTCGGAGCCCGCCGCAACGGCGCCCAGCGCTGGTTTTCCTTGGCAGGCTTTTCGTTTCAGCCGGCCGAGCTCGGCAAGCTGGCCATCGTCGTGTTCCTGGCGCACACGCTCAGCCGCAAGCACGACAAGGTCGATGACCTGCTGCGCGGCTTCCTGCCACCGCTTGCGGTCTGCGGCGTGTTCATGCTGCTGCTGCTCAAGCAGCCCGATCTGGGGACGGCGGTGATCATGGGCGGAGTGACCATGGTCCTGCTGTTTCTCGCCGGCACCAAGCTCAGCTACCTGCTGGGTGCGATGCTGGCTGCGCTGCCGATCTTGTACTTGAAGATCGTCGACACGCCGTGGCGCCTGCGCCGCATCCTGGCCTACCTCGACCCCTGGCAGTTCCGCAGCAACTACGGCTATCAGATGGCAGCTTCGCTGATCGCCATCGGCTCGGGCGGCGTGTTCGGTCAGGGACTGGGCGACAGCAAGCAGAAGCTGTTTCTGCCCGAGGCCTATACCGACTACATCCTGGCCATCATCGGCGAGGAGCTGGGCTTTTCCGGCATCCTGCTGGTGCTGATCCTGTTTTCCGTCCTGCTCTATCGCGGCTATCGCGCGGCGGTGCGGGCCCAGGATCTGTTTGGCTATTACCTGGCGGCCGGCATCACGACGATGCTGTCGCTGCAGGCCATCGTCAACGCCGGGGTCGTGCTGGGAGTGCTGCCGACCAAGGGGCTGCCGCTGCCGCTAGTGTCGTTCGGCGGCTCGACGCTGGTCATCGATCTGGCAGCGCTGGGCATCTTGCTCAATGTGTCGCGCGGCGAGCCGGCGCCGACCCCCGTGCGCACAGCGCGCCGTCGCAGCCAGGGCGGTCGGCCGCTGTTTGGCTGGCTGTGGAACAGCAACCGTCGCCGCATGGCCCGTCGCCGCCCCGAGCGCGCGCGCCCCTCGTCTCCCACCACCGCTGACGCGGCCGGATCGCGCTTATGAGCGAACAGCCGAGGGTGGTCATCGCCGGTGGTGGAACCGGTGGCCACCTGTTCCCCGGGGTGGCGCTGGCCGACGAGCTAGCCGAGCGCGGCTACGCCATCACCTTCGTCGGCACGGCGCGCGGCATCGAAGCGCGTGTCATCCCCAACACGCCCTATGCCCTGGAGCTCATCGATGTCGCTGGCCTCAAGCGCCAGAGCCTGGGCACGACGCTCAAGAACCTGTTTCGCCTGCCGCTGTCGCTGCTCGCCGCGCTGTCGATCCTGCGCCGCATCCGCCCGCAGGCGGTGGTCGGGGTCGGCGGCTACGCCTCGGGACCGCTGGTCTTGTGCGCGGCCCTGCTGGGCATCCCCAGCATCGTGCTGGAGCAGAACTCGATCCCCGGCCTCACCAACCAGATCCTCGGCCGCTTCGTGCGCAGCGTCGTCATCGCCTTCCCCGAGGCGGCGGCCCACTTCCCAGCGAAGAAGGTCTTGGGCCTGGGCAATCCCATCCGCGCCGCCATCGCCAAGCAGGCCCAGCATCCCCCCAGCGCAGAGGCCGAGCGTCCGCCGTCAGCGACGGACCAGGCGCCGATCCGCGTGCTGGTGCTGGGCGGCTCGCAGGGGGCGACGGCGGTAAACGATCTGTTTGCTGCGGCCCTGGAAGCCCTGGGGCCTGCGACCTGCCAGGCGCGCCTGCGCATCGTGCACCAGACCGGCGAAAAAGATCGCGAGCGCATCGCCGCCCGCTACCAGGCCCTCGGTCTGTCGGCAGAGGTAGCGCAGGTCTCGGCCTTCATCACCGACATGGCCCAGGCCTACGCGAGCTGCGAGCTGATGGTCGGGCGAGCGGGCGCGACGACCATCGCCGAGCTCACCGCCATCGGCCGCCCGGCGCTGTTGATTCCCTTTTTGCAGGCCGCCGACGATCACCAGACGCACAACGCGCGCTTTATGGCCGACTCCGGCGCCGCCGAGCTCCTGCCGCAGACCACCACGACCCCGGCTCAGCTGGCGGCCCGCCTGATCGGGCTGGCCGACGATCGGCAGGCCCTGCGGCGCATGGCCCAGAGCAGCCGAGCCCTCGGTCGTCCGATGGCCGCTCGCGATATCGCCGATCACCTGCTCTCTCTCGCCAAGAAGACGTCATGAGCTCTGATCCCTCCGCCTCGCCTCCGCCGTCTGCCCGCTTGACTGCCCTCGCTCCCGCGACCGACTCGCGGCCGGACAGCCTACACAGCCAGCACTCGCCGCTGCCTTCGGAGTTTTCCGTCGATAGCCGACGCAGCCAGCTGTCGCCGATGCCCTCGACGGCATCGAGCCGCCACCTGTACGCCCGCCCCGATACCCGCATTCACTTCGTCGGCATCGGCGGCATTGGCATGTCAGGCATCGCCGAGATCCTGCTGTCCCTTGGCTATCGCGTCTCGGGCAGCGACCTCAAAGAGTCCGAGACCACCCGCCGCCTGCAGTCGCTGGGCGGGCTTATCGCCCTGGGTCATCGGGCGGAAAACCTGACCCTGTTTGTAAGCCGCAGCGCCGACTCGCTACCGTCGAGCAGCGATGGCGAGATCACCCCCGACGTGGTCGTCGTCTCTAGCGCCGTGGCCCGCGACAATCCCGAGGTCTTTGCCGCGCAGGCGCTGCGCATCCCGGTGATTCGCCGCGCCGAGATGCTGGCCGAGCTGATGCGCCTGAAGTTCAGCCTGGCGGTGGCCGGCTCACACGGCAAGACCACGACCAGCTCGCTGCTCACCACGGTGCTCAAGCGAGCCGGGCTCGATCCGACGGCAGTGATCGGCGGCAAGCTGGCCGAGCTCGGCTCAAGTGCCCGCCTCGGCCAGTCCGAGTACCTGGTCGCCGAGGCCGACGAGTCAGACGGCAGCTTCCTGCAGCTATTGCCCGCCGTGGCCGTGATCACCAACATCGATCCCGAGCACATCGATCACTACGGCTCGCTGACCGCGCTGGAAGAGGCCTTCCTCACCTTCGCCAACCAAGTGCCCTTCTATGGTCGAGCCGTGCTCTGCATCGACCATCCTGTCGTCGCAGGTCTGCTGCCGCGAGTGCACAAACGTTACGTGACCTATGGCCTGTCGCCGAGCGCCGACTACCGCGCCAGCGACATTGAGACGGTCGGCTTGAACACGACGTTTACTGCCTGGCATGGCGCCCGCGCGCTGGGCCAGGTGACGGTGCGCATGCCCGGGACCCACAGCGCGGTCAACGCTCTTTCGGTGCTGGCGGTCTGCGACTTTCTCGGCGTGCCGTTTGCGATCTACCAGGAGGGGCTGGCCGAATTCGCCGGCGTCGGCCGTCGCTTCACGGTGCGCGGCGAGGTCCAGCTGAGCACCGCGCCCGGTCGGCCGCCGGTCATGGTCGTCGATGACTACGGCCACCACCCGGCAGAGATCCGCGCCACGCTCGCGGCTGCCCGCGCCGGCTATCCCGGGCGCCGCGTCCTGGTCGCCTTTCAGCCGCATCGCTACACCCGCACGCGCGATCTGCTGTCCGAATTCGCGCTCGCCTTCACCGATGCCGCGCTGGTCTGCGTCTGCGATATCTACGCTGCCTCAGAAGCGCCGATCCCCGGCGTCACCTCGGCGCACCTCGTCGAGCGCATCCAGCAGAGCGGCCACCCCGATGCCCGCTACGTCGACAGCCGGGGCAAGCTTCCGGCCCTGCTGAGCAGCCTGGTCCAGCCCGGCGACATCGTCATCACCCTCGGAGCCGGCGATATCTCGCACAGCGCCGACGAGATCCTGGCAGCCCTGCGCGAAAAGAGCAGCGCGAGGTAGCCCGGCTGGTCCGCAACCGGCTAAAGTGCCCGCCTTCTAGGAGCACAAGAGAACCGGAATGCGCATCGGCGTGGACTTTGGCCTGACCCAGCTGCGGGCGGCGTATGTCGAAGACGGAAAGCCTGTGGTGCTGGAGTCGCTGACCGGGCGACGGGCGCTGCCGGCCGTGGTCGGCATCGACAAGAGCGGCCGCCTGCACGTCGGAGACAGCGCCAAGAATCAGCTGCTGCTTGAGCCCGATCGCGCCATCGCCCGCCTGCGCCGCCTGCTCGGCACCAGCCAGCGCGTGATCTTGGGAGGGCAGAGCTTTGCCCCGCAGGAGCTGTGCGCCGTGCTCTTGGCTCAGCTGCGCGACATCGCCGAGACGCGCTGTGGCCGGCCAGCCACCGCGGTTCACCTCGCCGTGCCCTGCGAGTTTACGCCCGAGCAGCGCGCCGCCGCCCGCGACGCCGCCCAGCTTGCCGGCTTCCGCCAGGTGACGCTGGTCCGCGAGCCCGAGGCCGTCGTCGCCGCCTATGGCATCGCTGCGGCCGACATCGAGCTCGGGCAGCAGATCCTGGTCTGTGATCTGGGGGCGCGGGCCTGCGAAGCCGCGGTGCTCGAGCGCAAGGGCGAGCCGGTGCCGGCGCTCGACATCGCCCGCGTCGATCTGATCGACTACACGCTGGCCGCCGAGTCGCCGCTGGCCCTGCCGCCGCCGCCACCACCACCCGCCGCGCTGGTCATCCGCGGCAGCAGCGCCGTGGCGGTCGGCAGCGACGTCTGCGACGCCCGCATCATCGCCCACCTCTGCCATCTGTACGAGCGCGAGTTCGGCGTCTCGCCCCAGGGCAGCCGCAAGGCCATGGCCCGCCTGCGCCTCGCCGCCGAGTGGGTCAAGCACACGCTCAGCGAGCGCGAGACCGCCCATCTGCGCCTGCCCGAGCTCCTGTACATCGGCGATGCCAGCCTCGATCTGGAAGCCGACATGAGCCGCGAGCAGCTGGAGCTGTTGGTCGAAGACGAGCTGCGGCGCAGCCTGGAGTGCATCGAGATCGTCCGCCGTCAGACCGCCCACAGCGATCGCCAGCTGGCGGCCGTCCTGCTGTCGGGTGGCGGCGCCGAGATGCCGCTGGTCCGTCGCCTGGTGAGCTCGCTCCTGCCGCTGGCCCCGCGTGAGCCCGTCGCGGCGACTGGCAGCACCACGCCGCTGTCGCCGCAGATGGTGATCGCCTGTGGCGCCGCGCTGCTGGGAGAGCGGGCATGAGCCGACTTTCGCGCACACTCGAAGCCATGCTGCGCCGCCCGGGGCGGCTGCTCGTTGTGCTCGCCGTGCTGACCCTGGTCAGCCTGCCGCTCTTGCGGCGGCTAAACCTGCAGGGCGATCTCGTCGATATGCTGCCCCGCTCGTCGGGAGCGGCGCAGACCTTCGCCCGCTTCACCCGCGACCTGGGAGCCGGCCAGGAGCTCATCGTCCTGGTCACCGCCAGCCCGGAGGCGCAGGCCCGCCTGCCCGAGTTTGCCGACGCCTACGCCGCTGCCCTGGCCCAGCATGCCGATGTGCAGCAGGTCACGCATCGCATCAGCGGCGGCTCGCTGGCGTATCTGCGCGACCACCTGTACCTGCTGCTCAACGACGCCGACCTCGACGAGCTGGCGCGGCGCATCGAGCCGGCGGCGCTGCGCGAGCGGGCGGCCCGGCTGCGCGGCCTGCTCACCGCGCCGGGCGGCAGTGCCATGGCGCCGCTTCTTACCACCGATCCGCTGGAGCTGATCCCGCTTGTCGCCGGGCGGCTGCAGGCCCAGAGCGGCCTGCCGGTCGACGCCCAGAGCGGCTACCTGCGCACCGCCGACGGCAGCGCGCTGTTGCTCAAGATCCGGCCGCGCTTTGCCCCGCTCGACTGGCAGCGCGGCGAGGCCCTGCTGCGGGATGCCACCGCCCTCGCCCAGCGCCTGGGGGCCGCGCCAGCCACCCAGCCAGCGACGGGACTGTGGCCACAGCTGCTGCGCCACCTCGGCCCGCTGGGCAGCGATCCGCAGGTCACGCGCTTCGCCAGCCCCGACACCGCGGGCTTACGCGTAGCCTTCACCGGCGCCTACGCATTTCCACCTTATTACCGCCGCTGGATCGAGGGCGATATGACGCGCTCGACGGTGCTGTCGGTGGGCGCGGTGCTGCTGCTCTTCGCGCTGTTCTTCCGCTCGCTGCGCATCCTGCCCTGGGTGCTCTTGCCGCTGGGCTTCGCCGGGCTGTGGACCGCGGTGGCGGCGACGTTCCTGTTCGGCCGCCTGTCGGGCGTGTCGATGGCTTTCTCCAGCATCCTGGTGGCGATTGGCATCGACCTGCCGATCCAGCTGTACAGTCGCCTGCGCGAGGAGCTCGCCGAGCCGCCGCCGCCCGACGGGGCCCGCGATTTCGCCGCCACGGTCCGCGCCACCACCTGCCGCCTGGCTGGACCTTCGATCGTCGCCACGCTCGGCCCGGCCGCGGTGTTTATCGCTTGCGGCCTCAGCGACTACCAGGGGCTCAATCAGCTCGGCGTCCTGGCCGGCCTGGGACTTTTGCTCAACGCGGTCGCCATGCTGACGATCTTTCCGGCCCTGCTGCTGCTCCTGCCGCCTCGCCTGTGGTGGCGACCGCTGCCGCCTCTGAACAGCGGGCGGGGCCTGCTTGCGGCTCTGGGACGGCTGGGCAGCCAGCGACCGCGACTGGTGCTGGCCGTCGCGGCAGTGCTGCTCTTGGCGGCGCTACCGTTCTGCCGCACGCTGCGCTTCTCGGAGCGCCTGTTCGCGCTCGAGCCCGGCGACATGCCGCCCGCTCTGGCCCAGGCCGAGCTCTCGCGGCGCTTTGGCGAGCAGCAGCGCTTCATGGTGGTGCTGATCGCCGATGCCGATCGCGACGCTGCGCTGGAGCGCGCCGATCGCTGGCAGGCGGCCGTCGAAGGGCTGCGCCAGCAGGGGGCCCTGCGCGGCTACGAGTCGGTGTCGGCCCTGGTGCCGGCCGCGGCCACGCAGGCCAAGCGTCGAGCCCGCCTCGCAAGCCTGAACCTTCCGGCTGCTACCACCGCGCTTACGGCAGCGCTGACCGAAGCGGGCTTTGACACCGCAGCCTTTGCCGAGTCGCTTTCACGTCTGCGCAGTGCGGCCGAGACCGGAGCGAGCGGCGGGCTGTCGCTGTCCGGCCTGGGCGAGACTGAGCTTGGCTTTCTGGTCCGCACCCACGTCGCCGATCTGCCCAGCGAGCGGCTCGTCGCGCTGTATCTGTTTCTGCCGGTCGACAGTAAGCTCGATACGACGGTCGCGCGGCTGCAAGCGCTGACCCAGGATCCGGCGCTCGGCGGCCGCCTCACCGGCCTGCCGCTGCTGGAGCGCGAGCTGACCGCGCTGCTTTCCGTCGATCTTTTGAAGGTCTGCCTGGCCTCGATCGCCGCCGTGATCCTCTTGCTTTCGCTCTACTATCGCCGCCTGCGACCGACGCTGGCGGTGCTGCTGCCGCTGACCGTGGCCTGGGCCCTGTTCGCCGCCGCGCTGTCTTTGCTGGCGATCCCGCTCAACCTGTACAACCTCATCGCCATCCCGCTGTGCATCGGCTATGGCATCGACGATCACATCTTCCTGGTCCATCGCCACGAGGCCACGCCCGTCGCCGAGCGCTCGCCGGCCCGCGTGCTTGCGACCACCGGCCGAGCCATCGTGCTGACCACCCTGGCCACGGTGGCGGGCTTTGCCGGCCTCATCCCGGCCCACTTCCTCGGCCTGCGCCACCTCGGCATCGCCGGCGCGCTGGCGGTGCTGCTGTGCTTGGCCGCCGCGCTGCTGGTCCTGCCGGCCCTGCTGCAGCTGTTCTTTCCTGCCCCGCCCCGCCCGCGCGACTAAGCCGCGCCCGGCTGGGCTGGCGAGAGACCAGGTCTGCGGCCAGCTTCGCGCTGCGCTGTTTACCCGGCGCACGCTTTCCGCTAGCTTCGGCGCACTATGACAACCTCGCCTAACGATGAATCCGCTGCGGTGACCGTCTCACCGCCTCGGCCCCGCTGGAACCTAAGCCAGCGGGCCGGACAGTTTCCCATCTTGTCGGCGCTCACCGAGCGCGTGCTGATCTGCGACGGCGCCATGGGCACGATGATCCAGCGTGCCCGCCTGACCCTGGCCGACTACGAGGGCAAAGAGGGCTGCCCCGAGATCCTGTGCCGCACCCGCCCCGACGTCATCGCCGACATCCATCGCCAGTATTACGCCGCCGGCGCCGACATCGTCGAGACCAACAGCTTCGGCAGCACGCCGCTCGTCCTCGCTGAGTACGGCATCGCCGAAGAGGCCTTCGATCTGTCGCGCCGCTCGGCCGCCTTGGCCCGCCAGGTCGCCGATGAGTTCACGCGCCAAAATCCGCGCTGGCCGCGCTATGTCTCGGGCTCGGTGGGTCCGACGACCAAGCTGGTCTCGCTGGGCCACCTGCCCTACGACGAGCTGTTCGCCACCTACGTCACGCAGATCCATGGCCTGCTGGCCGGCGGCATCGACATCGTGCAGATCGAGACCGCGCAGGACATCCTGGGCGTCAAGTGCGCGGTGCTGGCGGCGCGACGGGCCATGGAGCTTGCCGGCCGCGAAGTGCCGATCATCGCGCAGGTGACGATCGAGACCACCGGCACGATGCTGATCGGCACCGAGATCGCAGCCGCGCTGCCGGCTCTGGAAGCGCTGGACGTCGATGTCATCGGCCTAAACTGCGCCACCGGCCCCGATCTGATGCACGAGCACGTGCGCTTCCTCGGCGAAAACTCGTCGCGGCTGGTGTCGGTGCTGCCGAACGCCGGCCTGCCGCGCAATGAAAACGGCGTCGCCACCTACGACCTGACGCCCGACAGCCTGGCCGACTATCACGAGCGCTTCGTACGCGACTATGGCGTGGCGCTGATCGGTGGCTGCTGCGGCACCAATCCGGCGCACGTAGCGGCGCTGTCGGCGCGACTGCGCGGCACAGATGGCAAGACGCCGCGGCCCAAGGCCCGCCCCGATTCGGGTCCGCAGCAGGCCACCTCGCTTTATATCGCCGTCAATCTGCGCCAGGATCCGCCGCCGCTTATCGTCGGCGAGCGCAGCAACGCCAACGGCAGCAAGAAGTTCCGCGAGCTGCTCTTGCGCGAAGACTTCGATGGCCTGGTCGAGATTGGTCGCGAGCAGATCGCCGAAGGCGCGCACCTGATCGATGTCTGCACCGCCTACGTCGGGCGCGATGAGGTGCGCGATATGCGCGAGGTGCTGCGCCGCTACTCGACGCAGATCAACCTGCCGCTGGTCATCGACACGACGCAGCTAGATGTCTTGGAAGCCGCGCTCAAGATGCTCGGCGGCCGCGCGATCGTAAACTCCGTCAACCTGGAAGACGGCGAAGAGAAAGCCAACCAGGTGTGTCGCCTGGCCCGCGAGTACGGCGCCGGTCTGATTGCCCTGACCATCGACGAAGAGGGCATGGCCAAGACGGCCGAGCGCAAAGTAGCGGTGGCGCGACGCCTGTACGACATCGTCTGCGGGCGCTGGGGCATCGATCCCGGCGCGCTGCTGTTCGATCCGCTGACCTTTACCATCGGCTCCGGCGACTCCGACAGCCGCGACGCGGCGATTCAGACGCTGGAAGGCGTGCAGGGCATCAAGGAAGCACTGCCCGGGGTCAAGACCCTGCTCGGCGTCAGCAACGTCAGCTTCGGCCTTAAGCCCTACGCGCGGCAGATCTTAAACTCGGTGTTCTTGGCCGAGGCGATTCAGGTCGGGCTCGATGCGGCGATCGTCAGCCCAGCCAAGATCCTGCCTCTGGCCAAGCTGTCACCCGACGATATCCAGCTGACGCGCGACCTGATCTACGACCAGAGGCGGCAAGGCTACGATCCGCTGTTCGCGTTTATGCAGCGCTTCGCTGATGCCAAGGCCGAAGCCGGCTCGACGCTCGGTGAGTCAGGGCCGCTGGAAGAGCGCCTGGCCCGCCGCATCATCGATGGCAAGAAGCTCGGCATCGAGGCGCTGCTCGAAGAGGCGCTCAACGCTGGCTACCGGCCGCTCGACATCATCAACAAGATCCTGCTCGAAGGCATGAAGCGGGTCGGTGAGCTGTTCGGCTCGGGCCAGATGCAGCTGCCGTTCGTGCTGCAGTCGGCCGAGACGATGAAGACCGCCGTCGCCTACCTTGAGCCGTTTATGGAGCGCATCGAGGGCAGCGAGAAGGGCGTCATCGTCCTGGCCACCGTCAAAGGCGACGTCCACGACATCGGCAAGAACCTCGTCGATATCATCCTGTCGAACAACGGCT
>CAZVMD010000223.1:0-12028 GCA_964628555.1 uncultured Myxococcales bacterium | reverse complement strand
GCCTATGGCCTGCACCACACCGACAACAACAAGGACATCATGTTCCCGTCGGTGACGCCAGCGGAGGGCTTCCGCAAGGGCAAGGCTGCGCGAGGGCCGTGTGGCCTGCGGGCGGGTGTCGATGATCAAGACAGCTATCAGGTGCTGATCGAAAACCTGGGAGCGCGGCCAGCGGGCGTTGAAAAGCCGACCAAGCGAGAGCCCCCCACCGTCGAGATCATTACCCCCAAGGAAGGCGAGACGGTCGGGCATGAGCTCACGATCGCCGTGCGGGCGGCCAGCACGGCGGCGCAGGGCATCGATCACGTGACGCTGGGCGTGAGCCTCGAGGGCCCCAAGGGGTTCCGCGGCGCTCACCCCGTTGCGGAGCTACGTCCGCCGTTTTCGGCGACGCAGATTCGTTTGTCCCATGCCGGCAACTATCAGCTGATCGCGACGGCCTACGATGTCTTTGGCAACGTCGCGGTAACCCAGGTCGGCTTCAAGGCCGCGTCGATCACCTGCAGTGTGCCGAACGACTGCTCACCCGGGCAGCGCTGCGAGATGAACACCTGCATCACCCCCGCTCTGCCCAATCCAGCGCCGGCGGGCATGATGGATGACGGCCTGCGCGCCTACGGGGCCACCTGTGACAAGACCAGCGAGTGCAAGGGGGGGATCTGCGCTGTCACACCGGTCGGACAGATCTGCACCCACTACTGCAACAGTGATCGCCTGTGCGCCGGTGGCCTCGAGTGTGTCGATGGCATCTGCCTGCCGCAGACCTTTCCGCGCAGTGCCGCGAAGCCAGGTCAGCTAGGGGGCAAGTGCAATCGCAAGGAGGACTGCTTCACCGGTGAGTGCAGTCCGTTTGTCGACGTCAAGACGCCACGCTACTGCACCAAGGTCTGCGAGCCGGCATCTGCCTGGTCATGTCCTTCGACGATGACGTGTACCGAGACGGATGCCCCAGGCGGAGGCGGAATGCGAAAGAACATGTGCATCGCCAAGGCGAGCGGAGAGATGGCGCCGGCTGCTGGCTGTAGCATGGGCAGCGACTCGTCGCGGCGCAGTCCGGGCGGCCAGCTTGCGCTATCGGCGATGCTCTTGGCGCTCGCCGGGCTAGTCCTTGTTCGGCGGCGCCGCCAGGTGCCCCAGAGGCTCACGTAGCTGGGGCGCAGCTTGGCCCTGGATAGGTGCCGTAGATCGGTAGTTGATAGGCAGTCGTTGACCGAGGGCTCAGAAGCGGTGATTCTCGAACTCATGATGAAGCGACGCACAATCGCAGCGCTGGTGATCGCCTGGGCTCTAGGGGGCGAGGCGATGGTACAGGCGGATATCGCGGCTCCCAGGCCGCAGCCGCGACCCGTAACTAAGCCAAGTCCGATGGTTCCTCCACCGAGCGGCGGCAGCCGCGATGCTGTGGCGTTGGCCCGGCGCGATCCCGAGATCGCCAAGCTGATTGTCCAAGCCCGCGGTGGGCAGACCGATCAAACGGGGCCCGCCTCGGCCAACGAGACGACAGTCCAGCTACCACTGGCCGGGCAGTGCGGCTTTGCCGGCTGCAGCGCAACCACCCTGGTGGCCTTTACGTTTCGCTCGAGCGGTGCCAACACGATGACTCGCACCGTGCTGGCCTTGGTGACCTGCCCGCCGATTCCCAGCGCGGCCTGCACGGTCAGCCCGGCTGAGGTCCGCCCCGTCGGCCCAGCATCGAACCAACGCTAAGACCTGCATGGCGCCGCCCAGAGTCATGGAGCAAGAGGCCACCCAGGCAATCGGGCAGCGGCCGGGGGCGTTGCACGCCATCCACCTCGGGGAGCCTCTGCCCACGGCGTTTTCGGCGTCGGTCTTTCTTGCGGGTTCTGCACCGGGCTTTCGCGAAGAGCTCTTTGCTCAGCTGGGCACCTCGCTGTTCGAGTGCGTGATCTTCGTCCCTGAGTCGCGCGAACCGAGCAGCGCAGCAGCCTCTGAGCCCAGTCGCCAGGAGGCCTGGCAGAGCGAGGCCCTGTCGTTGTCAGATCTGCTGGTCCTGCGCCTGCCCGAAGGGGAAGCCCGCAGCCCGCAGCTACTTGCGCTGTGGGCCGAGTGGTCGCGCAGTGGCCGGCTGATCGTCTGCGGCCCGCACAGCGATGGACTAGGTCGCTTGCCCGGGCAGCGCTTGCTGTTTGCCGAGACGGCCGCCGATACCGCCGCGCTGATCCTCAAGTTCCTGCGCCCTGGTGCGCTGCGGCGAGCCGGCGAGCGAAGCGTTCCCCTGTCCTTGTGGCGCAGTCCGAGCTTTCAGTCTTGGTATCGCGCGCTCGCCCGAGCTGGGCACTTTCTCGAGGACGTGGAGGTCGAGTGGACGCATCGCTCGCGCGGGATCGGGCGCCCGCCCTTTCTGTGGGCGATGCGGCCGCGAGTGCGGGTGCGCGGCGAGCGACGTCAGCTCAGTGGCGAGGTGGTGATTGGTCGTGCCGACGTCAGTGTGACCATTCTTTTCCATCGGCCAGCCGGCGCAGCGCCACTCGATACGCAGATCGTTTTGGTGCGGGAGTTTCGCGCGGCGGTGCGCAACCGCAGCGGCTTTGCCTGGATGCTGCCCGGCGGTTCGGCGGCCCAGGCTGGCGAGCGGCGCAGTGATCCCCGTCACACTGCCGTGCAGGAAGTGTTTGAGGAGACCGGGCTGCGCCTTCCGCCCGAGCAGTTACAGGCGCTGACGGCCGGCGACCGCCAGCTGGTTGCCTCGCTCGCTAGCTACCATGCCCAGGTCTTTCGCGCTGAGCTGACCGATGAGCAGCTGGCCAGCTTGCGAGCCACAGCGGCGGCCGGCCGAGCGCTGGGGGCAACCCCGAGCGAGCGCTGCTTTGTCACCCTGCGCCGCCTGGGCGAGCTGCTCTCGGACCCCGACTTCGACTGGAGCCACCTCGGCATGCTGATGTTTGCTCTGGGTGACTTGCTGGGCGGCGGCGCTGAGGCGATGGTGGCCCAACCCTCTGGGGACCGTCGCAGATAAGGACTGACCATGAGTCAAGCTGACAAAGTCATCATCACCTGCGCGCTGACCGGCGTCTTGACCGACCCAGCGCAGCACAGAGTGCCAGTCACTGCGACGGAGATGGCCGACGCCGCCGAGTCCGCCTTCAATGCCGGCGCCACCGTGGTGCACTGCCACTACCGCATGCAGCAGGCCGGTATGGGGCGCTTCCCGACGTGGGAAGCGGACGTGGTCGCGCAGATCGATCAGGCTATCCGAGCCCGCGTGCCGCAGCTCCTCGTCAACATGTCGACGGGCGTGGTCGGTCCCGACATCAGTGCTCCGCTTGCCTGTCTGCGCCGCATTCGTCCCGAGATGGCTGCGCTCAACGCCGGCTCGCTGAACTACCTCAAGACGCGGACCGACGGGCGCTGGGCTTGGCCGCCGCTCCTTTTTGATAACCCTGTCGACAAGATCGAAAAGTTTGTTCAGGCCATGAACGAGCTGGGCACGGTACCCGAGTGCGAGTGCTTCGACACTGGCATCGTGCGCTCGATCGCGCTGTTCCAGCAGGTGGGGCTGCTGCGTCCACCGGCCCATATCTCGCTAGTGATGGGCGTGGCCAGTGGCATGCCCGCCAAGGCCGAGTGGCTGCCGCTGCTCATCGCCGAGCTGCCCAAGGATGCGCACTTTCAGACCATCCTGATTGGCCGGGAAGAGATCTGGCCCGTACACCGGCGCTCGTGCGAGCTCGGTGGTCACCTGCGCACCGGCGTCGAAGACACGTTCTATCTCCCCGACGGTAGCAAGACCGACTCGAATGGTCGGTTGATCGAAGAGCTGGTGCGGATTGCCCGCGAGTGTGGCCGCGAGCCGGCGACCCCCGCCGAGGCCCGGGCGCTGATTGGTGTCAGCCCGCTGCCGCATGGCGTGGCCTAAGAACGGGAGGCGACGATGTGGCTGGTCCTGGGGGCGTTTTCTGGCTTGGTGTCTGTCGCGGCGGGCGCCTTCGGTGCACACGCGCTGAAGCAGCGGCTACCGGCGGACTTGCTGGCCATCTTTGAGACCGGCGCGCGCTACCAGATGTATCACGCGCTGGCCCTGGTTCTCGTCGGCGTGCTGGCTAGTCGGGCCGAGCTCCCGGCTCGCGCCGCATCACCACTGCAGCTAAGCGGCGCCCTCTTTTTGGCGGGCACTGTGCTGTTTTCTGGGTCGCTGTATGTCCTGTCGCTGACCGGCCAGCGCTGGCTGGGAGCGATCACGCCGCTTGGCGGCCTGGCCTTCTTGGCGGGTTGGCTGGGCCTGGCCTGGGCCGGCTGGCTGAGTCGCTGACCCGCTAGGCTTCCCGCGATCGTCCCTCGGGTTTGAGCGGCTGCGCAGCGATTTCCGTCGCTGCATCGTCGTGCGCGACTGCGCATTTGACTCAGGCGGGCTGGCGGTCGATGCGAGCGATGGCCTTGCACTAGCTTCGGCCCCCGGGGTGCAAGGTTCTGGCGCCGAGCTGCCCCTAACCGACGTAGTGACTCTGCTTGACGCCTGTCCTCGGCAGCGCAGTTGCTGCGCGAATCAGGCGATTTCGTCGGTAAGTCTGCTAAAATAGCTTAGGTTTTCCATGTCTAATCAGCGTCCGGGTTCGGTGGGGGACCCGCAGCTTGGCGGAACTGCTGCGCCGGCCTCGACGGGGGATGGGGCTGCGGCAGGGGCTAGCTCGGCCGCGACCAAAGATCTGCGTCCGGATACCACTACCCCGCCCGCCGGAGCCTCGCTGGCGACGTCTGGTCCGGTGAGCCCGACCGCTCCGACGCTGGGGCAGACAGCAAGCGGGCCCACTGGGGCGCGCCGCCCGCGCATCTCGCAAGAGCTAACCAGCGGCGCCATCATCGCCGAGCGCTATCAGGTCGTCGAGCGGCTCTCGGCCGGTGGCATGGGCGTGGTGTACAAGGCGCGTCACATCGCTCTCGACGATCTGGTGGCCCTCAAGCTGCTGCTCAAGCCGCAGAAGGAAGAGGACCAGAAGCGCTTCCTGCAAGAGGCGCGGGTGGCGACCAAGATCAAGCACCCCAACACGGTCTACGTGTCGGACTTTGGTGTGCTGCCCGATGGTCGCTCGTATCTGGCGATGGAGTTCCTGCGCGGCAAGACGCTGGCCCAGGCCATCCATGAGTCCACGGCGGCCGTGGTATCGACGAGTGCCACGACCAAGCCAGCCCCATCGGCGGTCCTGGCGGCGGCGGTGCAAGCCTCGGCTTCCCCAGCGAGCAGCTCGAGCATTCCTGCCCCCACCGGCGACAGCGGCATGGATCCGCTGCGGGTCTGTCGCATCGGTCTTCAGATCGCGCGCGGCCTACACGCCGTGCACGAAAAGGGCATCGTCCACCGCGACCTCAAGCCCGAGAACATCTTTCTCGTCGAGCAGGATGGGCAAAAAGACTTCGTGAAGATCGTCGACTTCGGCATCGCCAAGGCCACACGCGTGGCTAGCGGCGAGCGGGCGGCGATCTCGGCCCAGAGCCAGCCTTCGATCAACCGCGACGAGATCCTCAAGGCGGTTGAGCAAGCCGGCGACTCGTTGGCGGTGCCGGTCAGCGTCACCTTGCCGGGATCGGTGATGGGCACGCCGGCGTATATGTCGCCCGAGGCCATCGATGGCCGGCTGATCGACGCTCGCGCCGACCAGTACTCGCTGGGCTGTGTGCTGTTCGAGATGCTGTGTGGGCATACGCCGTTTCGGGCCCGCAGTGCCGCCGGCATGCTGATGAAGCACCTGAGCGAGGTCCCGCCGGCGATCGGCGCGCGGGCCATCCCGGTGCCAGAGGGCCTGGCGACGCTGATCAGCCGGCTTCTGGGTAAGGCTCCGGAAGAGCGCCTGCCGAGCATGCGTGAGGTCGAGCAGGCGCTGGAGCGCGAGATCGACCTGATGCTGGTCGCTCGCGGCGAAAAGACGGTGCTGCCGGCGGCGCTGGCCGGAGCGCTGAGCGGGCGCGGGCTGGGGACGGCGCTGATGCTGGGCGGTCGTCGCGTGCCGCTGCTGGCGCTGATTCCGCTCGCGCTGGTGCTGATCGCGGCCGGGGGCTCTGCGACTTGGTATCTGATCAAGCAGCAGGGGCGGCCGAGCTTGAAGCCCGGCGAGCTCCTGGCGCTGCGTGAAAAAGCACTGGAGCGCCTGCGCAGCGACCTGGCGAGCAGTGGCGACATCGGCCTGCGCATCGGCGCCACCACCGCCCTGGGGGCCAGTCAGGAGCCCAGCCTGCGGGCGCCAATTGAAGCGGTGCTGCAGGACAGCGGTGTCCCGGCCGAGCTGCAAGCGCAGGCGGCAGTCGCGCTGGGCCAGCTTGGCGAGCGACAGGCCGGGCCGGCGCTGCGGCGAGCGATGGCCGAGAGCAAGGATGGCCTGGTGCAGATCGCGGCCGCGTCGGCGCTGCGCTTGCTCGGCGATGCGGGCGGCGAAGAGACGCTGGTCAAGCTCCTGGACAGCAAGCAGGCCGAAGCGCAGTTCCGCGCGGCCTTGGCGCTGTGCAACCACGGACCGGCGGCAGCTCAGATCCGAGCCCGCGAGCTCTTGCAGCAGTACGGCAAGCGCGATGGCGTGCCCGAGGAGATCAAGCTCGATATCTGGAGCTGCCTGGCCCGAGCTGGCGATGAGGGGGCGCGGCAGTCGCTGCAGGCTCTGGTGCAGCGCGTGGGGCCGGCGACACCGCGGCTGCTGGCAGCGGCGCGGCTGGCTCAGCTCGGTGACGGTGCGGCGCGCAGCCTGCTGGGCGAGGTCGTGCGTAAGAAAGAGCCGGAACAGCTGCTGGCGGCTCGCCTGCTAGCCGGCCCGGATCAGCCGGAGTACCGACCGCTGTTTCGCGATGTGGTGGCGGCTGCTGCGGCAGCGATTCCCACCCGCGTCCTTGGCAGCGAGGGCCTGGGGGCGAGTGCTGAGCCCTTTGATGCGCGGCTGCTGGGCACGCTGCTTGGCAACGAGACCGATCCGCCGCTGCGCCAGGCTGCCGCCGCAGCGATCCTGCAGATTGCGCTGCACGATCCCTCGGCCTGGTCAGCGCGCAGCCTGGCCTGGGCGCGCGGGGCTTTGACCGATCGTGACTGGCTGGTGCGGCAGTCAGCCGTCGAGGTCTTGGCTGACAGTGTCAGTCAGGATGCAGTGGCGCTGTTGGCCGCGATGCTAAAGGATCCCGATCCGCGGGTGCGACGCAGCGCAGCCAAGGCGCTGGGGCGACGCAAGGAGCTCGCGGCGCTGTTGGCGGTGCGTACGGCGCTGGATGACAGTGACGCCAGCGTGCGGCTGGAGGCGCTGCGCTCGATCTCGCGGCTGCTGACGACGCTGGGCAAGCTGGGCCTGCGCGACCTGGCCAGTCATGTGCTGTCATCGCTGCAGCGCCTGCTAGAGCGGGGGGACAAGCTGCCGCCCGGGGAGCGGCTGATGGCCTTGGGGATCCTGGCGCGGCTGGGCGATCGCCAGGGCAGCGAGCAGCTCCTGGCCTTCAAAGACACCACCGATCCCGAGGTGCGCCGGCTGTTTATCGAGCAGCTGGAGGGGCGGCCGGATCTGCTGCTGGCGGCGTTAAATGACGCATCGCCGCAGGTCCGCTTGGCGGCGGCGCGCAAGCTGGCGGAGCTAGGTGATCAGCGGGCGGTTCCGGTACTGCAGGCCCTGCTGCGCTTGGGCGGTGCAACGGCTGTTGAGGCCTACGGCCTGCTCGCTCGCCTCAAGGCACCGCTGCCCTCGAACGAGGAGCTCTTGCAGCTGTTTGGTCGGGTCGGCGAGCAAGAGCGCCTGGCTGCGGTGGCCGCACTGGGACGCCTGCCCGTCGAGCGTGCGGTGGAGCTCTTGTTGCTGGCGGCCCGCGATCCGCGCGCGGATGTGCGACGCCAGGCGGCCGAGACGGCCTCGGAGCTGCCCATGGTCGCTGGCAAGTGGGCCGGACTGCCGGTGCTGCGTGTGCTGCTGGGAGATAGCGATGCCAGCGTTCGCGCGCGGGCCCAGGCCCTGCTCGATGCGCTCAGCACGCCGGCGACGGGTGGGGCCAGTGACAGCCCAGCTGCGGCGCCCAGCGCGGCTGCCGTCGACGCTGGGGTAGTCAGCGATGCCGCTGTAGCCGTCGCGCCGCCGCCGGCCAGCGATGAAGTCGAGCCCAGTCCGGCTGGGACGGGCGGGGCCGGCGAAGCCGTGGCCGATGAAGCCTCGGCGGGGCTGGAGGGCGAGGGGCTGCTTTCGCTCAAGGGGCCCGACTACGTGCAGCTGCAGCTGGATCAGAAGCGCTGGCAGTACCTGTCGACCAAGCCGGTCAAGCTAGCGGCAGGACCACACCAGCTGCTGACCATGGGCGGCAAGAAAGAGATCACCATCGTCGAGAAGAAGACCACCAAGCTGGAGGTTCCGCCCTCGCCGATCGAAGAAGCCGCTCACTCGGGCATCGAGGCCTATCAGCGCAAGGACTATGGCAAGGCGCAGAAGCTCCTGGAGCGCGCCTATTCGCGCTGCGAGCGCGCCCGTGGCCTGTCGCAGCCCTGTGCCAACCTGACGACCGAGATCTGGTTCTATCTGGGCCAGGTCTTCGAGGAGCAGGGGCGCTTGGACGAAGCCGCGACGCAGTACCAGCAGGTCGCCGATGCCCACGTGCACGGTCGCTTGAGCGACAAGCAGATCGGCCAGGCGGCGTCGGCCTTGGCGCAGCTCTCGAAGCGGCTGGGCCTGGTCATCATCCAGACGGCCGAAAAGTCACGCTGCAAGGAAAAGAAGATCTACCTGCCTCCCGGCCAGCACCGGGTGAAGGTGGGGAGCGAGCGCAAGGACGTCAAGGTTCGCGAGCGCGAGACGGTCACCGTCGGCTCCTGCACGTAAGAAAGCGAGGGGAGCATGCGAACTGCTGGGACGTTCTGGCTCTCCTTGCTGCGCTTGCTCTGGCTGTACGGTCTGCTGTTCGCCAGCGGCTCTGGGCTGGCAGCGGGCAAGGCGGCTCGCGTCGTCGTCGATGTCGCGGACCAGGCGCGGCGCTTGCTCGACGAAGCGCGGACTGCGCTTGTCAGCCGTGACCTGGTGACCGCCAGCCAGCGGGCGCAGGCGAGCTATCGTCGCCAGCCCAGCCCCGAGGCGCTGTTTGTGCTCGGGCAGGTGGCTCTGGCTGAGGGGCGTCTCCTCGCGGCGCAGGACTTTATGGCTCGCTACCTGGCCGACCCGGATCTGGAAGCCAGCAGCGAGGATGTCAGCCAGCGCGAGGCCCAGCGCGTCCTCGATGGCGAGCGGCCGCCAGCCGCCAGCTTAAACGTGCTGGGCGATCGTGGGGCGCTGGTGGTGGTCGATGGGCGCCTGGTTGGTGCTCTGCCGCTGCCGCGGCCGCTGCTGCTCAGTCCGGCGGAGCATCGCATCGAGATTGAGCTCGGCTCGCGCCGCCTAAGTGATCAGGTACGGCTGTCGGTTGGACGCCTAGCTGAGCTGCGCATCGACGTGAACTCGCGTGCGCTCTTGCTCTCGATCCTGCCCGGGGTGGTGGTCTTGGATAGCTATGCCGGGCTGGATAGCGCCGAGCAGCGACGGATCCTGCTGGCCATCGAGGCCGCCCTGCTGGGGCTTAGGCTGTCACCGCTGTCGCGCGAAGTGGTGTTCACTGTCGTCGGTGAGCCAGCGCCCGGAGAGTGTCTTGAGCCGGCTCGCTGCGCCCGCGATCTGGCCGTGCGCTGTGAAGCAGACTACGTGCTGAGCGCGCAGGTGACGCGCGAGCGGGCCGGGGCGAAAGTGGCGCTGGAGCTTTACGACGCGAGCCTGGCCGAGCCAGCCGGGCGCAGTGAGCAGACCTGCGCGGACTGCTCGCTGGATGCGCTGCT
Source organism: uncultured Myxococcales bacterium (assembly GCA_964628555.1). GTDB lineage: Bacteria > Myxococcota_A > Polyangia > Palsa-1104 > JAEUJZ01 > JAEUJZ01. The sequence continues at coordinate 2,265 of CAZVMD010000223.1, read as the reverse complement.
CAAGCAGCTCAAGGAGGCGGTGCCGGGCTTCTACAAGGCCACCGTCGCGCGTCCGCGGGCCCAGCTCGACGTGGTCAGCGAGCCGAGCGATGCCGAGCTGCGCTTGGATGATCGGGCGCTCGGGCGTACGCCGTTCCGCGGCGTGGTCCTTGCCGGGCGACGCGAGCTTGTCCTGCGTCAGCCCGACTACGAGGAGCTGCGTCGCAGCCTGCCGCTTCGGGAGGGCGACAATCCGCCCCTGCGCTACTCGCTGTCGCTCTTGCCTGAGCCGCCGCCGGCCCCGCTCTTGCCGACGCTGGAGCCGCAGCCCAGCGGGCGTCTGCCACGGCCGCGGTGGCGGGTTGCACTCGGCCTGGGCAGTGTCGGGATAGGTGCGCTGCTCCTCGGCTTTGGCGCTTCCGCCGCCTACTTTGATCGCAGCTGCGTCACCGGTCAGCAGCCAAACTGTCAGCAGTTTCTCGACACCCGCGCGCCGGCCATCGGGCTGCTGGTCAGCGGTGGTGTTCTTAGCTTGGCGGGCTTGGCCCTCGTGCTGCCGCCGGGGCCGCGTCGGCCCAGCCGGGAGGAGGCGCCGCGCGGCACCCGAGCCAGAGGCAGCGGGCCTCCCTGATACGGGCATAAGAAGTTAATTGAATACGGGGGATTTATGAATAAGTCATTCGTCGTCGTTGCTGGGTTATTCCTGGGTTGCCAGTCTCTATGGGTCAATGATTCCTATGTGCGAGACAATATGGGCTACTGCCCGCCCACTCCCGAAGTCGCTGCGTCGTCGGTGCCTCCGTATGATCGTGAGCTCACGAGCTGCACAAAAGACGAGCTAATCGCTGCGATCAAAGAAGCAAGAAGCCGCACCGTAAGTCCGGCATACCGATTGGCGCTAAAAGCTGGCTGTGTTTATGAATTAGATAGTGTTGATAATTATATGTTTGGCCCGAACGGCCTGCCAGAGATCGACATCGCTCTGGATATCGACGGGCGCGGGGCAACCATTCGCCGTCGCCAGAGCGCTGTCTGCAGCGAGCAGGGCACGCCGCCCTTCCGTCTGTTCTATGTCGCCGGAGCGCTGAGCCCGGGGCTTGGGCAGGGCTCGCTGACGCTGCGCAACCTGACCCTGGCCGGCGGCTTTTCGTTCGGCGCAGCGGGGGGCGCGGCCCAGATCACCGACCCGGTCAAGGGCAGAGCCAGCTTTGGCGGCGGCGGTGGGGCCGCTGGGCTGGGTGGGGCCATCTTCGCCCATGGTTCGGTGGTCTTGTCGGCGGTCTCGGTCGTCGATAGCTGCGCGCAAGGCGGCATGGGCGGTCTGGGGCTGGCCGAGTCCAAGTACGGTGGCGGCGGCGGCGGCGGACTGGGCGGGGCGGGCGGCTCGCCGGTGGCTACGGAGCCGAGCAACGTCTCTGACTCCAAGTACGGCGGTGGCGGCGGCGGCTTCCGCACCAGCGGCGGCAGCGCTGGCCAAGGCGGGGTCTTTCTGGTCGATGGAGCGCGCCCCGACAAGCCGGCTGGGGCCTATGGGGCGGGCGAATCGGCGGTCCCTCTAAAGACGGTCGCTGAGCCTGGCGACAAGGGCACGGCGAGCGCTTCGGCTGTCGCCGCGACCGGTGGCTTGGGCGGTGGCAGCCGCGGCCTCGGCGGTCTCGGCGGCGCCATCAACCTGATCCCTGGGCGCTACGGCGGCGACGGAGGGAGCGGTGGCCAGCTAGCGGGCTCCAGCGGGACTTGTGGCGCTGGCGGCGGGGCTGGCTTCGGCGGCGACGGCGGACAGTACGTGCAGTGCTTCTTCGTCACCGGCACCTTGCCGAGGGCGGCGGCGGGTGGCGGTGCATTTGGTGGCGGCGGTGGCGGCGGCGATGGTCGCGGCCCGGGCGGCGGTGGCGGTGTCGGCGGCGGCGGCGGCGGCGGCGGCGGTAGTGGCGGCGACAGCCCCGACCATGCTCCGTACGCTCGCGACAGCCTGCGCGCCATGCCGATCAGCGCCATGCAGGGCGGCCGGCGGCGGTCGCACAACGGCGGCGACTCGTACTTTTCGGGGTACAGCATGGGCGTGCCGATGCGCGTGTCGGTGCCCGCGTTCCAGTACTCGCTGTCGGCGCTGGCCGACCCGGACACGGACGCCACGCGCGTGCGCGACGAGGTGCTCGAGGGCATCGTCCCGAAGAACCAGTGGCGCAATTACCGGCTCTTTTTCGTCGGCGACGACCTGACGCCCGCCATGTGGATGAACCCGGACGTGACGCTGATCAGCTACGCGTTCCCGCGCGACTCGAC
>CAZVMD010000222.1:0-12092 GCA_964628555.1 uncultured Myxococcales bacterium | reverse complement strand
CTAAGCACCCGGTTCCTGCTGCCCAGCAGGGCAGGCCGACGATGATACGATGCCAGGACCATGGCGATTTTTGACGGCCTTTTGGACTCGATACGGGGGGCGGCGCGACGGAAGCAGGGGGCGGGACTTATGCAAGAGCTGCAGGACCTGGCGCATCCCGAGCGCACGCAGCGCATGGTCGCACTCGGGCGAGCGGCGAAGACCGATTCGGCGGTCAAGGGGCTGCTCGACCAGCTCTGGGCCACCGAGGGGGATGCCGGGGCCTACGCTCGTCGCCTGGTCCTCAAGAGCTGCTATGGCAGCCGCGATGGGGCCCGCGTGCTGGCGCTGCTGTCGGATCCCTCGCGCCTGCTGCGCGGTGGAGCGCGCAAGCTCGTCGCGCTGTGCTGTGACGATGCCCAGGCGACGCAGGCGCTGCAGACGACATGGTATGTGCGCCAGCATCTGCCGCTGTTGGCCCGCCTGTGGACCGCCCGGCGGCTGGCGGCGATCGACGCCTTCCTGGACTGGCTGGCGCAGCAGCCTGGCGATACCCGCATCGCTGACTGCGTGCCCTATGGCTCGCGTCCCGCCATCGAGCGTCATCTGGCCGCAGCGCTGCGCCGACCGAGCGTGATCTTCTGGGACGGGCTCTTGTCGCGCGCCCCGCAGGTCCTGCTGCAGCACCTGCTGCGCGAGCTAGGCGCTGGCCAGGGCAAGCCCGAGGCGCCGCTTAGCTGGCTGGTCGAGCGCTCGCTGCCGCGGCTGTGTGTGCGCGAGCCGGTCGCTGCGCTGTCGCTGATCGATGCCTATCTGCAGCGCGGGCAGGTGCCTAGCAGCAGCGTCTGGGCCAAGCTGGCGCGGCGGCAGCCCGGCCTGGCTGTCGAGGTAGCGGTGCGTCATCGCGTGCCGCTGCCAGCCAGCGTCTTCGAGAGGGCGGCACGCACCCTGCCCGGCGAGGCGATCGCGTCGCTGTTGCGGCATGACTGCCACGCCCTGGGCGAGCCGCAGACCTGGTTTCGCTTCCTGTCGCCGTCGGGCAAGCGGGCGGTCCTTTACGCGTGGCTCGACAGCGTCAAGCAGCAGCCCAGCTGGGGCGCGGCGCTGCTGCGTCAGCTGGAGCTCGATCCCGAGCTGGGTACAGCGGCTGTCCTGGATGATGCCTACGCGCGCTGGTCGCCTGCTGCCCAAGATGCCGACGGTGTCATTGCCCTGGATGTCGTCGCCCGGCTGCCGGCTGGGCTGGCCGAGCGCGAGGGCCGTCGTCACCTCAAGCGGGTCACGGCGCTGGCCACGCGGCCGCAGCAGCGCCTTGGCTATGCCCGCTTCCTGCCCTGGGACGAAGCGCAGCAAGAGCTCAAGCCCTACATCGGCCATCCCGAGGGCGATGTGCGCGGCCGAGCCGTCGCCGTGCTTTTGACCCTGGCCGGTCATACCAAAGAAGCCGAGCGGCGCGCCCCGCTGGTGGTCGAGGCGCTGCGCCTGGTCAAGGCGCGCAAGAACGAACAAGACCCGGTGCGTCTGGCGCTGCTGCAGGCGCTGGTCGCCTGGCCGCGCTGGGCCTGGTCGGCTGCAAACCTCGGCGATGTGGGGCAGATCCTGCGCGATGCGCTGGATGCCGCCGATCTCTCGCACACCACCGCCCAGGCCGCCGAGCAGCTGGTCGTGCGGCTGTTTCGGCTCGACGGAGCCTGGGGTGGCAAGTGGCTGGCGACGCTGATCAAAGAGCGCGGCACGCTCTACGCGCCTCGGCTGGGCGATCAGCTGACCGCCGACGATCTGCGCGCCGTCGCGCCGCACCTCTTAGAGGTCGCCAAGGCCTGGGCCCTGCGCGAGCGCGAGGGGCATCTGGTGAACCTGGTGCAGAGCCTGGCCGAGCGCCTCGATCTGGTGCCGGGCCTGATCGATGTCGTCCTGCGCGTGCTGCGCAGCACCGTCAACGCCAGCCATGCCCTGTCTCTGGCCATGCTGCTGGCCAAGCATCAGCGGCCGCGCTTCCTGACCGTGGCCGACGATCTGGCGACGCGCTGGCTGAGCCAGAAGTGGGACGCCTCGCTGGGCTCGCTGGTGCGCTCGCTGCTGCGCGGCGAGGTGCCGGCCAGCCTGGTCACCGCGCTGGAGCTGGCCATCGATCGCAGCACCAATCCCCATCAGGCCTCGGCCCTGCTGTCGGCGCTGGCCCTGCGCGCGCCGGCCGACTTTGCCCGCATCGTGCCGACCTGCCTGGCCAGCGACAAGAGCTTCATCGCCGTGCCCGCGGTCTGTGACTTTGTCCATGTCCGCAGGACCGATCTGCTAAACCCGTTTCTCGGCAGCGAGGTCATCACCGGCCGCTTTGCGACGGGAAAGACGCGCTGGCTGCTGCCCTATGAAGACGGCTTCTTCCGCTGGACGCCAGCCCAGCAGGAGCTGTTTTCCGGCCAGATTCGCTCGCTGTGCGGCGATCAGGATCGCGACACGCCGTCGGTCTTCTGGGCTCTGTGCCGCTTGCCAAACCTGGGCTTTATCGCCCCCACGACCTTGCTGCAGCTCACCGAGGATCGGCGGCCGGCGGTGCTGGAAAAAGCCGTGCGCGTGCTCGGGCGCTGTGATGCCGGGCAGGGGGTGCCACGGCTCCTTTTGTGCCTCGACGATGCGCGGGCCCGCTACGCCATCTATGCCCTGCGCCGCGCCGTGCTAGAGATGCCGCCCGACGCGGCGCTGCCGCTGTTGCGCAAGGTGCCGCTGGTCAAGGTCACGGTGGCCAAAGAAGTCGTGCGCCTGCTCGGCGAGCTGCGCTCCGAGGCGGCCTATGCGGCCTTGATCGCGCTCGATGCGCCGAGCCTGCATCGCGATATCCGCATCGCGCTCTTGCGCGCGCTGTGGGATCACCTGGAGCGCGAGCCGACCTGGCAGCTATACCGCGCCGCCGCCACCGGTGCCGACTGGGTCCTGGCCAGCCGCGTCGGCGACATCCCCGCCGATCGCCTGACGCTGGAGGTCGATCGCCTGCTGTCGCAGGTGCTGAGCCTGGTCCTTTCGCGCCCCGAGCCCGAGGCGCGGCTCGACCTGCTGCGGCGGGCGCCGGGCCTGCCGATCAAAGATGTCGAGCGCCTGTTCCTGCGCGCCTGCCTGGCTCGCCTAGACTCGCGCTACGCCGACGAGACTCAGGCCGCGTGGCAGGCCAGCTATGCGCGAGCGACTGAGGCCGATATCGGCGTGGTGCAGCCCGCGCTCGTGGCACTGCGGCAAAATCGTCGCGCGCTGTCCCTGGCGGGGGCGCAGCTTACGGCCCAGCTTGCGGACCAGGCGGTGACCTCGCAGGCCGTGCTGCGGCTGTTTGCCGATGCGCTGCTCGCTGGGCTGGCCACCGACGATCTGGCGGTGCCGCTCTATCTGCGGCTCGGCCTCGGTCGCTACAGCCAGCCGCTCGACGGCGAGCGCTGCCTGGCGCTGCTGCGCCAAGTCGCCGAGCGTGGTCTTCTGCACAGCCTGGCCTTGGCCACCGCTGGCGAGACGCTGCGCACGCTGCCCATCCCCCGCCTGCCGATCGCCGACCTCGACGGGCTGGTCGACCGGCTGTGGCAGCAGAGCGACCCGGCGCTGCGCTACCTCAGCCTGGTGCTGCTCGCCGCCGTCGCCGCCCCCGAAAACGGCCAAGGCTACACGCCGGCCCGCCGCGCCCGCCTCACGCTCGCGACCCACGACCCCGCCCCCCTCGTCGCCTCCTTCGCCCAGTTCTGCTTCCCCCCCGACGAAGAAGCCGAAGCCACCGCCGCAGCAAAGGCCAGCCAGAGCTGAGCGGGGCGCTCAGGACATAGCGGCACAGCCCCTTGGGCCTTTCGTTGGACTGCGAATTTTGCATGTATATTGTGTGATATATAATCCATAATAATTATCTATTATTAGAAAATAATCCATTCATTGAGTGGCTCAATGATTAATCAAATTTCTGACAATGATTCAATTTATTATCGGACTAATTGTCAGTTTTTGCGTTTTCAACGCGTATACTCACAGCCATGTCAGCGAACGAACTGCGCCGGCTGTGCTTTAAGCTTCTCCCGACCAATGCCGATTTCGAGGCGTTCCTGATCGACCGCTTCGCGGACGTTCAGCGCGAGACCTCGCCGGCCATGCTGCGCAGTGCGCGCATGAACGTACTTTTGCAACGTCACGGCGTGGCCGCCGTGTGGCACGCGCTGCGGGCGGCTTTCCCGCGAGAGCTCGCCAGCTGCCAGGGGGACTGCGCCATGCACCCTACCCACGAGGAGGCCGCAGCCCTTGGCCTGGTGGACACGCCGGCCTACCTGGATGCGCCTACCGCCGGTGAGCTGGGTGCCACGGCAGCACCCAGCCGGTCAGTGCAGCGGTCGCACCGACGCGTCGTGCTGTGGCTGGCGGTGGGCCTTGGCCTCCCGATGGGGCTGCTTGCCGGGCGACTTCAGCCGTCGCTGTGGCCGACACGGGACGGCGCGGCCGGGCGTGCAGCCAGCCCGCCTCAGAGACCGGAGCCCGCTGCCGCCCCGACGCTGCGCAGTACCGCCCAGGCAGCAGGACCCGTGGCCGTCAGCACCGCCGGCGCCAAGTCACCCGTCCTGATCGGCAACCGCGGGCCGATCACCATCATCTACGGCTCTCCTCCCGCCGCGACCAGGGCACCCGGGGCGACCGCCAAGCCAGGACGCCCCTCGGGTCCTGACTCGGGGACCCCATCGTCAACTCAGCCGTCGGTGGAGCAAGGCACTGCGCCAGCCGCGGGCTGCAAGCTGGGACCCTGCCCGCCGACGCGGCGCTCGCTAACCGGGACCTCGGCCAGTGAGCCTCCGCTGACCAGGCTCTGGTTGCCGCAAGACGTGCCGCGTCCCGACGGCGTCGCTGGGCTTCCCGCTCCAGCCAAGATCGCGCTCTATCGCCGGCCGCTGTTCTGGGGGGCGCTAGGGGGCGGCATGGCGGCGGTCGTCACCGCGATTGTCGTTGCAGCCGTGGTCCCGCCCTATCTGCCAATCAGCGGCGCTTTTCACCCCGAATGGAATTAGCGCCTGTCAAAGAAAGAGAGCCCTCCACCATGACGCCCTCTCTCCTCGTCTGCTTCTTTGCAACGACCTGCGCCATTCTCTCGGCCTGCAGCCCCCCCCATGCGGTTCGCATCCAGCTAGACAACACATGGTCCCCGCAGGACCGGCTGCAGGTCTATCTGCGAAGAACGGCCGAAAACAGCGGCACCTTCAGCGAAACTGACTTCATCATGGATGCCAATGAACACTCAGGAACTGAGTTAGTTGTTATGCTTGATAATGGCGAGGGTGTTCTCGACGTTTCGGTCTCCAAGATCGATAGCAACAACTGCAAATTGAAATGTGCCACAAAGAGTGGCGTTGATATCACTTCAACGGGATCTGTGACTGATGTGCAACTGCGGGACTCCACGGAATGCTTTATCCCGTGGCCCGCGCGCTGTGACTGCTATCTTGGTTGGTGCAATACAAAAGTTATCTCTGAGGTGTCTTTCAATGGTAATTATATTGCCGTCACTGGGGTGCGCGACACAGAACAGTCCGACAAGAACGCGCCATATCGAATTTGGGCGGTAGGCGGCGACCATCCTGGATTATTTGAGCTACTCAAATCAGAACACCAATCAGATTCTCTTAATCAGAATAGAGTGCCTGTTCTGAATCAATCTAATTTGGACGATAATGAAGTCAGGCTTCGAAGCCTTGTGATAGGAAAAGAAGGTGGTAAGAACTTCGTATGGGCGATTAGTCAGAAAGGTGTCTATCGGAAGGAAGTTACATCGCGGGGAAAAGGCCTATGGCCATGGAATAATGTGATGGGAGATCTCGATCTGAAGAAAATTGCAGCAGGATATGATGTTGATTCTAATAATGACAAAATTAATATTACCGGATCAATTGATAAAAAAGGAGCGTTACTGCACTATGACGGTTCGCGGTGGCCGAATATCTTAGACGAGAATATGAAGATAGATGTAAAAAATAAGAGCATGAATGGGCTATGGCTTGGTAGGAAGAATAGGCGAGCTGTGATAGTTGGAGAATTGGGAATTGTAATAAAGAGATCGGTAGATCCATTTACTTTAGAAGACAAAAGCGAAGCTATGGTAACTACGAAAACGCTGAATACAGTCACATGCATCGATACCGAATCGACACAATGCTGGGCTGCTGGGAATGAGGGATCTGTATGTTCGCTTACGGAGCGCAATTTGGAAGCAATACCTAAGAATGATATAATTAAATCGCGCAATAATGAATCGTCACTGGCGGATGTTACCTTATACTCATCTTTGAGTATGAAGAAAGAAAATTCAGAGAAACCCATTGTCTGGATGGTTGGCGATAAAGCTACAGTGCTGTTTTTTAATGGGAAAGTTTGGAGGTGGCTACAGGTGAGAAATAGAGCCGTTGATGAGAGGGGGGGGAATGGCAAATCAATCGAATTGTCCAAGATCGTATATCGCGATATCTGGGCGGCGGATGAGCAGAACGTCTGGATCGTCGGCAGCGGTGGCCAGATGCGCGTGATCGATCCGACGATTCCGCTGTGAACCGGGCCGCGCTTCCCCCCGGTCAGGCGATGCCGGCGCTGATATCGCTTAAGCGGGGTAGATAGGAATGCGGCGCGGCGGGCAGAGCCGACGGCAGCGGTCGCGGCCGATCGGCGGGGGACGGGTTGCAGAGAGGCGGCGCAGCGGAGCAGGAGCAGCGAGGAGGGGGCGGCAGCTACATGCGGCAGCTAGATAAAGAGGGTGACCTTGCCGGCCGAGGCGCGCTCGATAAAGGTCGCGGCGCCGCAGATCTTTAGCGTCGGGTAGTCGATGATCTCTTCCTTGGCGATGCCCATCAGGCCCATCGACATCTCGCAGGCAAAGATGGTGACGCCAAGCTCGGAGGCGGCCTCCATGAGCTCTTCCACCGAGGCGACTTTGCGCGACTTCATGATGCTGCGGATCATGCTGGCGCCGGCCCCGCTCATGTTCCACTGCGACAGGGGCAGCTTCTTGGTGCCGCGCGGCAGCATCCAGCCGAACATGCGGCCGATCAGGCTCTTGCCGGCTGCGCTCTTTTTCGGATCGCGCAGGGCGGCGAAGCCCCAGAAGGTAAAGAACATCTCGACTTCCATCCCCGAGGCAGCGGCGGCGGTGGCGATGGTAAAGGCAGCGATGGTGTGATCCAGCGTGCCGGAGAACACGACCATCGACAGGCGATCGACCTGGCCCTTGCCCGGGGTGGCGGTGCCGCTTGGCGCCATCGGCAGCGCCGCGGCGAGCGGGTTTTGGGACTCGATGCGCGACAGTCGCGCCTGCAGCTCGGCGATCTGTTGCTGCAGCGCAGCGACCTCGGTGGAGGCCTCGGTTTGACTCACGACTACGCCTCCTTGCGAATCAGTGCGCGGTGATAGTTTTCTACTTTCTCGACGGACAGGAGCTTGTTCCCGGTCTTGCTGCACCAGGAGCTGACATCGGCCGGAAAGGCATCGTCATCCGACAGCACCACTAGCTCCTGCGACTTTTGCAGGCTGCGGGCTTCTTTGGCCAAGGCGACAATCGGCATCGGGCAGGACTTGCCCCGGGCATCTAGGGTCTTGGGCGTCATCGCGAGTGCTCCTGCAGCATGCCCAGCGTCGTGGCTAGGGCTTGCATACGTTGTTGGTGGTCCGCTTGGCTCAGGTAGCGCAGGCGGCTCTTGGGATCGCTGATGCGAGAGGCGCGGCTCTCGGTCTGCTCTTCGGCGGCGGTCAGCTGGCGGCGGGCTTCCTCGACCTCGCCGGCCTGGGCGTAGGCCGACGCGGCGGCTAGGCGCAGCGGCACCTCGGGCCAGCCGGCGCCACCGAGCTCATCGAGCTGGCGCAGCGCTTCGACGGCGATCTGGATCGCCGCCGGCCCCTGCCCACTCGCCAGCCGAGCCTCGATGTGCGTGGCTTGCGTGGCCATGCGGTAAAGCGGCAGCGAGTTTTCCGGCTGCTGCGCGGACTCGCAGGTGGCGATCGCCTGGCCAGGCTGTCCGCGTCGGAGCTGCACCCGGGCCAGAGCCGCGTGCGCGATGCCGCGAATCAGCGGATCGCGGGAGGCGACGAGCAGCGGGCGTGGCGTGCTCTCCAGCGGCTGACTGGCTGGGATGGCCAGCCCGCTTTGGTCGGCCGGACCGATGGTGCGCTCGCTGAGATCCGCGGCCTCCTGCCAGGCGCCCGGATCGCTGCGGCTAGACAAGACGGTGGCGAGCTCGACCTGGCACAGGCTGGTCAGCGACAGATCGCGCTGCTGCTGCGCCAGAGTCAGCGCGTGCCGCAGCTCAGTCTCGGCATCTGCGGCATTGCCGAGAGCCAGCAGGGTGCCGGCGTGCAGCAGATGGGCCTTGATGAGCGCCTGCTGCGCCTGCGCCCGCTCGAAGGCCTCGACCGCCTGCTTGCCGTGCTGCTCGGCCAGGGCCGGATCGCCCTCTAGCGTGTGGCAGAACGCGGCCTGCGCATACGCTGTCCAGCCGTGCAGCAGCAGGTCCTGACCGCGCAGCGGCTCGGCCAGCTGTTCGAGGAAGATCAGAAACGCAAAGGCATGATCGCGGTCCGAGAGGTGAGCCGTATAGGCGATCAGGTAGGCCGCGGCGGCCGCATAGGCAGTCAGCGCCTCGGGAGCCGGGCGAGCGCGGGCGAAGAGCTCGATCAGCCGGGTCATGCGCGCGGCATGGGTCTCGGCTCCGCTGTCGCCGAGTGGAAGGACGAACAGCTGCCCCATGGTCCGGCACCACCACAGGCTGCCGAGCGGTAGGTTGGCAATCGCGATCTCGCCGGTGAGGAGCGCTTCGGCCGGCTCTAGGCGGGCGGCGTAGGCAATGCACAAGATGGCGTGCAGCGTGCCCCGCGTCTGCGGATCGCTCCCGCAGGCGCTGCCCAGATCGGCAAAGCGCAGCATGCCGTCGGTGTCGAACTGGCGATAGGCCTGCTCGGCGGCCAGCAGATAGTTCTCGGCGGCCCGCTGCTGATCGCCGCCCAGCGAGAAGTGCTCGGCCACGATCTGCCAGGCTTTCTCGCCGGCCTCCTGCAGGAAGTGGGCAGCGGCCAGGTGCCCGGCCCGACGATCAAAGTCAGTAAGCAGGCTGTATACCGCCTCGCGCAGCAGCGAGTGGCGGAAGGCTAGCTGCGGCTCTTTGCCCAGGCGGCTCTCGCGATGGCGCTCGACATGCTCCAGCGCCACCAAGTGATCGATCCAGCGGTCGAGTCCATCGGCCTCGGCGCCGAGCAGTCGCACGACACCGCCGCGCCAGAAGGTCTGGCCGAAGATGCTGGCGGCTCGCAGCACGCGCCGCGCCGCCGGATCGAGCTGCGACAGGCGAGCCTGCAGCATGGCCAGGACGGTGTACGGGCGGTGCTGCCCCGAGCGCGCGGCATCGCTGCTCGGCGGCTCACGACCCGCTGGCAGCTCGGCGACAGGCTCGGCGGCAGAGCGAATCAGCTCCTCTAGAAACAGCGGATTGCCATCGGCCAGCCGCAGCAGCGTGTCGACCAGCATCGGCGCCACATGCTTGCCCAGCACCTGCTGCACCAAGCGCTCGCTGGCTTTCTTGCTCAAGCCCTTGAGCACCAGCTCTTGCGAGCCGAAGACCTTGGCCAGGCGCGGGAACAGCTCATGCACTTCCGGCCGCGCCAGGCTGATCATAAGGAGCGGCTGATCGGCGTGCTGACGCAGCGTCATCTCCATCAGGCCCACCGTCAGCGCGTCGCCCCAGTGCAGATCTTCGATGACAAGGACCAGCGGCGCCGCCGCACACTCTGCCCCGATGAAGTCGAGGAAGGCGCGCTGCACCCGCTCTTTCATGATCTTGGGGTCGTTGCGCGCCGCCTGCAGGAGCTCGCTGGCCTCGCAAGGGAAGGGGACGCCGCACATCTCGCCCAAGAACTCGACGACGCGGCGGCGGTCGCTGGCGGAGCCGCGCAGGTTTTTGCCGATGCGCGCGCTCAGGGCCGCCTGCTGCTCCTCGCTGCTCCCCTCGCTCGGGATGTCACACAGGCGGCGTAGGGCCTGGCTCAGCACGGCGAAGGCCGAGCCCTTGCTGACCATCTCGGCGCGACCGTAGATGACGGTGATCTCGCTGCCGCGGGCGGCGATGCGGCGCAGAAATTCGTGGCGCAGGCGGGACTTGCCAAAGCCGGCCGGCCCGGTGACCAAGACCAGCTTGGCGCTCGACTCATCGATGCAGGTGTTAAGCACGATGTCGAGCGTGCTCAGCTCCTGCTCACGACCGACGCAGGCCGTCGCCTTGCCGAGCAGGAGCCGGGTATCGTCGAGGCTCTGCTGCGCCGTGGTCAGCAGCACGCCACCGGCCGTATTGATCAGCTGGTAGTAGCGGTCGAGCAGCCGGGCGCTGAGGTCATCGACCCACACCCCGCTGTGCGAGCCGCTTGTCTTGCCGCTGGACTTGGCGACGAGGTTGGGGCTGGTCGTGGTGCGTGGGCTTGCGTGGACGCGATCGTCAGATCCTTCGCGACTGCGCAGCAGGCGAGCCGCGCTCTCGACCGCGTTGCCCAGGAGCATGTTGTGTCGCGCCGCACCCAGACCCGTCGTCAGCACCACCTGCGCGTCGGGCCAGTGCTGCTTGATCGACAGCGCCACCTGCGCCGCCCGCGCCACTTGGTCGGTGGCGTAGCCGTGCGCTGCCAGCGTCACCACCAGCGATCCGTCGAGCAGCCACTCGGCATTGACGCCGAGATCCTGCAGCGCAGCGCGCAGCGTGTTGTGCGGATCGCGCTTGGGAGAAAGTAGCTCGGACTGGCGCAGGGTCAGTGTCTGCCAGCCCTGCTGGCCCTCGCTGCTCGACGGCTTAGGGGCGGCCAAGACGACGTTGACCAGGACCTGATCACTGTCGGCTCGCGACGACAGCACCGAGGTCGTCGGCTGCGGCAGCGTGGTCTCAGCACCCACCGAGTTGAGCTGCGGCTCTAGCTGCGCAAGCTCGGAAAGAAGCGCGCTGGCGTCGGTGATGCGCTGGGCCGGATCCTTGTGCAGCATGCGCTGCAGGAGCGAGTCGAGGGCCGCTGGGGCATCGGGCCGGATGCTCTGCAGCGGCGGCGGCTCGTCGAACAGTACGCGGGCCAGCACTGCCGCGACGTGATCGGCGATAAACGGCGGTCGGCCGGTGAGGCACTCGAACAGCACGCAGCCCAGCGAGAAGATATCGGTGGCCGGTGTGATCTGCCGCGTGCCATGCGCCTGCTCAGGCGCCATGTAGGCCGGGGTGCCCACCAGCATGCCGCTGCGCGTGACCGCCGCCATGGTCAGCGCCCGCCGGGCGATGCCGAAGTCGAGGATCTTTAGCTTGTCGATCTGGCCATCGACGACAAACAGGTTGGTCGGCTTCAGATCGCGGTGCACGACGTGGCGGCGGTGGGCCACCTGCAGCGCCTCGGCAACCCGCCGGGCAATCAGCCAGGTGTCGCGCACCGACAGCGGGCCGCGCGACAGCAGGTGGGCCAGGTCCTCGCCGGCCAGCCACTCCATCGCCAGATAGCACTGGCCATCGGCGGTGGTGCCGTGTGCGACGTACGAGACGATGCCTGGATGACAGAGCTCGGCCAGAAGCTGCGCTTCGCGCGAGAAGCGCTCTGCTTCCTGGTGCGATGCGCCCGTCGAGTGGAGGATCTTCAGCGCGACGCGCTCGCCGCTGAAGTGATCGCGGGCTGCATATACCGCGCCGGTGCCGCCGCTGCCGGCTTCGTGCTCAAGCTCGAAGCGTCCGGCAAACAGCCCACCCTTGGGGCTGCTCAGCATGGTTGCCTTCCTGTCGCCAAGATCTTGCCGTTTATGTTAAGGCAACAGCCCTCGGACGTGCGAAATATGCCGCGGGCGGTGGCTGTCCAGGGTTTGTCTTAGCTCCGACGAGCTTAGCGACGGCAAGCTCGCCCACCCAGCCGCTCAAGCCCGCTTGGCCCGCGCGCTCCGCTTCCCCCATCACCGAGGAGACTCCGACGATGCCGGTTCTGATCCCGCAGCCGACGCGCATCCAGGCGGCTGGCAATAAGCCCAAGCTCATCGACGAATACATCGGCCGGGTGAACAGCGGCGCGACGGCGCTCAGCGTGGCCCATATGCGCAGCCCCGGCGGCTGGGTCGAGCCCGG
>CAZVMD010000221.1:0-12142 GCA_964628555.1 uncultured Myxococcales bacterium | reverse complement strand
AGAAGTGCAGCTTCTGCGACATCCACTTGAGCTATGTCGGGGACTATGACGCGACGACGGCGCAGAACTTGGTGGACAAGGTGGAGGAGGTCATCGCGCAGACCGGGCAGACGGGGTTTCACTTTGTCGATGAGGCGATGCCGCCCAAGGTGATGCGCGAGTTTGCGCTGGAGCTCTTGCGGCGCGATCTGCACATCACCTGGCACGGCATGCTGCGCTTCGATAAGGCCTACACGCCAGAGCTGTGCAAGCTGCTTGCCGCGTCGGGGCTGATCGCGGTGTTTGGCGGGCTAGAGGTGGCCTCGGATCGGCTGCTGGCTCTGATGAAGAAGGGCACCACGGTCGAGCAGGTGGCCAAGGTGGCGAAGAACTTCAAGGACGCCGGCATCAAGGTGCACGGCTACATCATGTACGGCTTCCCGACGCAGACGGCGCAGGAGACGATCGATGCCTTGGACGTCGTGCGGCAGCTGTTCAAGTACGGACTGCTCAGCTCGGCCTCGTGGGCGCGCTTCGGTGTGACGCCACATAGTCCGATTGGACGTCATCCCGAGGAGTACAAGATTCAGCTCTTGCCCATGCCGAGCGGGGCGTTTGTCGAGCAGATCATCCCGCACCTTGATCCAACGGGGGCCGAGCACGGCAAGTATGAGCAAGGGCTGATGTCGGCGCTCAAGTTCTTCGCGCTGGGCTTTCATCACGACACGCCGGTCGAGGGCTGGTTCGACTTTGCGGTGCCGGCGGTGAGCATCGATCGTGACTGGATCGGCAAGACGCTGAGCACGCACGAGTCAGAGCGCTTGGCGGTGCCAATGCTGGATCCGACGCAGCGCGATCGGCGCGTGCTGTGGCTGGGAACCTCGCCGCAGGTGCGTCTGACGACCCCGGCCAACGGCAAGCCGGCCCAGGGCGAGCTCTTGGTGCAGGATGCCCGCGGCAGTCACCGGCTGGAGATGCCGCTGTCGTGGGCGCAGTGGCTGCTGGCGGCGCTGGAACGCACCAGCGCACGCGCGGCCTCAGCGACGACACTGAGCGAGCTAGAGTCGTCCTGGGATGTGTACACGCAGGCGCACAGCGACCACACCTCGTTCAAAGAGTTCCTGCAGTCACCAACCTGGCAAGCGGTGCGCGAGCGCGGGCTGGCGCTGCTGTAGACGCGCGGGGCGGCGGAGCGGGCATCAGCACTCTAGCTGGAGCCACGCCACCCAGTCGTTGCGGCGATCGGCCGACGCGAACTGCAGCCGGCACGCTAGCGGCCCGGTCTGCAGCTTGGCGACCACCCCCTGCGCAGCGATGAAGTTGTCGCCGCGGCACTGCTCTGCGACGTCAGCCGCGCCGTTCATCAGGTGAACGGTGTAGATGCCCACGGTGTCTTGCTTCATCCACTGCGCCGCACCGGCCAGCGGGATCGGCAGTGGAATGTTGGCTGCGCCGTCCCATAGAAATAGCGACTGCGGGGATGTCAGCTGCTTGTAGATCCGCTGCACATCCACGCTGGAGTCTTCTTCCAAAGCCAAGGCCAGGATCAGCAGGTAGCCGGTCTCAGCGGGCGCGTCGACCTGCCGCAGATCGACGGCGATCGCCACGTCGGCAAGCGGTGCGACCTGGCTGGGAAACGGCGTGCTGGGGCGCAGCCGCGCCATCGCCTCACCGAGAAAAATCGCCGTGCCCGCTGTCGCTGGTGCCGGTGCGGCTGGACAGCTGATGGCGTAGGCCGCAAGCAGGATGACCGGCTCGGGCTTGCCGCGCAGAAGCCCATCATGCCCAGTCTTGATCTCGACGCGCTGGAGCGCGACGCGCACGGGTCTTGGGCGGGCTTTTGTGACGAGCCTCTTTTTGCGCTTCACAGTCCGATCGGAGCATAGCCCCTCGGTAGGCGGGCCGGTCCTCAATAATCCGGATCGAAAAAGGGCAGTGCTGTCGCGGCGTTCTTGTCCGCTGGCGGCGATCCCTTTCGCTAGACCTGTTCCTGCACTGGTTCCCAAGCAGGCGGGCGCTTTCTACAGCTGAAGCAGGTTGAGGATCTGCAGGGAGGCCCACAGCGGTGGCACGGTGCGCAGGGCCCACTTGCGAACGAACTCGGTGCGGGCGGTGTCGTTGCGATCGATAAAGTGCATGAGCAGCATCGTCGTCACGACCGTCAGAAGCAGACAGGAGTAGTTGCCGATCATGAAGCGGTCAGCAAACGTCAGATAAGCGACCGGAGGGATCGCCGAGGTCATCGTCAGGTGATAGATGACGGTACCGAGCAGCGACGATGTCGAGAGGCTGAGGCGCTGGTTGAACTTGTCGGAGCTCATAAGCAGGCTGATCAGCCCGCAGAGCGTCATGATGATGGCCGGCATCAGCCCCTTGACCAGCGAGGCCAAGAGCGGCCGACGAATCTCGACGCTGGCCACGTAGTGGGAATACGTCTGATTGAAGATCGAGTAGTAGTGCGGCTCGACGCGGGTCTGGATGCCTGGCGACAGCTCCCAGCCTGCGACCTGCAGGTCGGCGGCGATGGTGCTGCGCGCTGTATCGGCCACATAGACCAGCGAGTTGGCGTCGCGATTGCTGTCTTCGATGACCAGACCTAGCTGGTGGCGATCGAAGGGATAGCGCCGCAGATCCATGCCGACCGAGAGCGCTGCCTGGATGCGGAAAGCCTTGAAGGTGGGAAGCTGCTCCTGAAGCTGCTGGAACGTGATGCGGCCGTTGGCGAGCTCGAACGGCTCAGGATCACACGGCCGATCGCAGCGCATCGTCAGGTAGAAGTCCACCGTGTATGTGCCGGTGCTGGTATCCAGGCGACCGACGTTGAGCAGCAGAATGCCAACCTGCACCTGCAGCGGTGGGCCTTTGACGACGGGTGCAGCTGGCGTGCTCGCAGCGGGTCCGCCGGGCGGAACCACGGACGCAGCGCCGGCGGGCGAGGCGGGAGCACTGCTCGACGGCGCAGCGACAGGGGGAATTTGCGGCGGGGCAGGAGCCGCGACCGGAGTCTGGCCATAGGCCGGGCTGCTCCAGGCTGCAATCCATGCAAGAAGTGCGAGGCTGCGCAGCACCGAACAGATCGTCATGCGCGATATCTTACTGCGCGCGACGGCCGGCTGAACAGCCAGCAGCCAGCGACAAAGAGGGCAGGGGAGCGCGCCGCCTGCGGCTTGATCCCGTCGAGCTTGTTTTCGTGGGAGTCCGCGGCCGGTTATGCCTACGTCGACGTCCTTTTCAGCAGATTCAGTGAGAGCATCCGGCTGCGGCCGGAGAGCCGCCGCTAGCGTCTGCGCTGTCCAGCGAGGAAGGCCAGATATTCGCGGCGGGTGCGCGGACCCAGGCTCTTTTCGCGCGGTACCGGAACCGCAGCCGGATCATCACGGCGAGCCAGACGTAGGTTGTTCACGAAGTCGCCGGCGATGCGGCAGCGCACCGCCGCTGGATCGACGCCATAGACGCGGGCCGCGTTGAGCCCAAAGATCTTACGCCGCGCCGCGTCGGTAATGGGCGGGTAGCCGTACTGGTCCTGCATCGACTGCGGAATCTGAAAGGCGCGCAGGGCGACGATCTGTTCCTGTGCCGATCCGGTGAACACCGAGTCTGTGCCCCAGACGATGCGGTCTTCGCCCAAGTGCTTGAGCAGCTTGCCTAGGACATGCGCCGCCTGCCGCGGCTGCGTCATCAGGTTCCGCCACGTCGAGCCGAGCTCGGCATAGACATTTCCCGTCGGGCCGATGCCGTTGTCGCGCAGGCTCTTGATCAGGCGGTCCACACCAACCGGGTTAGGCTCGGCGGGATCGAAGGGATGGTCTTCATCGGCCAGCGGATCCCAGGCCGCGTGATAGGTCAGAAACACCAGATCGGGAAACATCCGCGCCGCATTCGCCAGGTCAATCGGCGACGATGGTGCGGCATAGTCAATGCCGGGCCCGATGCCGCGATGGACGGCGATGATCTTCTGACCGAGCAGCCGCGCCCGCTCTAAGAAGGCCAGCCCGACATCGCGATCGAGGCGCCACGGACCGACGTGGGGATAGACCTTCCAGGCCGCGATCGGATAGGCGGCAGCAACCTCGGCCATGTAGTCAAGCTCAGCGGCGCCGGCGGTTGGATCGGCGTTGGCGTGGAAGAAAAGCCGCGGTCCGGCGAGCCGGTCGATGATCTCTTGCAGCAGCCGATTGGCGTCGAGGTTGCTGCGGCCACTGCCCCGCGCATAGTAGACCCCCGACATGCACGCCACCGTGGTGTCGCTATCGACGAAGATCATGCGGATCAGATTCTCGGCGTTGAGCGGCAAAGGCGGCGCCACAAAGCGCGGCAGCGGCTCCTGGGGGTGGACTTGGACATCGAAGATGAACTCATCGCCCGACAGCCTGGTGCAGGCGTGGGCCAGATCCTCGGCCATGTCGGGTGACACGTCGTAGCCAGCCTCGCCCTTGCAGCCGTACACCGCATTGATGGTCAGGAGCGCCGCCGCCACGCCACAGGCGCTCTCGGCGAACTCGCGCCGTGACATTCCCAGCCGTCGGTGCTTGTCTTCGACGAGGCGGGCGAAGTGGCTGGCGGCGCGTCGATCGGCAGCCGACTCCGCGATGGGCGAAAACTCCCCGTTCGAGCAGGGGCGGAAGGTGATGGGCGACTGCGGCGGGGCCTCACTCTCGGACTTTCGCTCGGGGTACTTCATGCTTTGATTCTGGCAGGAATTGCCGGGACGGGCGGCGCTCCGGATCTGCGGTTGACTCGACGGGAAATCGCCTGAGGCAGCAGGGCCGTGCTAGCGTGCCGACCGAAGATGGAATCTTTCTATACGCTTACCCCGGAAGCAGTCCTCGACGCCGTTGAGTCGGCGCTGGGCAGCGGCGCGCGTGCGACGGGCCGCTGTCTGGTCCTAAACAGCATGGAAAACCGTGTCTACGACGTTGAGCTTGAGGAGGGCGGGCACGTCATCGGCAAGTTCTATCGACCCGGTCGCTGGGGGCAGGCGGCGCTGCTCGATGAGCACCGCTTTCTGGCCGATCTGCAGGCTGCCGAGGTGCCGGCCGTGGCGCCGCTGCCGCTGACTAGTGGCTCGACGCTGGCTCAGACCGCCTCGGGCATCTACTTCGCGCTGTTTCCCAAGGTGCGCGGTCGCAGCCTGCAGGAGCTCTCACCGGTCCTGCTGCGGCAGGTGGGCCGCTTCCTGGCCCGCATCCACAATGTCGGCGAGAGCGCCGCAGCCCCGCATCGCCTGCAGCTGACCGTCGAGGAGTTCGGCGAGCCGGCGCTGGCCCTGCTCCTGGAACAGGAGGCCATCGACATCCAGGTGCGCTCGCGCTACGAGCGGGCCGCTCGGGCCATCTTGGCCAAGACCGCGCCCGCGCTGGCGGAGCTACCGCGCCTGCGCATCCACGGCGACTGTCACCTCGGAAACCTGCTTTTTCACCAGGATGCGCCGCTGTTTTTGGACTTCGACGACATGCTGCGCGGTCCGGCGGTGCAGGACGTCTGGATGATCGTGCGCGGCCGGGATACCGAGGCACAAGAGCAGCGGGCTGAGCTCCTGACCGGCTACCGCGAGCTGCGGCAGTTTGACCTGGCCTCGCTGCGGCTGATCGAGCCGCTGCGGGCTCTGCGCATGCTGCACTTTTCGGCGTGGATTGCTCGTCGCTGGGCTGACCCGATCTTTCCCCGCACGTTCCCTGAGTTTACGAGCTATCGCTACTGGAGCGAGGAGACCGCGGCGCTTGAAGAACAGCTGCGTCTGATGGCGAGCAGCGACTAGCGCGGCAAAAAGCGTGCGTCGAGCCTAGCCCCAGAGGCGGCGTCGCAGGCTGCGCGACAGCAGCAGGGCGACAAAGAACGGGGCGCCGATGCTGGCCGTCAGGACACCCACCGGGAGCACCGCGGGGCGGAACAGGACCTGGGCCAGCGTGTCGCACAGCACCAGGAAGCTGGCACCGCACAGCGCCGAGGCGGGCAGCAGCAGCCGATGATCGGCTCCGACCAGCGCGCGCAGCGTATGCGGGACCAACAGACCGACAAAGCCGATGGGACCGGCCACCGACACCACGGCCGCGACCGCTAGCGAGGCCGCGACGTAGACCACTCGCGTGGCTCGCGAGACATCGACCCCTAGTCCGGCCGCCGCATCGCTGCCCGCCGAAAGCGCATTCAGATCACGGGCATAGGGCCAGAGCAAGCCGAGGGCAAGCAGCACCGGGATGGCCATGCGCAGCACCAGGTCGTAGCGCATCACATCCAGATCCCCCATCTGCCAGCGGACGATGCGATAGGTCTCGGCGAAGTCGGCGGTATATAGGACGGCGGTGATCAGGGCTCCGGCTAGCAGGGCCAGCGTGACACCGGCCAACAGCAGGGTTGCGGGTCCGGTGCTGCCTCTCTCGCCGACGACATACACCAGGGCGACGACCGCGACTGCCCCAAGTAGCGCGCAGCCAGACAGCGCCACCTCGCCCAGGGGATGCCCCCACAGCGATAGGGACTCAATGCCCAGGCGAATGGCCAGCACCGCCCCCAGCGAGCTACCGGACGACACACCGAGCGTAAACGGATCGGCCAGTGGGTTGCGCAGCAGGGCTTGGAATGCGACGCCGGCCACCGATAGTCCGGCACCGGCCAGCGCAGCGGCGAGCACGCGCGGCACTCGGCCGTACAACAGCACTCGCGCGGCGGCGGTCTGGTGCCATTCCTGTCCCGTTGCCTCGGCGCGGAAGATGCTAAGGACATCAATGTTCGAGGAGCCAAAGAGCGGCGCCAGCGCCAAGACCAGCAAGAGCAGGCTGGCGCTGAGCAGGAGCAGGCGGCGGAAGCGGGCACTCCCCGAAGCGGCGGCCAGGCTGGGAAGACCGGCGCTCATGTCGGAACCACGTAGGGCACTCCGCCCGGTAGGTAGCCAATGTGCAGCTTGACGCCGAGCAGCGGCCCGGCCTGCTCAAGCACACTGAGCGTCGGTCCCTGCAGGCGGAGCTCGCCGCTATGCAGCAGCAGGGCGCGGCCGGCAAAGCGGCTGGCGAGGTTCAGGTCATGGGTGGCAAACAGCAGAGCCTTGCCACGGGCGCAGATGCCAGCGATGGCCTGACCAAGCGCCAGCGCGTGCGCGGGATCGAGCCCGGCCGTCGGCTCGTCCAAGAGCACAAGCGGCGTGTCCTGGGCCAGAGCCTGGGCCAAGAGCACGCGCCGGCGTTCGCCACCTGAGAGCTGATTGAAGGCGCGGTCGCGCAGCGCGGCCACATCGGTCGCCTGCATCGCCTCCTCAGCGGCGCGCAGATCTTCGGCACTCTCGAAGGGAGCGCGCGAGCGTGCGTACCGTCCCATCAGCACCACTTCAAGGGCGGTGAAGGGAAAGACGTGCGTACACTCCTGCGGCAGATACGCCACGCGGCGGGCAATGGCCGCCCGGCTCTGACCGGTCAGCTCACCGCCGTCGATGCGCACGGTCCCCCGGCTGGCGCGCAGCAGGCCGGCGCAGAGCTTGAGCAGCGTCGATTTGCCGGCCCCGTTTTCGCCGAGCAAGCAGACCGCTTCCCCCGCCGCCACCGTCACGTCGAGCGCCTGCAGCACGGTCTTGCGGCCGTACGAAAACCCCAGCCCGTGCAGCTCAAGGAGCGGGCTGGGGCGGGCCGGGGAGGGCGCAGCTGTCGACGGGGAGGCGACCATCTGCGGCGCACTATAGCAAATTGCTGCCGCAAGCTTGCGCTGCTGCGCGCTCGGGCTGGGCGCTGACCCTAGGCCAAGGTGCCGCTGCTGCGACCGTGCTGCTGGACGACCAGCGAAAACTCGGCGGCCAGCGCATTGTGCGGCACCTCTTGCAGGAATCGCTGGCGCTCGGCTTCACCGGCAAAGCTCTCGGCGGCCCGACGAATCAGCTGCAGTGCGATGTCCAGGCTACGGCGGGCACCGGTGACATCGCCGTCGGCTTCAAAGGCCTCGGCAATCGCCACGCGGGCTGCGACCTCGGGCTGCCCGGCCCCGCCCCAGCTGTCCATGACGTGCTGCAGCGCGTCGGCTTGCACCGAGGCCTCGGCGTAGCGCGAAGCGGACAGCAGCGCACGGACAATCAGCGTCTGCGCCGCGATCTGTTGCAGGGGCCAGCCTTCCAGCAGCGGATAGGCCTGGTGCGCCTGCTCCTCGGCCGCCAAGAAGTCGCCGCGCTGCAGCTTGACCTCGGCCAGGATCAGCAGTGAGTGGCCGCGCGTGCTGTCGCTCACCGTGATGCCGATCGGGTTGTGATCGAGCAGCGCCTGGGCAAGAGCCTCGGCCTCGCTGGCCTGCTGCGGCTCGCGGTTCTGCAGCAGGGCGTCGGCCAAGGTGAGGCGCAGATCGGTGACCAATAGCGGCAGCGATAGCGCATGCGCGCGCTGAGCCGCTTGCCGCAGCAGCGTCAGGCCCTGGTCGCGCGCCCCGGCATTGCACAGGGCCTCGCCCAGACACTGCTGAGCCCACAGCTGCAGCCGTCGCTCTTGCGCGACCTGGAAGATGGCCAGCGCTTCCTGCAGCAGCGTCACTTCGCGCCACGGCTGCGGCGCGAGATCGTGCAGATACAGGCTCTCCGCAAGGAGCGCGATCCCCACGCCGATGCCGTCGCGCTGCGTCACCTGCGGCAGCAGGATGCGGATGCGGCTTAGGAGGCGCTTGGCCCACTCGCGCTCTAGGCGGGCAGAGAACACCGTCAGGGCTCGTCCCAGCGCTTCGAGATAGGCGTCCATAACCCCCGCGCTGGGGGAGGTATCGAGCAGGATCTGGGCCAGGACCTTGGCATCTGCGCGTCGCCCGAGTGCTGCCGCCGAGGACGCCACGAGGCTGGTCGTCTTGCACCACCAGCTGGAGCCACGCTCCAGGAGCGAGATCGCATCGCTGCCGATATCCAGCACGCGATGTCCCTGGCCATTCCAGTGCGCCACCCAGGACTGCAGGCTGAGCAGCATGCCCAGCGGCTGGCCCCCCGCCCCGCAGCTACGCGCCAGCTCGGTGATGCGCTGCGTCTCGGCCAGGTCGTAGTGCGCGAAGGCCTCTTCGGCCGCTTGCACGTAGTAGGGCACCGCCACTTCGAGATCACCTCCTCGTCGGAAGTGCTCGGCAATGGTCAGCGGATCGGGGCGGACATCGCGCAGGGTATTGCGGCTCTGCTCGCGCTCGGCCAGGCTGGCCAGATAGCGGGCCGCCAGACGGTGCCCCAGGCTCCGATCGGAATCGGTCAGCAGGGTATAGGCAGCATCGCGCAGGAGGGCGTGACGAAACGCGTACTCGCTTTCGCCAGCGAAGCGGCTGTTAGGCAGGCGCACCACCATCTCGACATCGATGAGCGCGACGATCTGATTGTCGAGATCTACCGAGTCCGCCGACGCCCCCAGCAGGGCGCGCAGGCCGCTGCGCGAGAAGCTTTGGCCCAGCACCGACGCCGCTCGCAGCAGCAGGCGCTGGAAAGGCTGCAGGCGGCCAATCCGCGACTGCAGCATGGCCAGGATGGTGTCGGGCTGCGGCGTCCCGCTCGGCGATGCGGCAGCGCGAATCAGCTCCTCAAGAAACAGGACATTGCCATCGGCAACGTTGACGATGCGTGCGACCACGTCGGCGGGTGTGCTGGTGCCGAGCGTGTGATAGACCAGCCGCTCGCTGGCCTTGCGCGAGAGGCCGGCCAGGCGAATTCGCTGTCCCAGGCCCGCCCAAAGATTGGGAAAGCGCTCCTCGACCTCCGGTCGGGCGAACGCCAACAGTACCAGCGGGCGATCATGCAGCGTGCGCAGGGCCTGTTCCAAGAGCTTGATACTGAGGGTGTCGCACCACTGCAGATCGTCGAGCAGGAGCAAAAGAGGCTGCTGCGCTGTCAGGCTGCCTAGAAACTCAACGAAGGCCCGAACGATCTGCTCGCTCATCTGCTGCGGCTCACGTCGGGCGGCTCGCAGCACTGGGTTTTCGTCGTCGGGGAAGCTGACGCCGCAGAGTTCGCCTAGGAACGGCAGCAGCGACTCGCTGTCCCGCCGCGTCCACGGGTTTAGCGGGTGGCGCAGGAGCTTGGTGCGGCGCTCTTCCGGCGTCTCGGTCTCCGAGAGCTCGAACACCGTGCGGAGGAGCTGGCGAAGCAGGCCATACGATGCACCGTAGCGCTGCGAGTCGCAGGTGGCCGACAGGCAGCGCAGGTTGAGGCCTGAGCTGCGCAGGCGTCGCAAGAGCTCGTGCCGCAGCCGCGACTTGCCGATGCCAGGCGGGCCAGTGAGGGTGATCGCGCAGGCGCTGCTTTCGTCGACGCTCGCCTGCAGCGCTCGCTCTAGACCGAGCAGATCCTGCTCGCGGCCGATGCAGGGGGTGGCCTTACCGAGCAGCGGGCGGGTCGGATCGACTTCGCGCTGCAGCGCCAACAGCAGGGCTCCACCATCGCTGCGGTGAATGAGATCGGCGCGGCCCAGCAGCAGCCCAGCCGAGACGCTATCGATGCGCACGCCGTCATCTTGGCGCGAGCCCGACGGGCGGCCCAGCGTACCTGTGGGGTTGGCAATTCGGAGTAAGCGCAGGGCGCGATCGATGCCTTCTCCGACCGGCAGCGGCTGGTTGATCTGCCCCCGCCCCATGGCCATGGCGACAGTGGCATGCGGCAGGAGGTCGCGCAGGACCAGCGCGCAGCGGCCAGACTGCATGGCCAAGTCGGTCGCAAAGCCGCCAGGCCGCCCAGCCACCGTTACGACCAGCGAGCCATCGGCCAGCCACTCTGGGCGTCCACCCAGCTGCATCATCGCGCTCTGAACGCTCTTCCACTGCGCCGAGTCCACCTCGTTGGCGTCGATCTCCAGCGTCTCTTGATCGGGAATGATCTGCGGCTGGTTGGCAATGATCACCCCGACCAAGACCTGCTCGGCGTCGGTGAGGTTGCTGTCCTGGCGGCGTAGCTCGTCGGTGTTGGCGACCGCCGTCGCGTCCTGCAGTGGGCGCAGCGCGGCCAGCCGCAGGACCAGGGAGCCTGCGTCGGCGATGCGCTCGCTTGGCTCCTTCGCCAGCATCGCAGCAAGTAGCTGTTCGAGCGCTTCCGGAGCATCCGGCAGCACCGAGCTGAGGGGGGGGGCCTGATCAAAGAGAATCTTGGCCAGCACACCGGCAATCTGCTCAGCGACGAAGGGCGGCCGACCAGTCAGGCACTCAAAGGTCAGGCAGCCTAGTGAGAACACGTCGCTGGCTGGGGTGAGATCGCGGCGCCCGCGGGCCTGTTCCGGCGACATGTACTCGGGCGTGCCGACTATTACACCGGTCTGTGTGACGACCGGCAGGATGCCGCCGCGGGCGATGCCGAAGTCCAGGATGGTGGCGCCGCTGAGCTTGCCGTTGCGCAGCAGGATGTTACTGGGCTTCAGGTCGCGGTGCATGATGCCCAGGCGGTGGGCTTCTGACAGCCCGGAGGCAATCAGGCGCAGCAGGCTGAGCGACTCGCCGATGTTTAGCGGGCCGTGGCGTAGCCGCTCGGTCAATGGGTAGCCATCGACCCACTCCATCGCTAAGAAGTGGCTGCCCTCTGGCGTCTGCCCGTGGGCGACGTACGAGACAATGGCCGGGTGCCGCAGCGTCGAGAGCACCTGTGCCTCGCGCTCAAACCGCTCGCGCTCGCGATTCGCATGGGCGCTGCGCCGCAGGACCTTGAGTGCCACCGTCTGACCGTTGCGCAGATCGATGGCCTTGTAGACGACGCCCATGCCACCGCGGCCCGCCTCGCGCTCAATCGCGAATCGGTCGTTGATTACTGACGGCGAACCATCGCTGGGACCGGAAGGACTCTGCATGTCGTAGGTGAACTACGTCAGTGTCGCAGGAATCACCGAGCGATGGCCAGCACGGAATACGGCCAAGCGCAGCGGGGGAGCTGTGGCTCTGCCGTCGAGTGCGGTTGCTGGACCTACCTGTAGTGGCGTATCGCTGTCTGGCCGCCAGCTTGTCCCGGCGAAATCGCTCCCATTGGCGGCTGAGGCGGCGCGGCCGGTCTGCGCTCACTGGTGCCTCTTGATCGTCGCTGCCAAGCCGGGCAAGCAGTGAGCTGCGGCGGCGGTGGCACAAGGTTTTCGCTTGCTTTTTCAGACGATCTTTGTTAGTTGCTTGCGACTCTAAAAAAATCGGACGGAGCACAAGCAGTGATTACCGACCTCTCTCGCATACGAAACATCGGCATCTCCGCCCACATCGACAGCGG
>CAZVMD010000220.1:0-12183 GCA_964628555.1 uncultured Myxococcales bacterium | reverse complement strand
GCCGACAAGATCGTCGCCCAGCCAGCCACCATCACCGGCTCGATCGGCGTCCTGGGCGGCAAGTTCATCACCAGCGAGCTTGTCGACAACCGCCTGGGGGTCACTCACGACCGCGTCGCCTTCGGTCAGCACGCCGGCATGTGGAGCACCAATCGCGAGTTCACCCCCGACGAGTGGGTGCGCTTCCAGGCCTGGCTGGATCGCGTCTACGTCGACTTCACCAGCAAGGTCGCCGAGGGCCGCAAGCTGCCCAAAGAAAAGGTCCTGCAGATCGCCAAGGGCCGCATCTGGACCGGCGAAGAGGCCAAGAACCAGGGCCTGGTCGATGAGCTAGGAGGCCTCGATGTCGCGGTGCGCTTGGCCCGTCAGGCGGCCGGTGTTGCCGAGGGACAGCCGATCGCGCTCAAGTCGTTCCCCAGTCCCAAGCAGCCGCTCGCCGTGCTCACCGATGCGCTGCTGAACAAGGACGCCGACAACAGCGAAGCCCCAGCCAGCACCCAGGCCGCGCTGCGCCTGCGCCCGGCCAGCCTGCTGCGCGTGCTGATCGAGGCCCTCGTGGCGAGCGAGCTGGGCAGCGAAGCGCCAGCCCCCCTGGCCATGCCCGGGGTCCCCGCGGCCGAGTAGCGCCGCATCGCCAAGCCCGCGCCTACCGCCCGGGCCGCCCCGCTTCCCCTCGCCGAGCCTCCCCTCAGCCAGCCGGCCACCGCGCCCGATCCTCAGAACAGCGTCGAGTCCTGCACCAGCCGGCTGCCTTTGAGCTCGGCTTTGACCTGCAGCGGCAGCGCCGGCTCGACGAACAGGCGCCAGGTGCCGCCGGGGGCGGTAAACAGGAAGTACAGCGCCAGCGGGCCTTTGGGCTTCTTGATGTACAGGCTGCGGCTCTGGCCGGGAAACAGCAGCTCTTTGCGCAGCACCGAGGCATCGCTCTCGACCAGCTTGCTGGCCACCTCGCCGTAGGTCTCGGCGAGATAGACCTTGCGCTCCAGCGTCCGCACCAGCATGTACACCGGCTGCTTTCCGTTAATGTCCTGAGCCGCGCTCACTGACACACGTACATATCCCGGGATACACCCGATCACCGTCGGCAAAAGACAGAAAAATAGGCAGCGCAGGGCCCAGCCCAGGCCGCGGCGGATGCATGCGGGGTCTCGCCTGGCCACGGCCTACTCCCGCTCGCGACTGCGGCTAGAGGACGAGCTCTTAAACAGCGCCCAGGGATCGCTCTCAAACGCGAAGCGCACGCTGCGGGCCGGACCCGGTGCCTCGTTCTCGATGCGCCAGGTCGCGGTCAGGCCCTCCCACTGCGCTTTCTCCAGCAGATGAAAAAAGCTCCAGGGCGAGGACGCGACGTCGATCGACTGATAGCGCCGCGTCTTGCTCGATGCCGAGCCCAGCTCGATGCCCGCCGCCGAGGTCTCTTGCCGCCACCACGGCAGCGGGAAGGGCTTGGACTCGGGCATCTGGTTGAAGCCATAGACGCTGACGTTGCTGCAGGACAGGAAGGTCTGCGTCACCACTTGCTCACTGCCACCGACCGGCGGCAGCGGCAGCGGCTTGACCAGCAGCGCAATCGGCTTTTCGACGCCCTCTTCGGTCCACAGCGCCTTGCTCAGGCGGCGCAGCCGACTGGCGGTGGAAAGCAGGCTGTCGCTGAGCTTGAGCGTGCCCAGCGGGTTCTTCAGCGGCACCAGCGTCCCGTCGGGCTTTTCGCTGTACATCGGCGCGATCTGGCGCTGCACGAACTGATAGATGGCGCCGCTTGGTGGCTTTAGCTGCTGCAGATCGGCCATCGCCACATCGCTGCCGGCGCTGCGTGAAAACGGAAAGCGCTCCAGCAGTGGCCGGATGCGCTGACGAAACTCCTCGTCGTAGCGGCTCTGCACCGAGGTCTCGACATCGGCCAGCCCCAGCCGATGCACGCGCAGCAGCGGCACGGTAAACGGCCGCCGCAGATCGCCGACCAGACCGGCGATATCCAGATAGGTATCGAGCTTCTGCTGCGCCGAGCCTTCGACCCCCTGCAGGTTGGCCAGCGCCACGCGCGCCGCGCTGCTCGGTAGCTCGGGGCTGGGCGCCGCCGGCTTGCCCGCCTTGTCCGGGGCCGGAGCCGCCGCCGCGATCGGGGTCGCTGGCGCCGCGTCTTCACCGGCTAGCTCGCGCGCCAGCTTGGCGATGATCGCCTTGTACTTCTCGTAGTCGGGATAGGCGCCGTCCTTGGGCGTGCCCAGCTTCAAGATCGGCGCCAGGCTGGCTAGCTGCTCGGCGAGCGGTGCGAAGTACGGGCCTTCCAGCTTGCCCAGGTTCAGGTTGTCAGCGACGACGCGCAGGCGCTCAAGCAGCGGCGAAGACGGCTGCTGCAGATCATCGAGCAGGGCCAGCACGGCCGGCAGCGTCTCGGCCTTGGGACGATAGCCGAGCAGATAAGACACCTGTGCATCGCGATAGTTTCTGGCATAGCGCCGCGCCTGATCGAGCAGATAGCGCTCCAATGCCTGGCGCTGCTCGGGCGACAGCGGCGCGCTCGGCAGGCGCTTCTCAGCGTCGATCAGCGAGGGCTTCATCTCGCGCTCGAAGCCGACGCGGGTGTAGATGGCCGGCACGCTGTCACTGCCGGCACTCTCTAGCTCCTGATCGCTGCGGCGCGAGGTAAGCAGACCCGTGCCGCTGTGCGTGTCATCGGCATTTCTGGACTTTTTTTTTGCGTGGTGATGGCGGTGGCGATGGCCGCGCTTGCGCCGGCTCGGCTCCTCGCTCATGTTCGCATCACCCTTGCCACCGTCGGAGCGCGCCGCGGCGAGCTTGCTGCCCGCCAGGCTGGACTCACCCGCTGACGAGCCGCTGCCGCCGGTGCCAGTGACCGTACGCAGCACATCCTGTCGCCGACTGCGGGCCAGGATCTCCAGCCAGCGCGCGGTGCTAAAGCGGAACGACTTGCTCAAGAGCTCAAAGGCGTAGACGACATCCTTGGGCGCGGCCTTCTTGCTGTCGGGATTTTCGGTGAGCAGGGTCATCAGGTCTGACAGGTTCATCTGCTCGGGCCGCGGTCCATCGAGGCTGCTGGCCAGCACGAGCTGAAACAGCCCCATCAGCGAGTCGGCGTTGTCCGACAGCCAGCCGGGGGGCATCAGCGCCGCCAGGGCCGGACCAAACAGGTACTTGAGGTCGACTGCCGACTCTTCCGACAGCACGCGCAGCACGCGCTCGGCAGCGCGGTTCTTCTGCGCCTGCAGCAGGGCATCGTTGAAGCGCCGGGTGACGGCCTGCACCCGCTGTAGCTGCATCGTCGTGATCGTCGGCCCGACAAACGCCGCGTCCATCACCGTCAGATAGTTCAGCCACGGTCCCAGATCCGCCGCGGCGTTGAAGCGCACATTGGCATCGGCCCCAGCCAGCGAGCCGCTGATCGGCACCCGCTCGCCCCAGGCTGGCTCGCTGAGGTCGACATACTTGAGCAGCACATCTTCCGGCATCGGCACCGCCGTGGCCCACACCGCCGGCGCGCGACGGATCTCTTCGCCCAGCGTGTTGCGTCGCCCGGCATACAGCGCCCCCAGCGTGTAGATAAAGCGATCGCGCGACGAGGGCTGCCGGTGTCGCTCTAGCGCTGGCAGCAGATAGGCTCGCCGCACCGCGGCCAAGAAGCGAGCGCGCTGGCTGGCCTTGTCATCTTGGCGGATGCGCCAGATCAGCGGCTTGCCCTCTTGCGAAGCGCGCACACGCAGCAGCGCATTGCCAGCATCGCTGACCGCGACTCGCACCGCCTGCGACTCAGCCGGCGGGTTCAGCGAGGTCTGCGAGCGACCGATCGAGACCTCTAAGCGCTCGACCGCAGCGTCGGCGGCATCGACCTTTTCGGTGTGGCTGCGATAGATCGACCCATAGACCAGGGCGCACAGCAGCGCCACCAGCGCGCAGCCGATGATGTGCGTGCGCAGCGGGGCAAAGTCGAAGATCGTGCGCAGGAACGACAGGCCGCGCCCAGCCAGCTTGTGCAGCGGAATGCCCGGCTGCAAAAACTTAGCGACGAAGGGATTCGGCAGCTTGCTCTCAAGCCCCTGACCATAGAAGTACAGACGGTCAAAGGCCGGCGTCATCGAGAACGCGATCTCTTCGCCCAGGACGCGCAGACACTCGCCGACCTGCGAGGTGATGTTGGGGCTGCGCACCAGGAACTCGACCAGCGTGCGGAACTCGCTGGCCGAGAGGCTGGTCAGCGCCAGGGGCAGATACTTTTCGTGATGGGTGACGCCGTTGGCCAGCGACACCAGATGCCCTTCCTCGTCCTGCAGCGGCAGCTGTATCGGGATCTGCTGATCGCTCAGCAGGCGAACGTATTCGCCAAAGCCGTCGGCCCGATCCATGTAGGTCAGCACGACCCGCGTGCGCACCGGCTGACCAATGATCTCGGACAGCAGGTTTAGCTTGCCGCGCAGTAGCTGCGCATGGCGCTGGATCTGCTCTGGCGTCTGCTTGTAAAGCGCCCGCACGCTGAGCACCACCATCGCCATCGGCGGCTGCACACCCAAGAGCGGCTGCCAGAGCCGCCGCAGTGCGGCCTGCGCGGCACGCGAGCTATCGCCAAGCAGCGGCGCCGCGACCTCATGCACGATGACCCGGCTGCCCAGATAAAGCTGCAGCAGCGGGTCGGTGGTGTAGCTGGGAAAGAACTGATTGGCCTGGCCCTGCCAGTCGACGCAGTTGTTGACCAGCTGCGTCTTGCCGACGCCGGCATCGCCGAGCACGACCACCCAGGGATAGGTGCGCAGCGCTCGCCGGGCTCGCCAGGGCAGCGGGCGCAGGAAGCGGTTGTAGACGCGCTGCAGGCGGTTCTGGCGCATGCCGATCTCGCCGGCCTGCCGGTTGCGGGCCCGCACCCACAGGAACAGCAGCACCAAGCCCACCACGACCAGCAGCACGATGGCGATGATCAGGGCCAGGCGCAGGCCACCGCTCAGACTCGACGGTGTCGGCAGCGCGGCCGGAGCCAGCCCCAGCATCCCCGACAGCGGCTGCAGCTCCGCCGTCAGCCAGCCCAGAGACAGGCTCGACAGCGGCGTCAGGAGCAGCGGCGATGAGGGGGAAAAGAGCATGCTGGCTTTGCCTACTCTCCCCTCTGCGCGGGTAGGGACAGCGCATCGATCAGGTCTTCTAGCTGATCCAGGTGCTCCTGCACATCGGCATGGCAGGCCGTGGCCAGCTCCGTCGGAACCTCGCCCGCCACCGCCGGGCTCGGCTCGCCCCCCGGCGCCGCGACCGGCTCGCCCAGCAGGGTTCGCAGGCGCTCGCGCAGGATGTCCAGGTGATAGCTCAGCGCCGATACATGCGTCGGGAACTCGCTGCGCAGAGCCTCGCCCAGCAGATCTAGGACGACCTGCGGCCGCCGCACCGGCTGGGGCACAGGCTCGCTGGGGCTGGCGGCTACCACCTCGCTGTCCGACGGTGGACTGCTCGGCGGAGGGCCGCTTTTATCACCCCAGGCACGCCGCAAGCGCGCGAGGTCGAATATGTCCTTGAGATCACTAGACATAGTGAGGGGCAGCCTATTTTGCTCACAGGTTCGAGAGCCAAACAAGCACCAGCGGCATCAAGACCACCACCGCTGCCGCCGCCAGATAGAAAAGCGCGACCGACAGCGTCGGTGAGCTGCGATTCGCCCGCTGCAGCCGCTTGCCGGCTTCGGCCGCCGCCGCCGAGCCGGGCAGGCCGGCGCCCTCGCCCTTGCCCTTGCGCCCCTTGCCCCCCGGGCCGGCCTTTTGTCCCCCGCCCTGAGCCTGGGCATTTTGGGCATTTTGAGCCGGCGTGCGGGGCATCGGAATGCGCGCCGCGAGCTTGGCTTTATAGCCGGCGATCTTGGCCGCGTCGTTGGCGTAGCGGCCGATAAATCCGTCGCTGAGGCAGAAGTACAAGACCTCGAAGACCAGGGGCGGAGTCTCGGCGTTGGCAAAGCGATCG
Organism: uncultured Myxococcales bacterium; assembly: GCA_964628555.1. GTDB lineage: Bacteria > Myxococcota_A > Polyangia > Palsa-1104 > JAEUJZ01 > JAEUJZ01. The sequence goes on along the minus strand of CAZVMD010000220.1, from coordinate 6,231 downwards.
TCGGCAAAGCTATAGAACACATCGCCGCCGTCGTTGATGCCGTAGCGCTCACTCTGCAAGAGGGGCCAGGCCGTCTGCTCGGTCGGCGACAAGCGCCGCAGTACCAGCTCATCGTAGTGAATGGTGAGCGGAAAGAGCACCTGATACACCTCGCGCTCGCTGAGCACCTTGGCGAGATCGGCGCGCAGCTCGTCCAAGCGCGTGCGGATGTCATCGCGCAGGGTCTTGAGCACCGCGACCGGCTGACTGACCACGATGGTGGCGTCGTTCGAGCGGGCTTGCGCCTCCGCTGCGTCGGGTAGCGCGCGATCGAGCAGCACGCGAACCTGACCGCAGGAAGAGACGATGGTGTGCCAGAGCTTGAGCTCCACGAGCTACCTCACTTGAACAGCACGGGCCGCGACAGCGGCGCATTGGAGGTGTCGATTTCCAGCTCGACGTCCGCATCCTGATTCCAGGCATCCAGCAGACGCATAAGCTGCGCAATGAACATCCACATCAGCGGCTCGTCCTCGGGTGGATAGTTCTGCGTCTTGATCTTGTAGACGTGCTTGACGCCGGCTCCACGCAGCGCGCTGTCCGGCATCAGCTCCACTCGCACATCCAAGAGCTGACCCGGCAACAGCTTGAACGGACCGTCGTTGAGCGTGCCCAGGTACTGACAGACCGACAGGATCTCCAGCCGTCCAAGGGTCGGCCGCATCTTGAGCGCGAGCAGCTGCAGCAGACCCGCGAAGTCGTCGCGCAGCATGCTCTGGCGCTCGGGTCGCAGGCCGCCCAGCGTCGTCCACTCAATGGCCTCCAGATGGCGACTCTGCAGGCTAGCCTGCAGGTTGCCGATGGCGTGGCGAGTGAACCACGGCTGATACCAGAAGGCATCGACCACCAGCTTGCGCGGCTGCACGAAGGCCCCCGGCATGCGCACCAGCAGGACCGGCTGTGACTGGCCGCGCTCGTCGGGGCGCCACTCGATCTCCCAGACATCTTGCGAGGAGTCCGCCGCCCCCAGCGCCGAGCCGTTGTCGCCGCGCGGGCCGCCGTTGCTGCCCGAAATCGGCAGGTTGCCGGCTGGCAGCGCCTCCAGGCCCTGGGCTGTGATCTCATAGACGCCGCGCACCGAGCACAGATCAAACGTGCGGCCCGGCGAGGGATGACGAACCGCGTAGGCGTCCTGGGTGCCGTCGCAGATGATGGTCTGCGACATCTCGCGGCGGATGTTTACCACCGGCACTGTGAACAGCTGAAAGACATCGGCGTTGAGGTGCGGCTTGCGCGGCCAGCTCGGCCGCAGGTCGAAGCACAGCGCAAAGCGCAGCCAGGGCTTGGTGGCCGGCGGCACCTGCACATTGATGTAGAGCTCTTGCTCGGGAAAGTGGAAGAAGCGCCGGACCTGCTCGACGGGATGCGTGGTGTCGAGGTTGTCGCTGGTCTCGCGCTGCCAGCCGTAGCTGGTGCTGCAGGTCTCGCCGCTGGTCTCTTCATCCACCGTCCGGTCGTAGACGATGTGGGCCCGCTCGAGGTGTACGCGGATCTGATGCAGGATGCGCAGCGCCGTCGGATAGTCGTCGAGGTAGTTGATGTGCAAGCGCAGCAAGCCCACCTGCAACATTCGCGTCGAGGGCGCGGTGAACTCCAAGACCAAGCGATAGCCACCGTCGGCCCGCATCATCGGCTGGCGGACGCGGCGCAGCGACAGCGGCAGGATGCGCAGATCGTAGAGCGTGCGAAACGTGCCAGCGGCGCCATCGGGAGCAGTGATCAGCAGCTCGCTGCCGCGCGGCAGCAGCGCCGGCTCGGTGCGCTGCGGCGTCGCCCGCCCCTGCAGCATGCCCATGCTCGGCAGCGGCGTCAGCATGAAGTCAAAGTAGTTGCGGAACAGGCGCTCGAACGTCGAGCGCACGTTGCGCATCGTCGCCTGCCGCGTGCGCAGGGAAAAGAAGGCCAGCGCATCGATCAGACGACTGACATCGGGATCTTCGCGATCCAGGCGGGCCGTCGGATGGCGCTCTTGGTACACCTTGCGGTGCGCGTCGAGTGCGCTCAGCTCCGCCAGGAACTGCACATCCTCGGGAGCATCGCGCGCCGCCTGCACTGAAGCCAGGCTGCTGCCATCGCGCAGCTCACCGGTCGCACCGCGCCCGCCGCCGCGTCCCCCCCCCTGCTCGCTGGTGCCTTCTGAGTTTGGCGCTGGCATCGATCGGCTAACCAAGTTTCACAAGGGATCCCGACACTTGCGCTAGCTGCCCCTTTAGCGTGGCCATGGCAGATCCCTCCACGTTCACCATGGTATCCGCCTTTACGTCCGTCTTTAGACCTTTCAGCTCTGCCGTCGTAGTCGCCTGCAGGGCCAGCTTCAGCGCCGCCACCTTGGCCTCGCCGCCCGAGGCCTCCATGCTGATCCCCATGGGCGCTTTGGCACCCAACTTCATCTGCGCCTCGATGTTGATGTTCTGGGCCTTGAAGCTGGCGTCCATCGTCGCCTTGATGTCGAGCTTGTCCTGCGTCTCGATCTTCATCGCCTTGCTGGCAGTCTGGGTAAAGGTGTCCTTGCTGTCGTGCAGCGTGGCCTTGCTCGACTTGCAGGTGATGGTCTCTGCCTCTAGCAGGTACTCCTTGACCTTGATCTTGATGCTGTCCTGCTTCTGCTCGTAGGTACTGGTTTCCTGATCGCCCTTGACCTTGATTGTCAGGGTCGTACCGTCCATGGTGACTGTCTGGGTAATTTTGCCGTCTTCATTATCGACGGTAACCGTAATACCCTTGACTTTATCTAGCTCAACTTTGCAGATCAATGTGCCCATATTGACCTACTTTTTCTCTTTTACTTCGATAAGCATATAGCCTTCTTTAATATGAATCGTCTGCACATCTTTTTCGTGCGTACGCAGAATCTGAAACTCGGGCTTGTCTTCGCCATAGACGTGCTTGACCGATGTGCTGCTGCTCGGCTTTTTGCCGACCAGGATGTGATCCCCCTGGGTGTCCAGCGCCAGCCGTCCCTCGGGCCGCCAGTCGAGATAGCGCTTCAGCCAGGCCCGATCGAAGTCCACCGCGACCAGCACCCGCTGATGTTTGTAGGCGGGATAGAAGTAATGGCCCGGAAATAAGTTAGGATTAAACGGCACAAAGATTTCTTGATTCTTCCAGAGTGGAATCTTTATTTTATATTGCTCTACCGACGTATCTTTATCAGTATAAATTTGATACGTTAATTCATCATCCGCTCCTGTCTCACTAACAATCTTTCCCTCAATATAGCGCGGATACGGCGGCGGCAGATAAGGCGGTAGTAAGATGTGCTTGTCGTCTTTTTGTGCAAAGACGATATCGCCCTCAAAGTCGTACAGCGTGTGCTCCAGGCCGTGATCGGCATCGGGCCCCTGATCGACGGCCTTGGCGGCAAAGCGCAGCTCGCGGACCCGCATCTTCTTGTCGCTGACCGGCTTGGGTAGGGTCTTGACCGCCTTGGACCAGTAGTCGGCCTTGAGCTCGATGAGATCGCCCGGCACCACCGGATCGGCGGGAAAGCGCAACAGGCGCGCGACTAGCTCGGACTTGCGGATCTTCAGGCGGCTCTTCTCTAGCTTCTCGCGCGCCGTCACCTGCGCCGACACCGGCGTCGCCAACAGGTAGTCCTGATGGATCGGCGTCTCCTTGGGATCGGAGTCGATCTCTTTTTCCGCCGGGCTCTCGGTATACGAGTTGAGGATCTTGACCTTGTGGCGCGCGACCTCGGGAAAGACGATGCAGAAGTCGCCGATGTCTTCGTGATACAGCTTGGCCGAGTGCGGCATCATCGGCAGCTCTTCGTCGAAGACGAGCTTCTGGCTGCGGTAGTCGTACCACATGGCCGCACCGTTCGAATCGACCAGCCAGAGGATGAAGTCGTAGAAGCTGGCCTGGCCCGAGCCCGGCTCGTGCCCCAGGAAGATCAGCTTCCGCTGCTTGGTCAGCTCGGCCCACTTGTAGTCGATGCTGATCTTGTCGGACTTCTGCTCGTCGATGACCTGCTTGAGCGTCTTTTGCGTGTACAGCGTGCAGGGATAGTGCTGCTGCCACAGATGCTGCGCCGGGTCGACAAAGCGAATGGTGTACTTGTTGGCCAGCGCCGGGGCGCCCTTGGCGGTGCGATAGGGAATGATCGAAAAGGCGCGGTCGGTGACCAGTCCCTTGACGGTCAGCGGATCGGCGGAGTCATCAATCTTGTGGTCGGGATAGATGGCGCGAACCTTGAGCGTGACCTGGATCAGGTCGTCCTTGATGAAGCCGGAATAGATCTCGTCCTTTTCTTTGCCGCCGCTCTGCTTGTCGTCGTGGACGTAGAAGTCGAGCCGGCCGACAAAGCCATAGCTGCGCGCACACAGCTCGAGGTTTTTGACATCGGCGCCGCGGATGCTGTGGGTGGTAAAGCCAATCTTCAGATCGAGCTCGATCTTGAGCCGGTCCTGACCGCTCTCGGCGGCCGGGCGCAGAAGCGGCAGCTCGTGCCGCATCTTGTCTTTGGGATCGGGACCGGGCAGGTTCATGGCGTCTGCACCCTCTCGACGCGGACGTTGCCGTAGGTGGTGTTGAAGCGCAGCATCAGCTTGTGCCGCCGCCCCGACACGACGCCGTACAGCTGATACAGGAGCTCCAGCTCCGAGTTCTTGCCGATGAGCTCAAGCTCGATATCGCCGAGCCGCGGCTCATACAGCCGCACGCACTTTTCGATCTCGGCAGTCAGCGCCGCCACCGAGTCGCGGGCCCCTTGGCTGGCCAGATAGTTGCCGATGCCGAGCTCTGAGCCGAGCGAGCCGAACTGGCGCTTGGTGTTCAGCACCGACGCCAGGTTCTGCGTAATGTCGTCGAGCTCATCGCGTCGCAAGCGACCTTGATCTGTAAAGCGATGGATGAACGCCATGGTGGCCCTCGTCGAAGTCGGACAGCTCTTGCCGACCGATCGTGTACCCCTCGGCCCCGTACCGCTTGGCAGTACACGGCTGCCGCGGCCCAGGGGCGGGCTCACGGCGGAAGGCAGATCGCGCCACCCTTAGTATCGTCGCCAGAACAGGAAAATGCCGCTTGCTTTTTCCAAAGTTGGTTGGTTGTAAAACGCCAGCGAGCCCTCGCGCTGCGCGGTCTCCCATTCTTCCCCAGTGGTTAGCTGGTAAAAGTCGATGTCGGGTCCGAACGAGTGCGGGAAGTTCGGCTGGGTCAGGTGCTTGATCGGCACGCCCTTGAGCGCCAAGCGATGGATGTGCACCAGGCGCGACGGCGCGGCGAGCTTGACCCCTTCGAGCGAGACCTTGTCGTGCAGGCTCTGTCGCTGCACCAGGACATAGACCTCGGACGCGCTGCTGGCTTCGGCTGGTAGCGGTGAGACCTTGTAGACATTGTCCTGCAGCAGAAAGCGGATGTGCGTCGACTGCGAGCGCAGCGGACGAATCTTGTCTTCGATGTACTGATACAAGCGGCCAAAGCAGGTGCCGAGGTCGTTGTGGATATAGGGGAAGGGATCGCCCTCGGGCAGCGTCTCTTGGAAGGCGCAGAGCTCGAAGTAGAAGCGGCGCACGCTCTCGTACAGATGGAAGGGATGGCGGTAGACCTGATGTTCCAGATCTTCCAGCGCCGACTGCAGGCTGTACACCTCGACTAGACAGCGACGGATGCTGACCAGCTTGGCCAGACCAAAGAAGGTGTCCTTGAGCTGGGCTTCAAGCTGCACGCGAAAGCTCTTGAGCATGCGGCCGAGGTTCATCGTGAAGCTGCGCAGGTACGGCGTCGTGCCAACCTGCAAAAGCGGCGGGATGTACTTCGACGCGACGCTCCAGGTGCTGTCGGCGGCCTTCTCGAACTCGCCGACCTTCAGCGTGCCAATCACGTTTTCGATCGCTTCTTGCGTCGACAGCAGAGCCCGCGAGTACACGCGCTGCACATGCTTGGGATCGTCTTCGTAAAGCGGCGTGCGCTCGATCTTGGCCGGCTCAGCCAGCAGGTGCAGATACACCGCGCAGCGATTGGCTCCGGTGGCGGTCAGGGATAGCTCCGGCACCGTGCAGTTGGCCGGGACATCGATGATGCCGCCGCCGGGCAAGACCGCGGTCATGGCATGGATGCCCAGCGAGCCGTCGATCAACAGCGGCTCGTTCCACGACAGCTGGGCAAAGCCATAGGCGGGCAGGCCCAGGATCTGCGATCGCAGCCGCATCTCGGACTGCAGGGCGTTTTCGTGCGCACTGAAGTGGTCGGGCA
>CAZVMD010000219.1:0-12185 GCA_964628555.1 uncultured Myxococcales bacterium | reverse complement strand
CGTTTTCTGCCGCGGTGACCGTCATGCCCGACACGGTGGTCGAGGTCGAGGCCCGGCTGCAGCGCGAGACCGTGCAGCAGCCCTGGTACAAGCGCTGGTACATCTGGGCCGGCATCGGGGCTGGCGTGGCTGCGGTGGCCGCGACCGGGCTCGCCATCTACTTCGCGACCGACAAGCCGCCGCCGGACATGACGCACGTGCCAGGCACCGTGGTGATCCGCTAAGCGAAAGAGGCTGGGCGTCCGCGCGAGCCCGCCGACATCGGCCCAAGCGGGCTGGCTGCAGTCCGATGTAGACCTCCGAAGGCGATCGGAGGTCATGAACCCAAGGCGTAGAGCTCAGGGTGTGGTTGCGGCGGCGGGATTTTGGGGTGGGATCAGCTGCCCGAGATGCCACAGCAGGGTGGCACGTGTGCCATACAGCGCATACTCCGCCTGCACTCGCTGCGCCTGGGCCGAGGCCGCGGTGACAGCGGCATCGCCGAGCTCGATGGCGTTGCCCACCCCGGCCTGGTAGCGCCCACGGGCCATGTCGAGCTGCCGGCCGGCCTGCGTGGCCAGGGCCTGGGCCGCCTGTACGCTGCGCACCGCGGCCCGTAGCTGGTACAGCGCGGCCAGGAGCTGGCTGCGCATCGATAGCCGCAGCGCATCCAGGCTGGCGCGCGCCGCCAGCAGGTTGGCGTGGGCCTCGCGCAGGCCGTACACGGTCGACAGGCCAGATAGCACCGGCCAGGTCAGCGACAGCGAGCCGGTCAGACCAAAGCCCGGCTGTCCTGCCGTCGGCACATCCAGGCGGCTGGTGCCTCCGACCGTGCCGACCGTCAGTCCGCCGATGCTACCGCTCAGCTGGCCGTTGACCCCCAGCGAGAGCTGCGGCAGATAGTCGCCGCGCAGGGCAGACACGCTGGCCTCCGCCTGTCGCACTCGCTCGCGCTGCGCCGCATAGTCCGGGCGGTTGCGCAGGGCCTCATCGAGCAGCGCATCGATCGCGGGCTCTGCGTCTTCGATCGCCAGCGGTGGGCTGGCCACCGACAGCAGAGGGCGTTCAAGCCAGGCTGAAGGTCCAGGCTGCCCCTGAGCGCGGCTGGCCGGCTCGTGCTCGCTCTGCACGCCCAGCGCTTCGAGGAGCTGGGTGCGCGCGGTGTAGACGCTGCTTTCGGCCTGGACCAGGGCCAGCTCGGCATTGGCGACCGCGGTGCGGGCAATCAGGACATCGATCTCGGGTCGTGTACCGATGCGGAAGAAGCTCTCGGCCTGCAGGCGGCGCTGCTGCTGCTGCTCCAGCGTCCGCCGGCTGACCTCGCGCAGCGCCTCGGCCTGCAGCACCGCATAGAAGCTGTTGATGGCCCGCAGCGCGACCTGCGAGCGGATGTTCTCGCTGTCGGCCTGGGCGGCGGCGGTGCCGGCCTCCGCACCGTCGATGCGCGCGCTGGTGCGGCCGAAGTCGTAGATCAGCTGGCTCAGCTGCAGCGCGCCGCTATAGCGCAGCGTGTTGACCGCCTCGGCCCCTTGCGTGACGCCGGTCTGGTAGCTGGTATCGGCCCGCACCTGCGTCGAGGCATTAAGCTGCGGCAGCCAGGTCGAGCGCGAAAGACCGATGCGGGCCTGTGCCGCGCGAGCAGTGGCCAGGGCGCCGCGGATGCTGGGGTTTTCGCGCAGCGCTGTCTCGACCGCCTCGGCGATCGACAGCGGACTCCCGGCCGCGCTGGCGGAGATCAGGCTGGCCGCAAACACAACAAGCAGCTTGTGCATGGGCTGGCAGCATACGCCATCCGGTACGGGTTTGCGTCGGCTTGCCCCGGCCTGCGAGCTGCGCTTTCGCCCGGATTCCGGCGGCCGCCGACACGCCGGGTCAGACCTGAGCGGACGGGTCAGACTTTGTAGCGACCGACGATATCGCTGAGGCGTCCAGCCAAGGACTTCATGTTGGCCGCCGCGCCTTCCAGCCGGACGATGCCGCGCGTGGCATCGCGGGTGAACTGGTCGATGCCCTTGGTCGCCTGCCAGATCTGGTCGATGCCGACCGACTGCTGCCGGGTCAGGGTGGCGATCTGCATGGCCGACGCCGACGAGCTGACGATGGTATCGCCCAGGCGCTGGATCGAGTCGCCGGCGGCGTTGGCCAGGACGACGCCGTTTTCCGAGCGCCGGGTGCCTTCTTCGATGACCCGCACCGCCTCGCGACCGGCCTGGCGGATCTGCTGCAGCATCGAGCGTACCTCGGCCGTCGATTCCTTGCTGCGCTCGGCCAGGCTGCGCACCTCGCGGGCCACGACCGAAAAGCCACGTCCGTGCTCGCCGGCCCGAGCGGCTTCGATGCCGGCGTTTAGGGCCAGGATGTTCGACTGCTCGGCGAGGTCGTTGACCACTTCGATGATGGCGTTGATCTGGTCGGTGCGCTCCAGCAGGCCATGGATGGTGCGGGCGATGGCCGCCACCTGATCGCGGATGTGCACCATGCCCTCGATGCTCTCGCGTACCGCCGAGCTGCCGCCGGTCGAGGACTCTTCCGAGCGGCGGGCGAGATCAATCACCGCTTCCGCCTTGCTGGTCGCCTCGATAAACGTCTGCCGTAGCTCGGCCACTGTGGCACCCATCTCGGCGACGCTGGTGCCCTGATCGTTCATGTTCTTGGACTGCTGCGTCGCGGCTTCCAGGAGCTCTGATGAGGCGGTGGTCAGCTGCCGCGAGGCTTCCATCAACTGCATCACCACATCGCCGGTGCGCTGCGCCATCATGCGCAGGGCCCGCGCCAGCCGTCCCATGTCATCTTCGGTGGTGTCGGGCAGGCTGTCGTTGAGCACGCCAGTGGCGACGGCCTGGGCAAAGCCCACCATGCGATTGAGCCGGCTCGCGACCCAGCGAAAGAAGAACAGGATAAACAGCGTGAACACCAGAAGCGAAGCGGTGGCCAGCGTGCCGATCGTCTGTTGCAGGGCCCGCTCCAGCGAGCGCTGCGTCGACAGACCCAGGACGACGGTGCCGCTGCCATCGCCGAGCGGAATCGACTCGCTTAGCCGCAGCGTGCCGTTGTTGTCTAGAGCCCGCATCAGGCTGGCCTCAGGCGGGCTGTCGGCGCTCGCGGCCCCGGCGGCTCCAGCCAGGATCTCGTCCTTGGGCGCCGTCTGCGGCGCGACCACCCAGAGCTCCTGGCCACGGAGCAGCGCGACGTAGCGGACGTCCTCGTCGTTGCGGGCGTACAGCTGCACAACCGACTCGCCCAGCGCCGCATCGCGCGTGCTAAGTGCGCTGCGCAGCTCGAAGTCCTTGGCCAGCGTGCGCACCATCGTGCGGCCGCGCCGATGCAGCTGATCCAGCCCCTGCTGCTGCATGCGGGTGGCGAGCAGCGGTCCGCCGATCGTCACCGTCACCGCGACCGACAGTCCCAGCAGGCTCAGCGTCTGCATCCACAGCGAGCGTGGCAGCAGCCGCTTGAGGCCCAGCGGCTCGCCGGCTGGCCCGCCTACCCCCGGCAGCGATGGCAGCGAGCTGGGTCGCGAGCGCGTGCTCTGCGGCGAGCTGGGCTCGACGGCCGGCACCGCGCCCGAGCTCCCGGCGAGGCTGGCCAGCGCACTCGGGGCGACCGAGCCCAGCGTCCCCGACGAGGAGCCAGCCCCACGGCCCTTGCTCTCTCCCCCCGGCGCGACCGAGCCCATGGGGCCGCTAGGCGATGACTGATCCGGCTTATCCAACACTATGAAATGTTAGTGAACTGTCCGGCGAGGAATCAATCGATATCTGCCCCGGGGCGCAGACCAGCGCCACCTTCTGCAGCGCGGCCTGCCGGACTAGCGCAGCTCGTTGCAGGGAGCGAGGCCGCTCATCAGGGGGGCGGAGTCGTTGCACAGGGCGATGGACAGCGGCGAGGTTCCACTGCCGGCCACGCCGATGGCCGCGGCGGTGTAGACCGAGCCGGCGGTCAGCGTCACCTTGTTGAGCAGCGGGACGAGGTCGCCGCCAGCCCCCAGGGCGCGCAGGCTGAAGCTGCCATTGGCCACCGGTGCCAGCGACAGGTAGGCCTGGCCCGAGGCGTCGCCGACCTTGGTGTAGTCGGAGGCGGCGAACAGCTTCATGTACGTGCCGCTGCTACCGCTGCCAAACTCTAGCCCGCCCTGGCCATCGGCGGCGTGCAGGAAGCGCAGGCGCGCCTGGCTGCCAACCGTCGTCGGGTCATCTTCGATCACCGTCACCACCGGCAGCTTGAAGGCGGAAAACGGCGGCGCTCCCATCGCGGCCACGGTGTAGCGCTTGCCCCCGGTCAGCATCATCAGGTTCTGATCCGGGACGCCGCCCAGCGAGATGACGTTGCAGTTAGTGGCCAGGCCCGAGATCACGTGCGCGACATAGGCGACCGGCTTAAGCGGCATATAGCCCGTCGCGTAGCCATAGTTCACGCCGCCGTTGCGCTGCAGCATGGTCTTGATCAGCGGCCCGGTGTACTCGGTGTCGCCGGGGGCCTTGACGCAGATGTCAAAGCCCGGGATGTCGACTAGGAAGTGGGCGAAGCGGACCTGCGGATCCGGCGGCGGCATCATGTCGGCCCCGGCGTTGGGATCGCTCGGCGTGCAGCCCAGGCTGGTGCTCAGGCCCAGCGTCGCCACGAACAGCCCAGGGAGGCGGCGACCCGACCCGGCAGGCAGCAGGGCGGGCGAGTCTTTTTGTGGCGGGCGGCGGCAGGACTTCATGGGCAGGCTCCAGCGGGACGATGGGTTAAGGCGTTTCGTTGAGGAAAGCGTCGAGAGCGTCGGTATCAAAGCATAGCCCCGACAGCTCCTCTACCATTTCAACCCAGCTGGCGACCGCGCCTTCGGGCAGCGGGGCGGTGGTCTCCCAGAACAGGAAGAAGCTGCCGACCGGCGGGGCACAGCTATGGATGCGGCAGCCGCGGCCCTGCTGCTGCAGCTTGACCTGATAGTGGCTGCGCAGCGCCGAGAGCTCCTGGATGCCACCGCGGCCGGCCGGACGAAACCAGACGCCGACCCGGGCCTTGTCCCCGGGGTTGGTACTGCCATCGCGGCCGAGGGAAAGTCCGAAGGAAAAGCCCTCGGGCTGGTGCTTGACCAGCTCCTTGTAGGGCGCGTCGCCGGCCTCGCTGACGTCGAAGCCAGCCGGCGTAAAGCGGCTGCGCAGATAGTCGATAAAGGCTTCCTTGCGAACGGTCGATTTGTGCTCAGACATGACTCTCCTACCGCCGAAAATGCAGAGGTTCAGGCAGCGCCCTGGCCGTGCAGTGTGGCCCGGCGGGCGTGGCGGCGCGACGACCCCTCCTCGTCTCGCAGCCTGGAGCGCGTGCTCCCGATGACAGCCTAGTTTAGTGCAGGTCGATGTCGTGCTTGCGGCAGAGTGCAATCAGCGCGCGCTTGTCGGCGCCGCCGACGCGGTGGAAGTAGGTCGTGGCGTGGCTGAGGTCGCCGAGGTTGCAGTAGGCGGTGACCAGCTGACGGTAGGCGCGCGGGGTCGGGCTGCTGAAGGTGATCTTCAGCGCGATGCCCGCCGCCTCTTCATAGCTGCCGGCCCGCAGCAGCGCCTCAGCCTTGTCGAGCTTCTCCCTGACATCAGGTGGCTCGGCAACCGTGGCTGGCTTGCCGCTCGGCTTGGCGACGGCCGGGCCGGGGCTCGCCGGGGTGGGGTTCTTGCCATCGCCCGGCTCTTTGGTCGCTGGCTTGCCGCTGCCGCTCCCTGCGCTCGGCGGGGTGGCCGTGCCGGTTCCTGCCGGGGGCGTCGCGGTCGGCCCGCTGGGTGTCGTAGGGCCGCTGGGAGCGACGCTGTCAGGCAGGCTGGGGCTGGCTGAGCCCACGATCGGCGTCGGATCGGACGTCTTGGGCTTGCGGCCCTTGGGCGCAAACAGCACCACGCCGCCGATCAGAATCAGCGCGGCAGCGAACGCGCCGCCCAAGATCAGGCCACGGCTCGGTCCGGTCTTCGTCGGGCTCGCGCTCGCCGCTGTGGTCGCGGGAACGGTGGCCGTCGCTGCTTCGGTGGCACTGGCCCCACTGCGGGGCAGGGCGGGGACGTCGCGACAGGCTGACTCGCACTCAGCCAAGGCTTGATCGAGCTGGGCGCAGCTCTCGAAGCGCTCGGCCGGGTCCTTGGCCAAAAGACGCATGACGATCTTGCGCAGCGACTCGGGGATCTGGCGCGGCAGCTCTGGCGGCGGCTGCGTCAGGTGGGCCATGATCACGCCGCTTATCGTCTTGCTGTTAAACGGCACCGTGCCGGTTAGCAGCTCATACAGCACGATGCCGGTCGCGTACTGGTCGGCGCGGGCGGTCAGCGGCTGGCCCCCGGCCTGCTCGGGCGCCATGTAGGCAGGCGTGCCCATCACTGCGCCCGTCGCGGTCAGCTTGTGCCCCTGGCCTTCATCGCTGATCTGCTTGGCGATGCCGAAGTCCAGCACCTTGACGAAGATCTGCCCGCCCGGCGTGTAGCGCATCAGGCGGATGTTGTGCGGCTTGATGTCGCGATGGACGATGCCGCGACCATGCGCTTCGCCGAGAGCCGAGACCAGCTGGCGAATGATGGCCACGGCGCGGGCTGGGGCCAGCGGGCCTTCGCTCTCGGTGACTTCGGTCAGCTCCTTGCCGTCGACGAACTCCATGACCAAAAACGGCATGTCGTCTTCGATGCCGAAGTCGAGCACCTGGGCGATGCTGGGATGCACCAGCTTCGACACCACCGTCGCCTCGCGCGAGAAGCGGTCGAGCGCGTCGTTGCCGTGGAAGCCATCGGGCCGCAGCATCTTGATGGCCACCGGCTTTTCCAGCGCTAGCTGGATGCCCTTGAACACCACGCCGTGGGCGCCCTGACCAAGCTCCTTGTCGATGCGGTACTGCCCCTTGAGCGTTCGCCCGACCAGCGAAGCCGCGGTGCGGATGCGTCCGAACCCGGCGTCCTTGCTGGCCCCTCCCTCGCCCCCGGGGGGAGCGGCTGGATCTGTAGACATTGCCCTTACCGTACCGCGAGGCTGGCAAATGCTCAACGACTATGGGTGACTATGGCGGGGGGTTTGTGTATACGACCGTCCATGCCGACCAAGCCCAGCCCGGAGTCTGCGATCGCCGCTAGCGCCGCGGTGTCTCGTTCTGCCCCGTCCCCGCATGCCTCGCAGGGCACGCCGCCGCCGCCGAGCTTTGCCGGTGAGGCGATGGAGCTCTCGCTGTCGTTTGACGATGTGCTGCTGATGCCGGGCTATTCGCAGGTGCTGCCGTCCGAGTGCCGCATCGACACGCAGCTTGGTGGGCTGCGCCTGAAGATCCCTGTCCTGTCGGCGGCGATGGACACCGTGACCGAGTCGCAGACCGCCATCGCCATGGCACTGTTCGGCGGCCTGGGGGTGCTGCACCGCAACTGCAGCGCCGAGGAGCAGGCCAAGATGGTGCGGCGGGTCAAGAAGTTCCAGCACGCCGTCATCCACAGCCCGCTCACCATCAAGCCCGATCAGACCATCGACGAGGTGCAGCAGCTGATCCTAGAGACCGGCGTCACTGGCTTCCCGGTGGTCGATGATCGCGGCGTGCTGGTCGGCATGTGTACCGGCCGCGATATTCGCTATGTCACGGACGGCTCGGCCAAGGTGGCGGACATCATGTCGACGCCGGTGCACAGCCTGCCGCTGTCGGCCACGCGCGCCGATGCCGAGGCCTTCTTTCGCAAGTGGAAGCTCGAAAAGCTGCCGCTCATCGATGACAGCGGACGCCTCGGCGGCCTCATCACCTCGCGCGACTGGCGCGAGTCAGAGTCGCATCCTTCGTCGCTGCGTGACTCGCAGGGCAGCCTGATGGTGGCCGCCGCGGTCGGGGTCGGCGACGAGGGGCTGGCGCGGGCGGCGCTGCAGGTTGAGGCCGGGGTGGACTGCTTGGTCCTCGACTCGGCGCATGGCCACTCCGAGGGCGTGCTGGCCACGCTGCGCACTCTGCGCAAGCTGTATCCGATGCTGCCGATTATCGGCGGCAACGTCGGCATGGCCGAGGGCGCGCTGGCCCTGATCGAAGCCGGCGCTTCGATCGTCAAGATCGGCATGGGGCCGGGCTCGATCTGCACGACCCGCGTCGTCTCCGGCGTCGGCGTGGCGCAGTGGAGCGCGGTGGTCGAGGTCGCCGAGGCCGTGCGCAAGCACTACCCGCGCGGGAGCGGCGAGGGCTCAATCGGCATCATTGCCGACGGCGGCGTGCGCTACTCCGGCGACATCACCAAGGCCCTGGCGGCTGGCGCTGACGCAGTGATGATCGGCAGCCTGTTCGCCGGCACGGACGAGAGCCCAGGCGAGATCGTGCTGTACCAGGGGCGCAGCTATAAGTCGTACCGCGGCATGGGCTCGCTGGCGGCGATGAAGAAGGGCAGCCGCGACCGCTATCGCCAGCAGGACATCGATCAGGCGACCAAGCTGGTGCCCGAGGGCGTCGAAGCGCGCGTGCCGTATCGCGGTCCGCTCAAGCAGGTTGTCGAGCAGCTGACCGGCGGCCTGCGGGCTGGCATGGGCTACGTCGGAGCCCGCGATCTGCAGGAGCTCAAGAGCAAGGCCCGCTTCCGTCGCCTGACCCCAGGCGGCCTGCGCGAGAGCCATGTCCACGACGTGGCGATCACCGCGGAGGCGCCGAACTACTCCGGCTACTCGGGATCGAGCTACTCGGGCTCGGCCAGCTAGGGATCGCAGGGCTCATGATTACCGTCCTCGACTTCGGCTCGCAGTACACGCAGCTCATCGCTCGTCGGCTGCGCAGCCAGGGCTATTCCACCGAGGTCCTGTCGGGCACCACGCGGGCCGAGGCACTTGCCGCCCGGCGGCCGCTCCCCGACGGCATCATCCTCTCGGGCTCACCGGCCAGCGTTGGCCAGGGCAGCGATCCCGACCCGGCGCTGCTCGATCTAGGCATTCCCATCCTGGGGCTGTGCTTTGGCTATCAGTGGCTGGCGCAGGTGCTGGGCGGGCAGGTCGCGGCCTCGGCGCATCGCGAGTATGGCGCGGCGATCGTGCAGAAGACGGCGGCCGGCAAGCTCGATCCGCTGACCGCGCGCCTGTCGCCGACCACGCCGGTGTGGATGAGCCATGGCGACTCGGTGGTGGCGCTGCCGGCCGGCGCCAGCCTGCTCCTGACCTCGGCGGGCAAGCCGGCGGCCTTCTCGCTGACCACGCCTGCCGCTGCATCTTCCGCTGGGGCCGAGGCGGGGACGGCCGCGCCGCGGCGCCTCTGGGGTCTGCAGTTTCACCCCGAGGTCTATCACACGCCCGAGGGCAAGCTGCTGCTGGAGTCGTTCGCTCGCGACATCTGCAAGAAGCGGCCGGACTGGAACCTGCGCGACGAGCTTGCGCAGGTGCAGAGCCGGCTGCGGGCTGAGCTCGCCGCCGTGCCAGAGGTCGTCTGCGCCGTCTCGGGCGGGGTCGATTCGACGGTGATGGCGGTGCTGCTGTCGCAGGTCACGCACGTGCGGGCGCTGTTCGTCGACCACGGCTTCCTGCGCGCCTACGACCTCGACAACCTGCGGCGGGTGTTTGCCAGCTATCCGACGATTCGCTTGGAGGTGCTGGACGCTCGCCAGCGCTTCTGGGACGCGCTCCTGGGGGTCAGCGATCCCGAGACCAAGCGGCGCAGCATGGGCCGCCTGTTCGTCGAGACCTTCGCCGACCACGTCGGTCGAGCCCAGTTTTCCCACCTGGCCCAGGGCACGATCTATTCCGACGTCATCGAGTCCGCGCACAACCAGCTAGCCCGCGCCCACACCATCAAGAGCCACCACAATGTCGGCGGCTTTCCCGACGAGTGGAGTCGGCTGCAGCTGATCGAGCCGCTGCGCCGCTTCTTTAAAGACGAGGTTCGCGAGATCGGCGCGCTCCTCGGCATCGATCCCGACATCCTGCATCAGCATCCCTTCCCCGGCCCCGGCCTGGCGATTCGCTGCCTGGGAGCGCTGGCACCCGAGCGCATCGAGATCCTGCGTCGGGCCGATGCCGTCTTTTATCAGGAGCTGCAGGCCCGCGGCCTGTACGATCGCACCTGGCAGGCCTTCGTCGTGCTGCTGCCGGTGCGCAGCGTCGGCGTGATGGGCGACAGCCGCAGCTACGAGTCGGCGCTGTGCATCCGCGCCGTCTCCTCGGTCGATGCGATGACGGCCGAGGCCAGCGAGCTACCGCTCTCTGACCTGAAGGCCATCGCCAGCCGCCTGGTCAACGAGGTCCGCGGCATCAACCGCGTGGTCTACGACCTGACCTCCAAGCCGCCCGGCACGATCGAGTGGGAGTAACAGAGCCGATGTTTGGCGGCCGCCAGCCGAGGTTGCCTGCGCATCAGCCAGGCCCCCCGGTCGGCGAGCCAAGCTCCTCTTTCGCGCAGCCAGGCTCCGGGGTCACCGCCGCCTGACTTGCTGCCAGCGAGCCACAAGGCTGTGTGCCAGAGCCAAAGAGTTTGTGCTGAAGCGCGGAATGCTCGCCGCGCGAGGCAGAGCACTGCGGGTCCGCCCTAGAAAACTAGGCACCGCCCACCCAAGACGTTGAACGTTCGGCACAGAACTTTTTGGGTCCAGCACAGAACTTTGGCTGATTTTCATGAAACGTCGGCTGGCGGCCATTCAAGTTTGGCTGTTCAGCACGAAACGTTGGCTCCTCGGGACGGGAGCTTGGTTCCTTGCCACGGAAACTTGGCTGCTCGCCACGGAAACTTGGTTCCTCGCCACGGAACATAGACTGTCGCGCCTGCGCCACTCCTGCCGACAATTGCCGTGACGAGTGCCGGGCAGAGGCGGCATCTTAGTGCCGACATGTCGCCCCCCCGCGTTGTCGATGTCCTCGTTCTGGCCGTGCTGGGCCTGTCCCCGCTTGCCTCGCCCGCCTCGGCCAAGGAGCCTGCCAAGATGAACAGCCCCGCCAAGTCTGCCGCCGCACCGATCCATGACCTGACTTTGACCACGCTCGAAGGAAAGCCCTTCCCGCTTGCGCAGCAGCGCGGCAAGGTGCTGCTGGTCGTCAACACGGCATCGGAGTGCGGCTATACACCGCAGTACGCCGGCCTGGAAAAGCTGCACCAGCGCTACAAGGATCGCGGCCTCTTGCTGCTCGGCGTGCCTTCGAATGACTTCGGCGGGCAAGAGCCGGGCAGCGCCGCCACCATCGCCAAGTTCTGCCAGGTTCGCTATGGCGTCAGCTTCCCGCTCTTAGAGAAGACCAAGACCACCGGGCCCGAAGCGGCGCCGCTATACAAGCTGCTTGCGGCGGCCCAGGGGGCGCCGAAGTGGAACTTCCACAAGTACCTGATCGGCAAGGATGGACAGGTCAAAAAGGCCTTCCCAAGCTCGGTCGAGCCCGACAGCCCTGAGCTCATCGCCGCCATCGACGCCGCGCTGGCCGAGGGCAGCGCACCTTAGAGTCTGCCGCGGCCTCGCTTGCCGGGGCGGAAGATCAGTAGCTGCAGGGGAACCGCTGTGCGTCCGTCGACGCGGACGACCCGCTGCTGTTCACCGAGCCGAGGGTGCCAGGCACGCAAGCGGTAGTGTCCCTGCGGTACACGGAAGCGGAAGCGACAGTTGCCGTGGCTTATACCGCTCGGGTGGGGCGTGACATAGACCCAGCCGACATGGCCCTGGGCATCGAGGACGCGAATGATGCCACTCGGCAGCGTGATCGGGCTCTCGTCAGCGGCAGGAAGGGTCTGCAGCAGCTTGTCGCCAAGGAAGAAGCGCAGCGGCGTGTCGGTGCTCACCCGCAGCGGGACCTCTGGCGCTGTCGCGGCGACGCGGCTCGCGCGCGTGGGATTCCAGGCCAGTGCGCTCTCCACCTCCCGCTGGGTGCGCAGCCAGCTCTTGGCCACGGCATCGAGGGGCTCGGCGATCACAACGGCGTGCTCTAGGCCGGCCGTTACCTCAGGATGACCTTCGATATCGAAGGCGTGGAGGTCTCCCAGATCTAGGCCGGGCTCGGCGGTCGACCCAGCCCAGGCGACGGCTCCGGCGAGCACTCCCATCGGCGGTGCCGGCGCGGCTTCGGCGGCCCGAGCAGGCGTCGCGAACAGCATCAGCCGGGCGAGCAAGACGAGCAGACAGCGCAGCGCGAGCATGGCGGTAGCATAGCGCCTTCGCCCCGACCCCGATCGGCGACGCTTTTTGCTGGCCAGGTGTGGCGGACAGCGATCGGAATCCAGCCTCCCACTTCGACCTCGCGGCCACCGATCAGCTGCCGGCTCCCTTGGATGCGCTGGG
>CAZVMD010000218.1:0-12255 GCA_964628555.1 uncultured Myxococcales bacterium | reverse complement strand
GGGCCCAGTCGGTGGTCACCAGATAGCCGCCGCGGGCCACAAAGTCGCGCACCCGCGCCGTCGCCGTCTCGGACAGCGTGCCGGGGCAGTTGATCATCAGCGTCTGCGTTGATAGCAGGTTCAGGCGCTCCAGCAGTGCGGCCGGGATGACGACGTGCTTGATCTGCACGGCGCGCAGCACGTCTTGTACGCGGTCATAGACCCCGGCCACGACCACCACATCGGCGCCGACCGCCTCGCGGATCAGCTTGGCATCGTCGGGGCGCTCTTCGGCCATGCGTCGGCGCAGGATCTCGGCCGCCGCGCGGTTGGCTCTGCGCATCGAGTCAGTGCCCAGCGATCCTTCGACATTGCCGTCGGAAAACTCAAAGCTGGCGACCTGGGCCGGGCTAGCTGCCGCGCCCACGGTGGCCCCAGCTGGCTTGCTCGGGGCATCGACCCGCGCTCGTCCGGCGCGTGGCGCCGCAGCGGGGGCGGGGGCGCTGCTCTGTAGCTGCTGCACAAAGTCCGCCTGCTCGGCGCGCGGCGCATCCCCGGCCCGCGCTAGCGCCGGCGCACTGGCCGCCAGCGCGACAAAGAACAGCGACAGCCGCAGACCAGGGCGAGGCTGCAGGGAAAATAGCGAGGGCAGTGGCACCGGAACCTCCGATGGAAAAAGGAGTAGGCGGTGCCGCGCCGCAGGATCGGGCTGGCCCGCCGTCCCCTAAAACGCAGAGCCGGCCTGGCCGATCTGCAGGACCTCAAAGCGCGCGGCCGATTTTTCTCAGCGGCCGAGAGCCCGCCTGGCTAAGGGGCGGGCGATGTCGACAGGATGCGCTCTAGCTCGGCCTGTACTGCCGCCGGCGAGCGCTGCTCTAGGTGCACATCCCAGAGCTTCAGCGCGCCGCTCTGAGTGCCGCTCGCCAGCCGTGTGCCGTCGGGGGAAAAGGCGATGGCGCTCACCACTTCAGCCCGCTCGCTGCCGCTGCCGTCCAGGCTCAACAGCGACTGGCCGGTGGTCGCGTCGTACAGGCGCAGCTCATCCCCGGCGCTGGCGATGCGGGTGCCATCGGGAGAGAAGGCCATCGCGGTGTGGCTCTTCTGTGTCGCCTTGGCCAAGGCGGCGCGCAGGCGGCCGGTCTCGGTGCTCCACAGCCAGGCCCGATCGCCGCTGTCGACCGTCAGCGCGGACTGGCCATCGGGGCTAAAGTGCACCGCCCGCACCGCCCCTACCTGGCCGGAAAAGACCTGCAGCGCGGTGGCCGTGCTGGCGTCGAACAGGCGAGCGCTGCGATCGCCGGCTCCGCTCAGCAAGCGACGGCCATCCGGTGAAAAGACCACCGCGCGGATCGGCTCGCGGTGACCTTCAAGCTGGCGCAGCGCCTGACCGCTGCGACCATCCCAGATGCGCAGACCGTGGTCGTCGCTGCCCGTCACCAGCAGGGCGCCATCGGGACTGAACGCGGCGGTGGACAGGGGAGCGCTGTGCCCACGCAGGGTAGCGATCGGGGTAGGACCCGACGGGCCAGGCTCGCTGAGCGAAAAGAGCAGCCCGACCGGCTCGCCCTCACCGAGTCCTGAGCTCGCTGCGGTCGGCGTGGTCAAGACGCGCTCGCCATCGCTGGTCACGGCCAGGGCGCGACCGAGCTCTAGCTGCTCACCGAAGCTGTACTTGATCTGACCGCTGCGCAGATCCCAGACCTTGACGATGCAGGGGGTGCGGCCACCGACACCGACGCCGCCACTGACCAGGGTGATGGCGCGCTGGCCATCGGCGGAGATGAAGGCCTGATCGATGGGGCGACGCGGGCCGCTTAGGCGATGGATCAGCTCGCCGCCTTCGACGCTCCACAGGCGACCGTCGCCATCGCGACTGACGCTGAGCAGCTTTTTCCCGTCGGGGCTAAACGACAGGCCGGTGATTTCGCTGGTGTGTCCATCCATGGGATATGGCGAGCGGCCGATGCCGCTTCCCCACAGCCGCGCCGAGCCATCGCTGCTGCCCGTAACAAAGAGGCTGCTGTCAGCGGTCCAGGCGATCGAGAGCACGCGGCTGCGATGACCCTTGAGCGCCACCAAGGGCTGGCCACTGCGCCCGTCCCAGATCCGCACCATGCCGTCGCTGCCGCCGGTAATCAGGCGCCGGCCATTGGGGCTAAACGACACTGGCACCTCGCTGCCATCGCCTTCGCCGCCCAGCGCGGTGTCTTTGGCGGTCAGCGCGCTGCGGATGCTGCCCAGGATGCGATCCCACAGCTCTAGCGTCCCCGACTCGCTGCGGATCACCATGCGGGAGCCATCGGCGCTGATCGCCAGGATCTGGCTGTAGCGCGGGTGACCGATGGGCGGAAACAGCGAGCGACCGGTCTGGCTGTCCCAGAGCCGTGCGGTCCCGTCGGCGCTGACCGTCATGATGGCCTTGCCGCCGGCCAGCGTGAACGAGGCTGAGTAGACCGTGCCGGTGTGACCTTCGAGCACGGCGACCAGCTGGCCACTCTGCCCATCCCACAGCCGCGCCGTCTGATCCGCGCTGGTGGTTACCAGGCGACTGCCGTCGGGGCTGAAGGTGCCGTCCTTGATGTTCTCGGTGTGTCCGGCCAGGGCAAGCAGCCGGCCGCCGCTCTGCCCATCCCACAGGATGGCGCTCGATCCAGCGATGGTCAGGATGCGCCCGCCGTCGGGCGAGGAGCGGACGATGCTCACCGGCAGCGGGTGTCCGTGTAGCACCGCGACCAGCTGCCCAGTCGCGCCGTCCCACAGCCGCACGGCCGGCTCGTTGGCAACGGTCAGGATGCGCCGCGTATCACGACTGCCGACGAAGCGACAGAGCCAGGGCTGCCCCGAAGGCTCGGTCAGGGTCGCAAGGGCGGCCCCGGTCTTGGGATCCCACAGGCGACAGCTGCTGTCAGCCGCCAGCGTCAACAGCCTCTGGCCATCGCCGCTGTACCAGGCGCCAAGCAGCGCACCCCGGTGTCCCTCCAGCCGGTGGCGCAGGCGCAGGCGAGGCGGTGAGCTGGCGGCGGGACTCGTCGGGCTGGGGGGGCTGGCGCTGGCCGTGCGCTCAAATAGCCGCACGACCAAGTCGCCGCTGCCGGTCAGGAGCTGGCGACCGTCGGGGCTCCACACCAGCTGCGTGACCTCTTTGTCGTGCGCAAGCGTGCCGAGCTCGTACTCCAAGCGCGCGCTGAGCCACGGTAGAAGGACGCGCTCGGGGATCTCTTGCACGCCCATGGCGTAGGCGCGCGACAGCTCAAGCGCCGCTTCGCGCAGGTTGCCCACCGAGAGCAGCTGGCGAGCCCGCTCGGCGATGGTCTGAGCCCGCCGCGATTCCAGCGCTTTGCGCTGCGCCTGCAGGTTGTGCTGATAGGCTCGCCGCACCCACCAGCCACCGCCGATCAAGATCGCGGCGGCAGCCAAGACGACGAGCACCCCACGTAGCCCTGCGCGCCCAGAACCAGGCTCTGTCTGCCGCACCATAGCTGCCACTCTAGCAGCAGCGAGCAGCTACGGGGACGCGACGATGCGGTGCGGGTGGGTATTTTGCCGATGCGGGGTCAGCGACGCGGTGGCCGCTCGCCAGTCAGGCCGGACTTAGCGGTGGATTACTCGACGTAGTTGGAGTCATCGAGCAGATCCTTGACCGCCTTGCCCAGCTCGACCTTGCCGAAGATCCAGCGGTGCAGGGTGGTGAGGATCGGCATGCGCAGCCCGTGGCTTTCCGCCAGGCGGTGCGCCTCGCGGATCATGTTGACGCTCTCGCAGGTGCGACCGATCTCCTTGACCGCATCAGCGACCTCGATGCCCGAGCCGAGCCGCGTGCCCAGCTGATAGTCGGCGGCATCCCGCCGCTGGCTGGCCACCATCAGACCACCGACTCCAGCCAGGCCGGCAAAGGTGCGCTCGCGCCCCCCCAGAGCCGCGCCCAGGCGGGCAAACTCGGCGGCGCTGCGCGACACCAGCACGGCGCGGGCCGCCGGACCAAACTCCAGCACTTCACAGACGCCGCTGGCCAGCGCCACAACACCGCCCATGGCGCGCGCTAGCTCGACCCCGACCAGATCGCTGCTGGCATAGATGCGCAGCGTCTGACAGCCCAGGACCTGCCGCACGGCCGCGGTGACGCCCTCGACCGCGCTGCCACAGACCAGAGCCGCCGGGCTCCACTCTTCCAGGTCTTCGGCCAGCGCCGGACCGGCCAGGGCACCGACGCGGGTAAGCGGCGTCTCTTCCGCAATCACCTGCGAGACCAGCTTGGCCAGCTGACCCCCCTCGGCCGGCAGGAGGCTACCGACACTGTGGACCAGGATCTGTCCCGGCCGCAGCACCGGCGCAATCCGCCGCAGCGCCGAGCGCACCGCCGCCGCCGGCACAGCCAGAAACAGCAGATCGGCCGCCGCTACGTCCTTAAGCTCGGGCGCAGCACTGCTGTCGTCTTCGCTCTCGGACAGCACCGCCTCGGTCAGCGCGGCAAACGAGCCCGCACTCATGATCGTCGCCTCTTCGGCATTCGCCTTCAACGACGAGCGCAGCGGCTCTGCCGAGGGCGGACCCGCCAAGGCCGCGAACGAGCCGGCGCTCATCATCGTCGCGTCCTCGGCCTCGGCCTTCAGGCCCGAGCCGGCCCGCATCGGCCGCACCTGGCCGCCCAGCCGCGCACTCAGCTGCTCAGCCACCGAGGCACCGCGGCTCATCATCGTCGCGTCTTCGGCCTCGGCTTTGATGTGCGCCTTGAGCGGCTTCATCGCCCCGGCCACGCCGAGCATCGTGGCGTCGTCGCTGTCGGCCCGCAGCCCGCCTCGACCTGGCAGCGGCCCCAGCGCCCCCATCATCGTCGCATCGTCGCTCTCGGCCCGGAGGTGGCCACGACCGCTGGCCGGCCCCAGCGCCCCCATCATCGTCGCATCCTCGCTGTCGGCCTTGAAGCGCCCCCGACCCGAGGTCATGGCCGGCCCCAGCGCCCCCATCATCGTCGCGTCGTCGCTCTCGGCGCGAAACATCGGCTTGGCCGGGGCCGGACGATCGCCGGGCCCAGCGCGCGGCGGTACGTACTGCGAGACCCTCTTGATGATGCCGCGCCCCTTGCGCTGGTTCTGCACCAGCAGCCCCATCAGTGCACGGGCCCAGCGCCCGCCACCCAGGACTGCAACGGAAAGCTCCTTCATCACTGCCTCCAGATCAGGGACCCCAAAGCCGCTTGCCCACGGGAGCCCGCTGCAAGACCCAGCCCAGTGTCCCCTCCCAGCGCGCCGACCAGCCCTCTGGCCGTCTCGCCAAGCAGGTCCCCCAGGCCCAGCCTTGGCCCCCCAAGGTCATCCACGCATCATATCAGCTTGTCTCCGGCCATGTCGGAATAAGGCAGAGTCGCGCGTCGGCCCGGCCGGCCAAAATTCCCGCGGGCCACTTCCCCCTTTGCAGTATGCTCAAACGACTCGCTAAAGGGGACCTGCATGCGCTGGTTAGTGCGCGGCGATATTGATGGATTCTTTGGGCTTGCCCTCGACAACTTGGTTCAGTTTCTGCTCATTGATACCCTCTGCCGCTTTGTCCTAGGTCTGCCGCCAGACCTGCTCTATGGCCGCATCCTGCCCGGCGCTGCGGTCTCGCTGCTCGTCGGTAACCTGTTTTATGCCCGACAAGCGATGCAGCTAGCCCAGGCGACCGGCCGCAGCGACGTCTGCGCCCTGCCCTATGGCATCAACACGGTCTCGCTGCTGTCCTATGTCTTTCTGGTCATGCTGCCGGCCAAGCTCGCCGCGACCGCCGCCGGAGCCGCCGATCCAGCCCGGGTCGCCTGGCAGGCCGGCTTGGTCGCCTGCCTCGGCTCGGGGCTGATCACCATCGCCGGCTCGTTCGTCGCTGAGCGGGTGCGCAAGATGACGCCCCGCGCCGCCCTGCTGTCGACGCTGTCCGGCATCGCTCTGGGCTTCATCTCGCTCGGCTTTCTGTTTCGCACCTTCGCCAATCCGCTCGTCGGCTTGACCACCCTGGCCGTCGTGCTGCTCATCTACTTTGGCCGCGTGCGCTTCAAAGGGGGCCTGCCGGGTGGGCTGATTGCCGTCGCTCTCGGCACCCTCCTGGCCTGGGTCACGCACCTGGCCCCGGTGGGAGCGCGGCCGGTCGGAGCCATCGCGCTGCACCTGCCGGTGCCCGTGCTCGGCGATCTGGCGGCGGCCCTGGCCAGCGGGGCCTGGCTGCGCTACCTGGCGGTGATCGTGCCGATGGCGCTGTTCGACCTTATCGGCTCGCTGCAGAACGTCGAGTCGGCCGAGGCAGCCGGTGATGCCTACCCGACTCGCAAGGCACTCCTGTTCAACGGCGCCGGCACCGTCGTCGCCGCGCTGTTCGGCTCCTGCTTCCCGGCCACCATCTATATCGGCCATCCCGGCTGGAAGGCGCTCGGCGCCCGGGCCGGCTACTCGATCCTCAACGGCGCCTTTGCCACCTTTGTCTGCCTGACTGGCACCCTCGGCTGGCTGGCCTGGGCGGTGCCGATCGATGCCGGCATGGCCATCGTCCTGTGGATCGGCATCGTCATCACCGCCCAGTCGTTCCAGGCCACGCCCAAAGAGCACGCGCCAGCGGTGGTGCTCGGTCTGCTGCCCGGCGTCGGTGCCTGGGGGGCGCTGATGGCCAAGACCGGTCTGCGCGTCGCCGGCTTTGGCAGCCCGGGCGGACAAGAGTTCTCCGACAAGCTGATCCCGGCCTTCCGCGCCACCGACACCTTCATCCACGGCGCCTTTGCTCTCGAGCAGGGCTTTATCTTTACCTCGATGCTGCTCGCCGCCAGCACCGTCTCGGTCATCGAGCGCCGCTTCGAAGCAGCCGGCAAGTGGTGCCTGGCCGGCGTGCTGTTCTGCGTCCTCGGCCTCATTCACTCGTACCGCTTCACACCGGCCGATACCGTCGTCAATATCGCTCCCGCCTGGTGGCACGCTCTGGGCTACGCCGCCATGGCCATGATCTTCTTTTCTGCTCGCTTTCTAACCGAACCCAGCGACGGAGCGAGCCACTAGGTCCGCATGCAAGCATCCGTTTTCATTCTGTCCTATCCTGCGCCGTCCGCCGGGCTGCCCGCCGGCATCACCAGCCTGCGCCGCGCCTTTCAGCAGTGGCTGGGGCTGTGCGATCACATCACGCGGGCCGGTGGCACCCTGCTCTTGCTCGATCCTCCCGCCGCTGCGTCGGGCAGCGAGCCGGTCGCCCAACCTGAGCTCTTGGCCACCGCTCGCCTGGGCGGCGTCTTTGTCGGCGCTCGCTCTGACGGCACGACCGACGCGCTGTTCCTGCGTGGTCGCGATCAGGCCGCGCTCTCCCAAAGCGGTGACGACACGCTCGGGGCCCAGCTACAGCGCTTCGGTCTGCGGCTGCGCAACAGCAGCGGACGCTGGGGCGGCCAGGCCGAGGTCCTGGGGCTGCCGCGCAATCGCTACATCCTGACCCACGGCCCGCACACCGATGCCGCCGTCCTTGACGAGGTCACGGCCTGCCTGCCGCTCGGCACGCATACCCTGCGCGTCGAAGTCAGTCGCGACAGCGGGCTGTCAGCCGTCACCTATCTGCAGACGCGGGGCGGCAACAGCATCCTGTTTTTCGACAGCAGCGTGATGCAGCATGTCTCATTCGCTCAGATCTCGACCTTCGTCGGTGACAAGGTGCAGGTGGTCTCGGTCGGCAGCGACGATGCGGCCGCCGGAGCGACGCAGATCCTCTCGGTGCACGGCACGGCGCTGGTCCCGCCCGGCATCTCGACGACGCTGCGCGGTCAGCTGTGGCGGATGGGCTTTCAGGTCGTTGAGGTCGAGCTCAGCGCCCTCGGTGGCCCCGAGGTCGGCCTCGGTCCGCGCGCCTTCGTCGTGGCCTGGCCGCAGTGCCTCCTCGACGACACCCTGCCCACCTATGCCACCCGCCGAGCTGAGCTGTATCGCCGCCTGGAACAGCTCCCCGAGAGCTAGCCGACCCAGTGTCGAAAGCTGCTCATTCTGGCCCGCCGATCTTCCTGCATTTCCCGTCGCTGATTTGGGCAATTTGGCCCAGCCCAAAACTGTCAGACCCACCTGCCATACTGGCTTTCTTCCGACGAAAGGATGAAAGACATGCTAGGTGCTCGCAGCCATCAACTTGCGCAGATTTTCGGCCGTTTTTTCCGTCGCATTTCCCGTCGTTTCGGTCGTAGTTTCCGTCGCTGGTTGGTTGCCTTTGCTCATAATCCCTCGCCGGTGCGCGGCCCCGAGATCGCCGCCTATCAGGCGCTGGCGCGGCTGCGGCGAAAGCGGCGCGGCCCGGGAGCTGCCGTCGCTGCGACGGGCTCGCCAAGCGACCTGTTCGGGGCGGCCGTCGACGATCCACAAGTAAATCTCCGCATCACGCTGTAACACGCAGCTGTCCTTGTCGGCGGCGGCGAGACGGATTAAGGTAGCCGCTTCCCTCGCCGCCCAACATGTCCGATCCATCCAGCGACCCATATTCCGCCTCTGCGACGGGGCAGCCCGCCCCAGATGCCCCCCCAAAGCGAGCTGTTCTGGTCAGCGTTCAGCTGCCTGACAGCGACGAGCGCGCCTTCCACGAGTCTCTCGACGAGCTCGGCCGCCTGGCCGAGACCCTGGGACTTGTCGTCGCTGGACGGGTAACACAGCGACGGGGAAGCATCGACGCTGCGGCCTATCTCGGCTCGGGCAAGCTCACCGAGCTGGAGGCGCTGGTCAAAGCCAGTGACGAGCCGACCGTGGTTCTGCTCGATCACGAGGTCTCGCCCTCGCAGTCGCGCAACGTCCAGAAAGCCGTCGGGGCGCACTCGGTGCTCGACCGCACGGCGCTGATCCTTGAGATCTTCCACCGTCACGCCCGCAGTCGGCAGGCCAAGCTGCAGGTCGAGCTCGTCCGCATGCAGTACCTGGCGCCGCGCCTGCGCGAAAACCAGAAGCTGGGCGATCGGGTGCGCGGTGGCATCGGTGGCAAGGGGGCGGGCGAGTCGCAGCTCGAGCTCGACCGCCGCAAGCTACGCGACCGCATCGCCGAGCTGCGGGACGAGCTTTCAGCGCTCGACGTCGAAGGCCGGACTCGCAGTGCCCGCCGCAAGGGCCTGCGCCGCGTCGCCCTGTGCGGCTACACCAACGCCGGCAAATCGACGCTGTTCCGCGCCCTCACCGAGAGCGAGGTCTACGTCGCCGACAAGCTGTTTGCCACTCTCGATACGACGGTGCGAGCCCTGCATCCGCCGCCGCGTCAGCGCATCTTGCTGTCGGACACCATCGGCTTTATCCGCAACCTGCCAACCCAGCTGGTCGCATCGTTTAAGTCGACGCTCGATGAGGCGCTGGAAGCCGGCCTGATCCTGCACGTCGTCGACAGCGCCGACCCGGCCTGCTTGACCCACATCGAGACCACGCGCAGCGTCCTGCGTGAGATCGGGGCCGGAGCAGTCCCCGAGCTCTTCGTCTTCAACAAGCGCGACAAGCTCGACGGCGGCGAGCTGCCGGCCGCGGTGCAGGCATTCCTGGCTGGCCTACGCGACCGGCCACAGAGCCCTCCCGCGCCAGGCCCGGCGCCCTCAGACGGGGCGGCGTCTGACAGCAGCGCCTATGCCGGCGCGATTCAGGTCTCCGCCAAAGACGCCTCCGACGTAGCCCGCGTGCGGCAGGCGATTATCGACTTCTTCGATCGCGACCTCGAGCAGACCGAGATCTTCGTGCCTTACAACCGGCAAGAGCTGCGCGGCGTGCTGTACGAAAACGCCGAGGTCATCGCCGAGCGCTTCGACGAGCAGGGGATTTACTTCTCCGTGCGCATCGACAAGGTGGCCCTGGCACGGCTGCGTGCGTCGCTGAAGTCATCCTCCACCGGGCTCTTAAGCAGTGCTACGAGCGAAGAGGAGTAATTAAAGATGGTTATGCAGAAAGGTACGAAGATCCTCCCCGCCGAGGGAAAACTGGGCGTGCTCTTGCCCGGCCTCGGCGCTGTCGCCACGACGCTGATCGCCGGAGTCGAGGCGGTTCGCCGCGGACTTGGCAACCCGCCCAAGAAGCCCATCGGCTCGCTGACCCAGATGGGCCGCATTCGACTCGGCAAGCGCACCGAGAACCGCAATCCCTTCATCCACGATCTTGTCCCGCTGTCGCAGCTCTCGGACATCGTGTTCGGCGGCTGGGACATCTTCCCGGACAACGCCTACGAAGCCGCGGCCCACGCCGGCGTGCTCTCGCGCGAGGATCTGACGGAGCTTAAGCCGCACCTAGAAGCCGTGCGACCGATGCCCGGCGTCTTCGATCCCGCCTACGTCAAAAAGCTGAGCGGCACCTACGTCAAGCAGGGGGCCAGCAAGCGCGCCCTCGCCGAGCAGCTAATGGACGACATCGCGACATTCAAGCGCGAAAACGGGGTCGCCCGCTGCGTCGCCGTCTGGTGTGCCTCGACCGAGGTCTATCAGCAGCCGAGCGCCGTGCACGCCTCGCTGGCCGCCTTCGAGAAGGGCCTCGACGACAGCGACGAGCACATCGCGCCCTCGGCGATCTACGCCTACGCCTGTCTCAAGTCCGGCGTGCCCTACGCCAACGGTGCCCCCAACCTCTCGCTCGACTTCCCAGCGATGATCGAGCTTGCCAAGCGACAGGGACTGCCGATCTGCGGCAAGGACTTCAAGACCGGCCAGACGCTGATGAAGACCGTGCTCGCCCCCACCCTCAAGGCGCGCTGCCTCGGGCTACAGGGCTGGTACTCGACCAACATCCTCGGCAACCGCGACGGCGAAGTGCTGGACGATCCCGAGTCGTTCAAGACCAAAGAGATGTCCAAGCTCGGGGCGCTGGAGTACATCCTGCAGCCCCACCTCTACCCCGACCTCTACGAGCAGTTTCATCACGTCGTGCGCATCAACTACTACCCGCCGCGCGGCGACAACAAAGAGGGCTGGGACAACATCGACATCTTCGGCTGGCTCGGCTACCCGATGCAGATCAAGATCGACTTCCTCTGTCGCGACTCGATCTTGGCCGCCCCCATCGTCCTTGACCTAGCACTGTTTATGGACCTGGCGCAGCGGGCCGGCATGTCGGGCATTCAGGAGTGGCTGTCGTTCTATTTCAAGACGCCGATGACCGCGCCCAGCCTCTATCCCGAGCACGATCTGTTCATTCAGCTCATGAAGCTCAAAAACACGCTGCGCTATCTGCGCGGCGAAGAGCTCATCACCCACCTCGGCGCCGAGTACTACGACTAGCCCAAGGCCGAGCGGCCGGTTTCTCGACAAGTGGGGCGGACGGACGTATCAAAAAAAGACATGCGCTCGCTGTGGGTCTTGCTTGCTCTGTCTTTGCTAAGTCCGGTGGGCTTTAGCTCGCGTCACGCCCAGGCTCGCAGCAAGCCCCAGGGCGGCGAGGGGCGCGGTCACCGCAGCCACGAGCGCCACAGCAGCCACGAGCGCCACAGCTCCTCGTCGCGCAAGCACAAAGCCGCAAGCCAGCGCGCGCGGGCCGAAGAAGACGCGCCCCGCGGCAAGCGGGGTGGCGCAGCGCTGCACAGCCGCCACGCGTCGCATAAGCGGGGCCGCGGACGACGGCGCGAGGTCTTTGTGCCACCGGCCATGCCGAGCCGAATTGACGTGCTCTCGGCCGACCAGGACAGCGGCGCCGTGCAGGTGCAGCTGACCGGACCGCTGCGACCGCCCCAGGCCCGCCTGTTTGTGCTCACCGATGGTCGGGGTCGCCGCTTCGTGCCGGCCCAGGCCGAGTGCTACGCCATCGCCGAAGCCACCCCAAGCCCCGATGCCCCGCCCGCCCTGCCGCACTGGCGCTGCGTGATGGGAATCCCCCCCGGGTATCGCCGCGCGCCACTGACCGGGGTGTCGATGGAGTGGGGCGATCGCATCGTCAGCGCCCTCCCCGGGCAGGTCAAAGCGCGCTGGGCAGCGGCCGGCAGCGTGTCGGTGCCAGCCACCGCTCCGCCAGCGCTGCCCCCAGCCAGCGAGGCCGCCCCCGCCCCGCCCGAGTCCCCCGAGGCCGGCCCCGGGCCGGTGCCGCCTGACCCACCGAGCGACGGCGCCCCGTCGAGCGCTGCCCTACCCCCTCCAGCCGTCGACCCCACCGAGCCCACCCCTCCCGAGCCCGAAGACACCCGCCCGGAATAGCCCCACCCCTGCTCCGGCTCGCGCAGCCGCGGGTCCTGCCTGCTCGTCCTTTACACAGAGGTTCCCCCGGGGACCGCTCTACTGCGCAGCCGCGCTCAACCGGGGGTCCTGCCTGCTCGTCCTTTACACAGAGGTTCCCCCGGGGACCGCTCTACTGC
>CAZVMD010000217.1:0-12312 GCA_964628555.1 uncultured Myxococcales bacterium | reverse complement strand
GGTGCAGGCGACGGATCAGCGCAGCTGGGACGCCTGGCTCGACGCGGTGGTCACCGGCTTTGCTCATCCCGATCCGGTACCGGGCGGCCCCGCGCACGAGAGCTTCCCGCGCGAGGTCATCGAGCACGCGATGGCCGATCTGATCGCGGTGCCAGGCTTTGCCCGCTATGTCGCGCAGCTGGACCTCGACGGCAGCGGCACCACGTGGGCGGGCGGGGCCAGCCTGCGCAGCAGCCACGGCATCGCGCAGCTCTGCGGCTCGGCGACGGTGCCAGCTCTGCGCCGGCGCGGTGTGCAGAGCGCGCTCTTGGCGCAGCGCCTGGCCGATGCCGCTCAAGCGGGCTGCGATCTGGCGGTGATCACCACCCAGCCCGGCTCGAAGTCGCAGCTCAACGCACAGCGAGCCGGCTTTGCCCTGCTGTACGCGCGGGCCATCCTGGTCCGCGAATTTGGGGGGTAGTCCGGGAGCCTAGCTGCGCATAGAATGTTCAATTCTGATGCGCAAACTATCGCAACCCTTGGTGAATCCCTCCCGTGGTGGGTCGCGGGCGCGGGCCCTGCTCTTGGGACTCTGCCTGCCCGTCGTGCCCGGGCTTGTGGCCTGCACGCCGGCCTATGTTCGGGCCCCCAGCTCGCTCTCGATCCTGCCGCTGCGCACGCTGCGCCTGTACGAGACCGGCATCGGCTACTTCGAGCGCGCCGGCTCGGTGAGCGGCGATGACACCGGTCTGCCGCTGCCGGCCGGGCACCTCGACGATGCGCTCAAGACCTTGGTGATTTACAGCCAGGACAAGAACGCCCGCGTCTATGGTCTGTCGTTTCCGACCAGTGTCAGCAAGGGCATGGGGCGAGCGCTGGCCGGGCTGCCGCAGAACGATGACGATGCGGTCAGCTATCGCGAGCTTCTGCTGTCGCTCAAGGGCTCGGCGCTGTCGGTGCGCATCGGCGAGCTGGCGATCAGCGGTCGCCTGATCGATGTCCAGCGCAACGGCCACTCGGCCTCTGACTCGACGAAGGAAAAAGACGGCGAAGACGACAAGGGCAGCGAGGGCAAGGCGGACAAGGCCAGTCCGGCGGCGGCCAAGCCCGAGCTTGTGCTGATGCTGCTGACCGACAGCGGTGAGCTGGTCCGCGTACCGACGAGCACGATCAGCGCCATCCGGCCGCTGGATCCGACCTATGCCGGCCGGCTGGGCACGGCGCTTGATGCAGTGACGCAGCGCGGGGCGCAGTCGCAGCGCATGCTGCGCTTGCTCAGTCGCGAGGGCGGCCCGATTACCCTGGGCTACCTGGCCGAGACCCCGCTGTGGCGCGTCACCTATCGCCTGGTGGTCGGCGATGCCAAGGGCAGCGCGGCGCTGCAGGGCTGGGCCCTGATCCACAACGACACCGACGAGGACTGGCGCGGCGTCAAGCTGCACCTGATCAGCGGTCGGCCGGACTCGTACCTGTTTCCGCTGGCCGCGCCGCGCTACACCCGGCGCCAGCTGGTGACGCCCGAAAACGAGCTGTCGACCGTGCCGCAGCTGTTGTCGAACAACGCCGACCGCATGTGGGGCGATCACATCGGCGATAGCTATGGCGTAGGTGGGCTGGGGCTGTCGGGCACCGGCATGGGCGGCGGTGGCACCGGCGAGGGCACGATTGGCCTGGGCAGCATCGGCACCATCGGGCACGGGGCCGGGGTCGGCGGCGATGGCACCAGCTCGATCCTGCAGGTCGGCAACCTAGCGGCAGTGGCGCAGTCGAGCGGCCTCGAATCCGGCTCGCTGTTCACCTACACGATGAACGACGCCATCGATCTGCGGGCCCGCAGCTCAGCGCTGTTGCCGTTTATCAACGAAGGGGTCGAGGCCGAGGTCATCACCACGCTGAGCAAGCCGGGCGGTCCAGCGCGCGCTGGCCTGCGCCTGGTCAACAGCACCAAGCAGACGCTGCCGGCCGGTCCGATGTCGATCTATAGCGATGGCCTGCTGGCCGGCGAGTCGGCGATCGAGCGGCTCAAGCCCGGCGAGCGCCGCTTCTTGGAGTACGGCAGCGATCTCGATGTCTCGCTGACCAGCGTAAAGAGCCAGACCCGCGATGAGCCGCAGCGCGTCAGCTTCGATCGCGACACCTTGGAAGAGCACTTCCTGCGCCGCACCGATGCGCTGTATCGGCTGGAGAACCGCAGCGGCCAGGCTCGCACGCTGTACCTGTCTCTGGACGTCGGCGCCAACGCCCGCGTGCAGGGCGCCGATCGGCTCGACTTCAACACCGAGAGCAACAAGGCCATCGCGGTGTTCGAGCTAGCGGCCGGCAGTCGGCTGGAGCGCGCCATGTCGATGCTGGCCGGACGCCAGAATGCTCATCGCCTGGCCGTGCTGTCCGCGACCCGCCTGGGCGAGCTAGCGCAGACCCAGAGCCTGCCCGCCGCGGAGCGCGCCGTGCTGTCCGAGGCCACGCTGCGCCAGCGCGAGCTAGAGGCCGCCAAGGTCGAGATCGACAAGTCGGAAGCCGACATCAAGAAGACCGAAAAAGAGATCGAGCGCCTGCGCGAGCACCTAAAAGCCATGGGGCACGAGACCGCTGCTGGCGCCGTGCAGAACCCCGTCCTCAAGCGCATCCTCGACGCCGAAGATCGCCTCGCCGCCCTGCAGAAGAAGCAAGAGACGCTGGAGTCCGACCAAGACAAGCGTCGCGATCTGGTGCGCAAGGTCTTAGAGAAGCTGCCCAAGAAGCCGGACAAGCCGCTGGTTATGCCGTAGCTAAGCGGGCCGAAGCGCGGCTCCGGGCCACGACCCGCGGAGCGTGGGGTCGCGCGCGGCTAGAAGCGGCCAGCGACGGTGAAGCTGGCGCTGCCGGGGCCCAGGTTGGGCAGGAAGGCCAGGCTGCGCTTGGCGCTTGGACGCTGCGAGCCGGCGCCGAGCAGGACGATGCCGACGATCTGGGCCGGCAGGTTGACCACGGTCCAGGGCACCGACCACTCGGGGCTGCGGATGATCAGGCCGCTGAGCATCGGCCCGGCCAGCGGCACCATCAGCGTGCCAAACCCGGCCTGTACCAGCCCGACGTCGACGCCCTTGCCGGCGACCGCGCCGCTGCCCGCCAGGCCCAGCGCACCCATGATCAGCGCCGAGCCGTAGGCCAGGCCAAAGATCGTCGCGCCGGCCGCCACCATGCCCCAGCGCGGCCCGCTGCGCTCGGTCCGCTCGCTGGCTGCCGGCAAGGGCAAGGCCAGCGGATCTTCGACGCGGTCGCCACCCAGCTCGACCAGATAGCGCTCGGCAGCAGCGCGCTGCGCCGGATCGGGCTCGCTGACGATGTAGCGATCGTAGTGCTCGATGGCCTCGCGGCGCTGGCCTAGCTGGTGATAGCAGCGCGCCATGTAATAAAGGAGCAGCGGGCGCTGCACCTGCTCATACGCGGCCTTAAGCTCCTGCAGCGCGAGCGAGTACTGCTGACGCTGCAGGAAGTCGGCGCCCCGTCGCTGGTGAGCGGCAAAGGTGTCGGCGTGGGCCGGGTAGCAGAGGCCAGCCGTAAGCAGCGCAGCGGCCGCCAGGCGCCAGGTCTTGGTCCGCGGCCGGGCAAAGGAAGAGTGACAGCGGTGCATCGTGTTCCCCCGTTCGATCGTCGATGGCTTTTGTGCCCGGTCTGCCGACGGTGCGCCGTGCGGAGCCCTGGGCTTGGCAAGCTGCGCCGGGATACAGCAAGCGGTGTGCCGCAGACCCAAGGCGCGCGACGAGCCCGGGCCGGAAGAGCGCGAGGCCTGGGCACCGCGATGCTGATTTGCTTGCCGTGTCAGCCACTTCCGGTGTCTAGAATGCGCGCATGGCGACGGAGCAGACGGAGCAGGCAGAGCAGGCGGGGCTCATCGAGCGAACCGATTACCTGGTCTTGGGCTCGGGGATCGCTGGGCTGAGCTTCGCGCTGCGGGCGGCGGAGCATGGGCGAGTGCTGATCCTCACCAAGCACCGCTCGGCCGACAGCAATACCGCGTGGGCGCAGGGCGGCATCGCGGCGGTGCTCGATCCGCAGGACAGCATCGAGGCCCACGTGCGCGACACGCTGACCGTCGGTGATGGCCTGTGTCATGCCGAGGTCGTGAGCGCCTACCTGGCCCAGGCCCCGGCGGCCGTACGCGAGCTTCGCGAGCGCTACGGCGTCCGCTTCGATGTCTCCCCCGACGGCGAGTGGGCGCTGGCCCGCGAGGGCGGCCACTCGGCGCGACGGGTCGCCCACGCCAAGGACACGACTGGGCAAGAGATCGAGCGCGGCCTCCTGGGCGCCGTCCTCGCCCATCCGCAGATCTCCGTGCGCGAGGGCTGGATGGCGGTAGATCTGCTTACCCTGGCCAAGTACGGCGGGGCCGATGCCTGCTTCGGCGCCTATGTCCTTCACGGCGACACCGGCCAGGTCCACACCATCCTGTCGCGCGCCACCATCCTGGCGACCGGCGGCGCCGGCAAGGTCTACCTCTATACCTCGAACCCCGATGTCGCGACTGGCGACGGCGTGGCCATGGCCTATCGGGCCGGGGCGCAGGTCGGCAACATGGAGTTCTTTCAGTTCCACCCCACCTGCCTGTATCACCCCGAGGCCAAGTCCTTCCTGATCTCCGAGGCGCTGCGCGGCGAAGGCGGCGTGCTCAAGCTGCGCAGCGGCGAGACGTTCATGGAGCGCTATCACCCGATGAAGTCGCTGGCCCCGCGCGATGTCGTCGCCCGCGCCATCGACTCAGAGCTAAAGCGCACCGGCGATGAGCACGTGGTGCTGGACATGCGCGCGCTGCCGCCCGACTTCTTGCGCGAGCGCTTCCCGGCGATCTTCGCGCGCTGCCTGCAGTTCGGCATCGACATGCGCAAGCAGCCGATTCCGGTCGTGCCGGCCGCTCACTATTCCTGCGGCGGCGTGGTCACCGACATCGATGGCCGCACGCGGGTCGGCAACCTGTTTGCCATCGGCGAGGTGGCGATGACCGGGCTGCACGGAGCCTGCCGCTTGGCCAGCAACTCGCTCTTGGAGGGGCTGGTGATGGGCCACCGGGCCGCCGATGCCGTGCGCGGCGCGGCCGTGGAGTTCCCGAGCCAGGTGACGCCCTGGACCTCGGGCGATGCCCGCGATCCCAACGAGGCCGTCGTCGTCACCCAGAACTGGGACGAGGTGCGGCGCCTGATGTGGAACTACGTCGGCATCGTCCGCACCGATCGCCGCCTAGAGCGAGCCCGTCGCCGCATCGAGCTCATCCGCGAGGAGATCCGCGAGTACTACTGGGACTTCAAGGTCACCTCCGACCTGCTGGAGCTACGCAACCTGGCGCTCTGCGCCCACCTGATCATCGACTGCGCGCAGCGACGCCGTGAGAGCCGCGGCCTGCACTACAACGCCGATCACCCCGAGCACAGCAGCGAGTTTCTGTTCGACACCATCGTCCAGCGCGATTTTGGCCCCAGCGCCCGCTAGCGGCTGGTTGCTGTATTGGCCTAGCAACGCCCCCATGGGCTGCCAATCGCAACGATAACTACAAAGCAACATACTGAGACTTAACAAACAATATGAATATTTTATTTATTTTTGTTTATTTCTTGATTACGGCAATAAGCTCCTAGCCGCGCTCGCAGCCCTGCCCCGCTGGCCGCGTCGATCGCGCGCTCGGGCCGCGCCGGTTCAGGCTACGCTGTGGCCATGCGCAGCCGGCTGCCGCTGTGGGCCGAGGATGGGACGCCGCGACGACAGGATGACCTGGCGAGCGTGGTCGCGCTCTTGCGGGGGCGACGCTTCGTCGTGCTGACCGGCGCCGGCTGCAGCACCGACTCGGGGATTCCCGACTACCGCGGGCCGAGCGGCTCGCTGCGCCGCCGGGCGCCGATTCAGTATCAAGACTTCCTGCGCAGCGAGGCGACGCGGCAGCGCTACTGGGCGCGCAGCACGCTCGGCTTTCCGCAGGTGCAGCGGGCCGAGCCCAACCCCGTGCATCATGGGCTCGCGAGGCTAGAGCAGGCCGGCCTGGTGACCGGCCTTATCACCCAGAACGTCGATGGCCTGCACAGCCGGGCCGGCAGCCAGCGCGTCGTCGAGCTACACGGGAGCTTAGCGGCCGTGCGCTGCCTGGGCTGCGGTGCGCGGCAGTCGCGCCAGGCCCTGCAAGCGACGCTGTTGGCCGAAAATCCCGGCTACGCCGCGCGCTCGGCCCTGGCCGCACCGGATGGCGATGCCGATGTCGAGCCGGGCGGCGACGACGGGCCCGCGTTTTCCGTCCCGGGCTGCGCGGCCTGTGGTGGCCTGCTTAAGCCGGACGTCGTCTTCTTCGGGGAAAACGTCGCCCGCGAGGTGGTGGCGGCAGCCTGGCAGCAGCTTGAGGGCGCCAGCGCGCTCCTTGTCCTCGGTAGCTCGCTGGCCGTCTATTCCGGCTTCCGCTTTGTGCGCGGCGCCGCCGAGCGCGGCCTGCCCATCGTCCTCATCAACCAGGGCCCGACGCGGGCCGACGAGCTCGCCAGCCTGCGCCTGGAAGCCCCGCTGTCGCCGACGCTGACTGAGCTCTGCCGGCAGCTTACTTCGCGCTGCGCTTGACCTTGGCGGGGGCAGCCTTGCTGCTGGTCGGCGCGGGCTCGGCGACGGGAGCAACCTTGTCGGCCGGGGCCGCCTTGGGGCTCTGGATCTTGTCGGCGGCGACGCTCTCGCGCAGGCTCTCGATGCCGCCCTTTTCCGTCCACTTCGACAGGAAGCCCGAGATCGACGACTCGACAAGCTGAGCGCAGCCGACCTCGAAGGTTGGATAGGACTCGGTGCTCTTGCCCTCGCCGGCGAAGGTAAACGTGTACTCGGGGCTCTCGGACGGGCGCAGGCCAAAGCCCCAGGTCATCTCGATCAGCGTGTAGATCAGGCGACCGGCCGGGATGCTGTGTAGCTGCACGCGGTCGACCTTGACGTCGCCGATGATGTGCGGCTCGCTCGGCAGCGGATCACCGGCCTTGATCACTTCAACGCGGCTGAAGTAGGCGCTCATCGCATCCTTCAGATCGCGGGTCACAAACTTTTGGAAGTCCTGCAGCTTAAACTGCGGCCCGTTCTGCGGATTCATCGACGAGGCTTCGCGCATATCCCAGGTGTCGGGCACCCGCGCCGAGTCCAATACAAGATAAAGCGGCCGCTGAATCTTCTGCGCCACCATCAGGCTCGGCGGCTTGGCCTGCACCTGGGCCATGCTGTAGCTGGGACGATAGTGGCTAAAGCAGCCAGCGCTGCCAAACAGGGTCACTGCGGCCAATAAACCAAGCATCGAGGACAGACGTTTCATTGCGATTTCTCCAGGTACAGGCCCAGGCTGGGCCAGGCAATGCGACCGGCGGCTATACGGATATCTATACCGGAACGCGTATTTGGGTAATAAAGGCAGGCGGGAGCGAAGGGTAATTGCCACTTAGTGGGCGGGTTGGTGCGGCAGGGCGGCGGCGACCTCGGCTAGCTGCTCGGCGAGGTTCTGCGGCACGGTGGCGAAGACGTCGCGCACCAGCGAGTCAAGCGGCGGCGGACCGATCGCTTCTTCGGCGGCGATGGTGCTGCGCACCTCGGCATCGAGCTCCTCGCGCAGCGCCAGCTCGGCGTCGGGCGACAGCAGGCCGCGGCGCAACAGGAAGGTCTTGTAGCGCGACAGCGGACAGCGCGCCTCGCGCCACACCGCGGTCACTGACTCATCGCGATAGCGCGAAGGATCGTCCGAGGACGAGTGAGCGCTGACGCGATAGGTCAGCGCTTCGAGGAACTGCGGTCCAGCGCCGGCTCGGGCCCGCTGCACAAGGGCTCGCATCGCCACATGACAGGCCAGCGCGTCGTTGCCGTCGCAGCGCACCGCCGGCAGGCCATAGGCCAGGGCTTTTTCCGCCATGGTCGCGGTCCCGGTCTGCTGGCTGACCGGCGTCGAGATCGCCCACTGGTTGTTCTGGCAGACAAAGACCACCGGGGCGCGAAAGACGCCGGCAAAGTTCAGCGCCACGTGGAAGTCCCCCTCAGAGGTCGCGCCGTCGCCCAGGTAGCCGACGATCACCACATCGTCGCGCAGGCAGCGGGCGGCCATCGCCATGCCGGTGGCGTGCGGCAGCTGAGTGGCGATGCACGACGACATGGTGACGTAGCGCGCGGCCCGACTGCCGGGATGGCAGGGCATCTGACGACCCTGCGTCAGGTCGTGGGCGTTGCCGAAGATCTGCGCGATATAGGCGGCAAGCGGCAGCCCGCGATAAAGTGCCGCTCCCGCCTCGCGCAGGGCCGGCACGATGTAGTCCTGCGGGGCCAGCGCCGAGGCCGTGCCCACCACCGCCGCCTCTTGACCGCGCGCCTCGCCATAGAAGCTGATGCGGCCCTGGCGCTGCATGGTCAGCAGACGCTCGTCCATCAGGCGGATGCGCAGCATGCCGCGATAGATCGACAGCAGCTGAGCGTCACTTACCGCGCAGGCCGCGACCCGCTCGGCGTCGAAGCTGCCGTCGGGAGCCAGGAGCTGATAGGGCGCCTCGTCGACCCCACCTGGGCGACTGATGGCAAGCGGCACGCGCGGCGACGTCGACATGGGGGGAGCCTCCAGACGGGCGGCAGGGTCTCGGTAGCGGCTACACCAGCTCCATAAAGAGCTGGGTCGGATCTTCGAGGAGCGAGACGACGTGCTGTAGGAACATCGCGCCCTCGTAGCCATCGACGATGCGGTGGTCGAGCGAGATCGACAGGTTCATCACCTGGCGGATGACGATCTGGCCATCGCGCACGGCGGGCACTTCCTTGATCTTGTGCACGCCCATGATCGCCACCTCGGGATAGTTGATGATCGGCGTGGCCAAGACGCCACCGAGCTTGCCCAGCGAGGTGATGGTAAACGTCGAGCCGACTAGCTCTTCGCGGCTGGCCTTGCCGGTGCGGGCCCGCTCGGCCAGGGGGCCGACGGTCTCGGCGATCTGATACAGCGAGCGCTTGTCGGCATCGCGCAGCACCGGCACGATCAGGCCCGACTGCGTCGCCGTCGCCACCCCGATGTGAT
Source organism: uncultured Myxococcales bacterium (assembly GCA_964628555.1). Classification (GTDB taxonomy): domain Bacteria; phylum Myxococcota_A; class Polyangia; order Palsa-1104; family JAEUJZ01; genus JAEUJZ01. The sequence goes on along the minus strand of CAZVMD010000217.1, from coordinate 3,305 downwards.
AGCTCTTGCGCAGGACGATCTCTTCGCGCGCGACGTCGAGGGTGGCGTTGACGATGGGGTACTTCTTAAGGCCACTGACCACCGCCTTGATGATGAACGGCAGGTAGGTCAGCTTGATGCCGCGCTCGCTGGCTCGCTTGTGCGCGCGATCGCGCAGCGCCATCAGGTCGGTGACATCGCACTCTTCGACATAGGTAAAGTGCGCCGCTGACTGCGTCGAGCGCAGCATGTTGTCGGCGATCTTCTTGCGCACGCCGCGGAAGGGGATGCGCTCGTCGCTGGCCGAGACCGGCAGGGCAGCTGGAGGCGCGCTAGCCGCAGCGAGCGGCTGCGTATCCACCACCAGCGGCGCAGCGATGGGAAGCGCCGCCGGCGGGGCAGCGGCGGGCTCGCCCTGGCGCTGGCTGTAGTGGCGCTGCACATCCTCGCGCGTGATGCGGCCGCTGGGTCCGGTGGGCGCGACCGTGCGGATGTCGATGTTTAGCGTGCGGGCAAGCTGACGCGTCGCTGGCGTGGCCAGCACCTTGGCGGAAAAGTAGCTGCCGACGGGTGCGGGTGCAGCCGCTGCGCTGGCGGCAGCACTCGGGGCCGCCGGGCTGGCCACGGCCGCCGGACGCGGTGGGGCGGCAGCGTGCCCCGACGAGGCGGCGTGCCCCGACGAGGCAGCGTGCCCCGACGAGGCAGCCGGGGCCGGGCTGGCCGGCTGGGTGCCACCGGCGGGCTCGATCACCACCATCACGTCGCCGACCGCGCAGACCTTGCCCTGCGGCACCAGGATGCGAGCGACGCGACCCGCCTTGGGCGTCGGGATCTCGACCGTCGCTTTGTCGGTCATGACCTCGACCATGGGCTGGTCTTCGCGCAGCGTGTCGCCTTCTTGCACCAGCCAGCGAACGATCTCGCCCTCGACCACGCCTTCGCCGATGTCCGGGAGCCTGAACTCGATAGCCATGAGCTTGTTCCTTTGGAAGCCAGCCGTTAGAAGCGAGCCGTCTCGGCGATGGCCTTGGTGATGCGCTCGGGCGATGGCAGGTACTCCATCTCCAGCGTGTAGGGGAACGGCGTGTCGAGGCCGCAGACGCGGGCGATCGGCGCCTCCAGCGATAAGAGCGCCTTTTCCGCGATCAGCGCCGAGAGCTCAGCGCCAAAGCCGCAGGTCTTCTGCGCCTCGTGCACGATGACCACCCGGCCGGTCTTGTTCACCGACGAAAGGATGGTCTCGGTATCCAGCGGCACCAGCGAGCGGAGGTCAATCACCTCGGGATCGAACTCGGCCGCGCCGTGCTTCTCCAGCGCCTCTTGCACCACGTGCAGCATGGCGCCGTAGCACAGCACGGTCAGGCCGCGGCCCTCGCGCACGATCTTGGCTTGGCCGAAGGGAATCGTGTACTCGCCCTCTGGCACCTCGCCGCGAGCCGCGCGATACACCCGCTTGGGTTCGAGGATGATCACCGGATCCTCGTCGCGCATAGCGGTCAAGAGCAGGCCCTTGGCGTCGTAAGGATTCGACGGGATGATGACCTTGAGGCCAGCGGTATGGGCGAAGTAGGCCTCCGGTGACTGCGAGTGATAGTGACCGCCGCGGATGCCGCCGCCATACGGCGTGCGGATGACCATCGGCGCCGGATACTCGCCGCCCGAGCGATAGCGGAACTTGGCGAGCTCATTCACGATCTGGTCGAAGGCCGGATAGATGAAGTCGGAGAACTGGATCTCCGCGACCGGGCGCAGGCCATACAAGGCCATGCCGATGGCGGTGCCGATGATGCCAGCCTCGGCGAGCGGCGTGTCCATGACGCGGTCTTTGCCGAACTCATCCTGCAGGCCGGTGGTAGCCCGGAAGACGCCCCCGAAGCGACCGACGTCCTCGCCGAGCACGACGACACGCGGGTTCTTGCGCATCTCAAGGCGCAGCGCATCGTTGACAGCCTGGATGATGTTGTACACGGGCATGCGGACTCCCTCGTGCGCGCCGCTTGGCGCAGATGGCGTGGGCGCGATAACGCAGAGTTGGGGTAAAGACGACTAAACGGACGCTGCTTTTATCCGGCCTACCCGGCGAAAGTCAACGGAGCCGTTGCGGCGATGCGGACGAAACCCATCCCTTATTCCAGTCCTTCCTCGCGCAGATCGTCTTCGTCGGCCCCGTGCAGATGGCCAAGCTCGTGCAGCAGGGTCTTGCGGATCTCTTGCACGAGCTCTTTGTGCGAGTGGACGGCGCGCAGCAGGTTCTTGCGATAAAGCACGATGCTGCGCGGCTCGCTCGGCTCGTCGCCCAGCGGCAGGCCGCGAAACAGGCCGAGGATGGTCGGCGACAGCGGCGGCGACTCCAGCGTCAGATCGCGCGGGTCGGGGATGTCGGCCAGCTCCAGCCGGACCTTCTTGAGATCGGCCGCGCTGTCGGCAGGCAGGCTGTCGCTCTCGCTCTTTACCAGGCGGGCAAACTCGGCCGCATCGACAGCCAAAGGCTCGGGAAAGTGATCCGGCAGCAGCTGGCGGGCCTGGGCCAGCTCGCGCTCGGCAGCCTCGGTCTGGCCAAGCTGTTCAAGGATCAGCCCGAGGTGATAGTGCGACCAGGCGGCCTTGCGCGAGCCGGGACTTTCCGAGAGCAGGGCCAAGAAGCCCCCCTGCGCTTCGGCAAAGCGGCAGAGCTCGAACAGCGCCACCGCTCGCTCGTAGCGGGCCTCGGGAAGCTCGCGCAGCCGCAGGGCGGTATCAAGCGCTGGCAGCGCCTGGCTGGCCCGCCCCAAATCGAGCAGCGCCTGACCCGACAGCAGCCAGAGCTGAGCCAGAAGCTCTCGCTGCTCTGCGCTGAGCCCCTGCCCGCGCTCGAGCGGACGACGGGACTTGCCTCGACGCTTAGTCCCGGGATCGCTGCTCTTGGGCAGCAGGCCGGGGGCCAGCTTGAGGCGTCCGCGCTCGGCATAAAGTAGGCCGATCTCGCTGTGCTCACGCGTGGCCGGCAGATGGCTGATGTACAGATCGGCCGCGTCGGCCAAAAGGGCTGGATCGTCCGGCGCGAGGGCCAGCCCGCGGGTGAAGGTATCGCGCGCATCGTCGACCTCGCCAAGCTCGCGCTGCGCGATACCCCGCTGGCGAAAGAGCGCGATCGACGTTGGCGAAAACCGCAGCGCCAGCCCGGTGCAGGCCAGGGCTTCGCGGAACAGCGGCAGCGCCGGATCGTCTGGATCTAGACTCGGCCGACAGCTCGCGCTGGCGTCGCTGCCAGGCGACAGCTTGCCATGCGGGGACGCGTCCTTGCGCAGCGCCAGGCCCTGACGATTGCGCTCGTCCGCCCGCCCGAG
>CAZVMD010000216.1:0-12459 GCA_964628555.1 uncultured Myxococcales bacterium | reverse complement strand
CCAGCCCGGACTCGCTGGTCTGGATCAGCGTCTGCGCGGTCCAGCCCGGCAGCCGACTCGGCTCGGCGTAGATCGGTCGCGGCAGCGGCCACAGCGTGCGCCGGCCCAGCAGCGGACGAGTGATGGCGTGCGGCGCATAGCCCGACTCGACGACGAAGGCCAGGCTGTCGCCGAGCCGCTGCGGCGGATCAAGGACCACGGCCCGCCCCAGGCGCAGGCCGCGCTGCTGCAGCAGATCTTCTAGGCCGGTATCAAGAAAGTGGGAGAGCTCGCGATCGATCAGCGCGCCGCTGAGCACAAGCAGGCGGCCGCCGCCGTCCAGGTAGCGCGCCAGGGCGCTGCTCTCGGCAGGCAGAAATGGTCGCTCGGGTCCGCTGACGATGACCACGGCGCAGGCGTCGGGACCGGCCAGCGCCAGGGTCGAAAGCTCGGCCGAGCTGCGCAGGGCGCGACTGACCAGGCCCTCGCGGCGCAGGGCCTGCGCGAGCTCACTGCCGCCCGAGCCGGTCAGGCTGTCGGGCTCGGACTCGCCGTGGCCGTGGGTGAAGCACAGGCTGGGCGGACGCGAACGGACAACGGTGTTTAGCGCCTGCTGCAGCAGCGCCTCGCCGTGATAGCGCAGGAGCTGGGGCTCGCTGCCGCGCTCGGCCGTCCCGCTCACCTCATCGCGGCTGAAGTCGGCCAGGCGCTCGCGCGGGATGCTGAGGCTGCGCTCATGCCCTTCGGGGCCGCTGTGGACCAGGATCAGCCCCAGGCGCAGCTCATCGCGATCGAGGGCGTAGCGCTCGGCCAGGAGGCGCACCCGCTCGCGCTGACGATCGAGATCGAGATAGCTGACCTGAAGGCGCGCGGGCGCGGCCTGCTCAGCCCGCAGCAGCGTCTCGCGCAGGCGACCGTCCAGCTCGTCGTGGGCCAGGCCTTCGCTATCGCCGCTGAGCACGGTCACCCGCACCGGCTGCGGCAGCGCCTGCAGCGTGGCCAGAAGCTCTGGCGACAGCGCGTGCTCGCGCCCCCGGCTGAGGTCGCCGCGCAGCGGGTGCTGGCTACCCAGCAGGTTGAGACCGACGGTCAGCGCCAGCCCGAGCGCAGCAAGCCACAGGACCCGTAGCCGACCTCGCGCATCGCCAGGCCGCAGCCGCAAAAGCCGCGCGGCGATGATCAGACAGAGGCAGGTGACGCTGCCGTGATACAGCAGGCGGCGGCTATCGACGATGCCGCGGGACAGCTCGTCCATGTGGCGAAACTGGTTGCTGTAGGAAAGCAGGCCATGCAGCCAGGGCTCGACGCTGTAGGCATCGGCGACCAGCCCCGACAAGAGGAGCAGGCTGAGCCCGACGAAGCTGAGCGCTGCCGCGATAAGCTGGGTCGGCGCCAGCAGCGAAGCCAGCAGCCCAAAAGCCAGCGCACTCTGCCCGGTGAGCAGCACGCCCAGATAGCCGCACAGCGCCGCGCTGATCGGAATCCGCGCCGCCTCGCCGCCGGAGCGCGACAGCAGGATCAGCTGCAGGGCGGTGGGGGCCCAAAGCAGGCCATAAAGCAGGCTGGCCCCCAGGTGCTTGCCCAGGACGATCGCCCCCTCGGGCAGCCCGGTGCTAAGCAGCAGCTCACGCGGGGCGCGGCGCTCGCCAGCCCCTCCGCTTTGGGCAAACAGGCGCATGGTCAGCACGGCGATCAGGAACAGCAGAAAGAACCAGTACAGAAACGTGCCGCCGAACAGATACGAAAGCAGCGTGCTGACGCTGGCCTGACGGCTGCTCAGGCTGTCGAGCAGGAGCCAGAACGAGTAGCCCTGCGACAGCAGAAACAGCGCCCACAGGATGTAGGTGACCGGCGAGAGCAGATAGGACAGCAGCTCTCGCTTGGCCAGCACATAGGTGACGCGCAGCCAGGCGGTCATGGAGCGGCGGTTTTATCACGCCAGGCTTCACGGCGTCGCGGCCTACAGACCGCGCCCCGCCCCCAGGACCGCGTCGAGCAGGACATCGATCTCGCGCAGGGCCTGCAGCGCCACCTCGCCCGGGAGGCTGCTCAGCGAGGCGCGCAGGCTGGACAGGGCACGCAGCTGCGAAAACAGCTGAATGTCCGACAGCTCAGCGCCGCGCTGCAACAGCTCGCGAATGCGCATAAGCTCGCCGAGCAGCTCTTCCAGGCGAGCCCCGATGGCCAGCCCACCGGCCCGCCGCTCGCGCGTGGCATCGACGACCGGCCGCAGGATCGACTCCAGCGTTTCGGCCTGCTCGGGGCGGTTCCAGGCGTGGCGCAGCACGAACAGATCGCCGACATCCGGCTCGTCGCGACCGTCGAGGAACGCCGAAGCAGCGGCCAGCTTGAGCAGCCGCACAGCGCGGCGATCGGACAGCGCGATGCCTTCGCCGCGAATCTGAAAGACCAGATCGCGATAGGTGCTCAGCAGCGACTCGGGACAGCGTAGGTGCTCGCGCAGGCTGCGCTGCAGCAGCCGCAGCTCGTCGGCGGTCAAGAGCGGCTCGGGCGCCGTCGGACCGCGCGCTTCCTGAGCCAGGCCGAGGGTCAGCAGGCGGTGAAAGTGATAGCTCTGCACGTTCTGGCTCGATACCCGCAGCACGAAGCGATCGAGCAGCGCCTCTAGGCTGTCGTCCTCGGGCAGCTCGTTGCTGGCGGCGAACAGGGCCAGCAGCGGCACCTCGATGCGCTCGGCCCCGATGTACAGCCGCCGCTCGTTAAGCAGCGAGAGCAGGCTGTTGAGGATCGCCGAGTTGGCCTTGAAGATCTCGTCGAGAAAAACCACCTCGGCGGTCGGCAGCAGGCGCTCGCCGCGGCGCCGATAGACCCCGTCGCGAAAGGCCTGGACATCGAGCGGGCCGAGGATCTCGCCCGGCTCCGAGAAGCGCGTCAGCAGGTACTCGAAGTAGCGGGCCGAGATCTGCTGGGCAAACTGCGACACCAGCGCGCTCTTGGCGGTGCCCGGCGGGCCGAGGATGAGCAGGTGCTCGCCGGCCAGCGCGCTGAGCAGCATCAGGCGGATGACCTCGTCCTTGTCACAGAAGCTCTGCGACAGGCTGCGGCCGATCTGCTGCAGGCGCAGGAGCGTGGGCAGGCTGCGCGGCGTCGCGCCGACATCGATGGGGCTTGCGGCCATGGCCTATTGTGACGGGCTGGGCAGCGCCCGCGTCAAGCGCTGCTGTAGCTGCACAAGGACGATCGGCGGTACCGCGGCGCGACAGCGCTCGGCATGGGCCTGGGCCCGCCGATACAGCGACGCATCGCCCGCCACATCGGCGGGAATGGCGAGCTGGGGAAAGCTGGCCCACAGGCTGGCGAACAGCGCGAAAAATGGCGTCGCCCCCTCCGGCAGCGCCGCGGTCAGCGCGGTCTGATCGGCAAAGACGATGAACGACAGCCAGTGCAGATGACTGACCAGGGCCAGCCACGACGTTAGATCGGGACGCCGCCGCGGCTCGCTCTCTGCCTGCCGCAGCAGCTGCCCAAGCGGCGCGGAGAGCGCCTGGGCCACCGTCGGTAAGCCGAGCTCGACGAAGCGGCGGCAGAGGAGGCGGGCCAGGCTGCGCCGCTGCAAAAGGGGCGTGTAGGTGCACAGCTCGGCGGCCGCGTCCTGCGGGCTCGGGCTGACGGAGAGCTGCAGCTGCCACAGCGCGGTCAGCGGGCTCGCCGAGAGCAGAGCCTGCAGCCCCTGCTCGCCCTGGCCATCGACGACCCGCAGCAGCTCGGGCCAGCACAGCGGGTTCTTAAGGTTCTCACCCGGCTCAGCCGGCAAGCGGGCGCGAGGGACCCCCTGCTCGACGGTCTCACCCAGCCAGGTCGGGCGCCGGACATCGTGGCGACGCAGGCGGAACAGCGGCTCCAGCAGGGCGTGGCGCAGAAGAAGCTCGGCGGCGTAGGGATCGCAGCTGGCCTCGGTCGCTGGCCGCGCGTCGGGGCTCGCTTGCTCCGGGGTCGCCTCTGGCGGCGGGGCAAGCAGCGCGATGAGCTCGCGCAGGATGGCCTGGCGCAGCGCCGGCCGCAGCCGCTGGGCCTCGGGACGCGCAAGAAACAAAAGATCGTGCAAGGAGGTGAGCAGGGTCAGCGCCCCCGCGTCGTCTAGCCCCGGCAGGCTAGCCGGTGGCGCAATGCCCATGGCCAGAAGGCGGCTCCGGCTGGCGCTCGCCACGCGCTCCAGGGCCCCGCTCGCCAGCCCCGCCTGACCAAGCTCAGCGAGCAGGCGCTGAACACCGCGCCCACCGAGCGGCCGACCAATCGCCACTTCGGCACCGCCCAGAAGGGGCAGCGCGAAGCGCTCGATGAACTGCGCGGTGAACGACTGGGCCATGGGCGATAGGTTGAAAATCTCTACTTATCTGCTGGATTTGTCGCTTTGGTCGATACGTGGCGGCGGCAGCTGGGCCGGCCCGGACAGCGGTCGCGGGCTGCCCCACAGCGGCCAGAGCAGCCCCAGGCTGGGATAGACGGCCTGCGGCGCGGCGGCGCAGTCACTCGGGGGCGGATCGCGCCAGAACTCGTGCTGCAGCGGCACCGGCAGCCAAGCCAGCAAGCGACCCAGGGACTCCAGACCCTGACTCGGCAGCAGGCCGGCCGAGAGCGGCAGGTGAGCTGGCGCGCCCCCCTCTTGTTGATCCTCTGTCCCGGCATGCAGCAGGCACCAGCTATCCCCGCTGACGCCCAGTCTCGCGGCCAGGAGCTCAGGGGGCAGGCGCGGCACCACCGTCTGACCGAGCGGCACCAAGACCTGCGGCGCCGCCTCGTAGAACAGCTTGCCCAGGGGCAGGTAGCCAAGGTCGCCGATCAGCAAGAGCCCCTGGTTCAGTGCTATGCCGCGCAGGCTGGAGAGCGTCGACATCGGCAGCAAGTACAGGAGGTCGGCCAGGAGGCCGAGCTGCTGATAGGCCACCAGGGTCGCCGCAACGCGTGCTGGCGTGGCTTCGGCAGCCAAGCGCAGCGGCAGGGTGACCAGCGTGTTCGCGACGTAGGCTTTGCCCGCAGCTACTCCAGGTGTCAGAGAGGGCTTCCTTGCTGTCTCCTCGACGGGGTTTAGCAGCTCGGCGACCGCGGTCGGGCCCAGCTGAACCAGGCGCTCGATGGGCACAAAGGGCGCGGCGGGCAGGCTCAAAGGCGCGGCGCCTCCAGCCAGAAACAGGTGGCGCTGGCCGCGCTCAAACAGGCTGCCGAAGGTCTCCAGATCGAACGGGTGCTCGTGGCCCAGCTCGACGGCCAGGTGCTCGCCCAGCGGCGCCAGCCAGCGCAGACCGGGCAGCCCCAAGAGCGCCCCCGGAGCGCCGGCCAGCTCAGAAGAGACGCTCAGCAGCAGCTGACCTTCGGGGGCCAACGGCGTGAGCTCGCGCGGGGCCAGCGCCGACGGTGGCTCGGGCAGCATCGCGGCGGCCGCGATCGAGCGCTGCCACAGATAGCGCAGGACGCGCAGGAGCAGAGCCTGCGGCAGCAGCAGCCACAGCGGACTGCGCGGATCGTGGGCCCGCAGCGCCTCTTCCAGCCGACCACGCCGGTTGAGCAGCGGCTGCTGCTGCACCAAGCGACGCAGCGAGAGCTCGGCCAGGCGGCTGTACGTCAGCGCCGCGGTCGCGCTGTACACGACGTAGTCTCCTTCGCTGTGACTGGACAGCGACACAGCGTCATAGCCTAGCGGAGCGCCGGCATCGCGATACTGCACCAGATGGCGGCCACTGCCGACGACCAGCAGCCCGCCCGAGAACGCCGCGGCGCGGGCACAGAGGTCCAGGCTGCGCGACTCGCTGCAGCGCAGGCGCAGAAGATAGCCCTGGCTGCCGATGGCGCTGCGCACCTCTTCACAGCGCAGGCTGGGAAACAGCTCGGCCAGCGTCACTTGCGTCGACAAAAGGCGCAGCAGCGAGACAAGCTGGCTATGGCTGTGCACAAGGACTGCCGCCTCGCTCCCGACCACGACGCCGCGGCTGTCCTGAAACAGGCCCGGCAAGCGGAAGCTGGCGCCGGCCCGATGCAGGGCCACCGGCTCCAGCATGCCTAGCCTTTGCCGCCCAGCAGCCGACAGGCCCAGGCGGCTCGCTCACGCAGGGGGCTGGCTTCCCCGGCCTGCTCGTAGGCGCGCACCAGGCCGCAGTGAGTGCTGGGATCAAAGGGATTGGTGGCGATTGCCGCTTCCAGGTACGGGATGGCCTTTTTGGCCTCACCTTTTTTGAGCCAGGCGCTGCCCATCGCGGCGTTGATGCCTGGCAGCTCAGCGTATAGCTCGCGGGCCGGCTCCAGCGCGGCGATGGCGCGATCCGGATCCTCCAGCGTCAGGTAGGTGCGGCCGAGCTTGAGCGCCACCAGCGGGTGATTGCCACCGAGCAGGGCCTGCGCTTTTTCGTACTCCACTGCGGCCGCCGGATAGCGACCGCGGGCGCGCAAGAGCCCAGCCAGGCGGATGAAGCTGCGAGCCCGTGGATCGCGAATCTCGCCGCTGTCGTCCTCTTCGACACTGGCCGCCGGCGGCGCTTTCTCGCCGCCCTTTGGCACCGCACCCCGCCCCTTGCGGAAGTGGAGCTGCGCGGCGTACATGCCAGCCCGACTGCGCAGCTTGCGACCGCGCAGCCAGCCGCGCCACGAGCGCTCGAACTGCGCAAAGCTCCCGCCATAGGCGACGGCGATGGCTTGCTCATCGCTTCTGCCCTGGGCCAGCTCGCGCAGGATGCGGCGCAGCCCGGGCCAGCCGAGCTTGCCGTGCAGAAACTCCACGGCGGTATAGACCTCGGCAAAGGCCAGCGCGGTGTCTTCCTGCGACGGCAGCTTGGCCATCGACGGCGACATCTGAGCGAAGGTGATCAGGCGATTTTTGGCCAGGCCAGCGGCGAGCAGGTTCTCCATCGGCGGAGACAGACCGCCCCCCGAGCCCGCCCGCCAGCGTCGCTCTTCAAACTTGGCCAGACCTTCGTGCAGCCAGATCGGCACGGTGTTGTGCGACACGCGGCTGACGATGTAGTGCGTGTACTCGTGGGTCAGCGTGTCCAGCCAGGGATAGCCGCGCACCAGGGCGCGGGGCGAGACGATCATCAGCCGGTTCCACTTGCACAGGGCGATGGTGCCGCTGGTCTCGATCTCTTTGATGGTCAGCGTCGAGACACGCGCCAGGTCGACGATGTCTTCGTAAATCTCGACGCGAACCGGGCCCGCCGGGCGAGCCAGCGCGGCCTCGCTGACCTCGGCAAAGTCCTCGGCCAGAGCGGCCCAGGCTTTCTCGAGCGCCTCGGCAGCGTAGGGCACCAGCACTTCATCGCGGCCGCGGCGATAGCGCAAAAGGAAGTGGCCCCCCGGCGAGCGCTGCTCGGCAAAGCCGCGCGTCACCTCGGCCGTCGCTGAGGCCAGATCGGCGACCCCGCGCAGCTCGGCGGCGTCGGTCGCGGCCAGTCGCTGCGCCCCCAGCACGGTACGCAGACGGCGAGCGGCGCCTTCATAGTCGCCCTGGTGAAACAGCAGGTGACTGCGCACGATCTCGGTCTCGGCATCTTCCTTGGCACCGGCCGCCCCGACGTGCGAGGCAAACAGCGCCGCCGCCTCTTCGACACGCCACTCGCCGATCAGCCGCAGCACGGTCTCTAGCGTCTCGCCGCGCGGCCGCGCCGCCGCTGCCCGACCCAGCCACAGATTCGACAGAGCGAGCGAGAGCAGCAGAATGCCGAGCAGCGAGACCGCAAAAAATCCACCACGCCAGCGACGACGAAGCGATGCTGCGAGCCGCGACAGCCGGACCGCCGAGCAACGTGAGTGAGGCGCAGCCATCAGCGTATGAGCTCCTCGTAGTACTGCTTGACCTGGTCGCGGTACTCGACCGGCGCCTCGCGCTTGGCGGCATCGAGGATGTCTTGGCGAAACTCTTTCGGCGCGCGGTATTCCTCGGCGCCGGGGATCTTGACCGGCTCGCGCTCGCTGCGACTGCCGGCCCCCTCGCTGCGCGGACGGCGGGCCTGCTGCACCTTTTGCTGCAGCTGTCCTAGCTGCTCCAGCGCTTGTCCCTGCGCCGCCACCGCTCCGCGCGGTGCCAAGCGGCCCAGCTCTCCCTCGGACTTTTGCATGTGGCCCTGCGCTTTGCGCAAGAGCTCACCGGCCTGCTGCCCCAGCTGCTCGATGGCTGGCGCTTCTTCTTTCAGCTGCTGGCCGCGCTTGCCAAACTCGCGCCCGACCTCGCCGCTGCGCCGCCGCAGCGCTTCCTGCTCGGCGCGCAGATCGTTGAGCTGACGGCGCTCCTGCGGTGACAGCAGATCCTCGGGATGGGGCAGGGCCTTGGCGATCTCCGCCTCGATCTCGCCAGCCAGGCTGCGCGCCTGCTCGGCCCGGGCCCGCGAGCGACCGATGCGCACCCGCTGGCCCCAGCGCGAGGCCTGCTCTTCACTGCGCAGCTCGCCTTCGATGCGGCCCATGGTCTGCCCGGCCTCTTCGGCCATGGCCCGCGCCTCGTCCAGATCCCCCTGATCGAGCATGCGCGACAGGTCATCGAGCCGGCGCTGCGCCTTGTCCATCTCGTCGGCGCCCCACGGTCCCAACGGCGCGGCATCGATCTCGCTAAGCAGCTTGCGCAGGCGCGCCACCTCGGGCTGCAGCTTGCGCGACAGCGACTCGGCGCGATCGCGGACCAGCTGACGCGCGCGGGCGCTGGCATGCTGCTTCAGCTCTTCCGTCCGGCGACGCAGGAGCTCTTCGTCGTGCACCAGATCGCTGAGGCGATTCTCCAGCTCGGCGAGCGCCTTTTCCTCGGCGGTAAAGCGCTCGCGGCGATAGCTGCGCAGGCCGTGCTCCATGCCCTTGATCAGGTTGTCTAGGACCTGCGACATGTGCTCGAACTCAGCGACGGCGCGATCGATATCCCCCTTCTGCAGGAGATCGCGCACCCGGTCCAGCCGGGTCTGCATATCGTTCTGGCCCAGCGCCTCGCGGTTGAGAAACTCCTCGGGCACCTCTTGCCCCAGGCGCTGTGCTCGCTCGGCCAGCTCGGCCAGGCGGCGCTCAAAGGCGCGCAGCTCGCGCTCGATCTCCCGCCGCAGAGCATCGGTGGGGGCGCGCTTGTAGTCTGCGAGAAGCTGCTGCATGCGATCGCGCAGCGAGGTCATCTCATCACCGATCGCCAGCAGCTCTTCCATCCGCTGCCGGCCGATCAGGTCGTCAAGCAGCAGGGTGTCGCGCTCCAGCTCGGCGATGTGGCGATCGTTGAGCCCGCTGACTTCCTTGCCCGCCAGCGCCTTGCGATGGGCCGCCGCTGGCACCTGCATGCGCCGGGTGCGCAGCTCCGACAAAAGCGTCTCTTCTTCCTGCGTCAGCTTGCCCAGTCGATTGCCGATCTCTTGCAGCGTCGACAGCAGATCCTTGGCCGCCCCCTTGGCGCTGTCCGGCTGACCGCGACCCACCCGGCCAAGCTGCACCAGCAAGGTCTCGGCGCGGCGGTGAACCGCCTGCAAGCGCTCCCAGCTGTCGAGCGTCGGCTCACGCGCCTCGGCAGCGCCCGCCGGCGGACTTGGCGCGCTGGCCACGGCCTTGCCCCAGTCGATGCGGTCGCCGAGGAGCTGAATCGCCTGCTCGCGAAGCTGCTCTTGGCTGGCCAGCAGCGCATCGGCCTTCTCGCGCGGGCTCAGCACGTGCAGCACGTAGGAGCGCGAGCGGCCGACGTTGGGGCCACTTACGGTATCGAGGTCGCGCGCCTCCATGAAGTAGACGACGGCGGTTCCCGGCGAGAGGTCGATCTCGCTAAGATCCCACTCCATCTTGGCCGCCAGGCTGCGCAGTGGGGCGGCGCGGACAGCCTCGCCCTTCTTGCCGCCCTCAGCGACGCTGCGCACCCGCTTGCGGCGCTCGCCACCGTTGCCGATCTTGTAGACCAGATCGACATCGCCCAGGCCTAGATCATCTTCCGCGCTGTAGCCGAGCTCGATGCGACGCACCGAGGTGACCTCCAGCTCATCGGCCGGGGCAAACAGCTCGACGCGGGGCGGCTGATCGCGCTCGATGTCGAGGCGGTGGGCATCGCGCTCGCGCACCCGATCCTGATAGCCGCGCTCGATGACGAAGTAGTACGAGCCGCTCTGCTGCGCCGTAAACGTCGCGACCAGCAGCGGATGGTGCGGTCCGTCGGCCCGCGGCGGTGGACGCACAATCTGCACCGGGATGTTCTGCTGCCGACCTTCGAGCTGCAGCACGGCGTGGGCCCGCTCGACGGGAATCAGCACGCGCGCCTCGACCCGCACCTCGGTCCCGGGCAGCACAGTGATGTCGCCGGACGAGCTAGGCACGACGCGCGGCGGCAGCGCGGTATAGCGCGGGTACGAGAGCAGCAGGCGCAGATCGCCAAGGAGCGGGCCGCTGCTGACGGCGATGGGATTGGGGGGCGGGGACTGCAGCAGCAGCCGGGCCCCACCCAGCATCGCGCCGAGCCGCAGCAGGAACAGCAGCACCACCACCGCCGAGAACAGGGCCGGTCGCAGCAGCGGCCGCAGATCGACCAAGCGCCGCACATCCAGCGTCGCCGCCGCAGCCGCCGTGCGCTGGCCAAGCTCGGCGATAAGTCCCGGCGAGCAGCCCACGGGCGGCGACTTGGCAAGCTCGACCACCGACAGCAGGTCAGAGCGCAGGTCGGGCACATGGCCACCGACGTAGCGAGCAATCTCGCCATCGCTGGGCGGCAGCCGCATGGTGCGATAAAAAAGCACGGCCGCGGACCCCAGCACACTCATGCACCACACGAAGAGCAGCGGCAGCCAGGCAGCCGACGGACCCGTCAGGCCGGCCGCTGACATCAGCGCCGCCAGCCCGACCAGGCTGGCGGATAGCCACAAGAGCCCATGCCGCAAAAGCGCTCGGCGCTGCAGACGTCGCCGGACCTGGCTCAAAAACCAGGACAGCGGAGCAGCCGGCGACGGCAGCGGTGGGTGCGAGCCACTCTCGGGCTCACTGCGAAACATGGGCATCGGAGGTCTGTCTTCTGCGGGGTTGCGGGCTCGGTTCTGTTTTGGGTCGGGTCAGCGCTTTTGGCAGGCTGCCGGGTCCCAGTGTGGCGGACCGCGCAGAGGTATTATTCCCCGACTCAACCCAGTCGCGAAAGGGGCTGTCGTGCGGGGATTTGGCCGGCCCCGCGGGGGCGGTCTGGCCGCCGTAGTTCCCATATAGACCCGGCAGCAAACCTGATAACGTAGGTTCACACTGTTCCTGTGAATGACTAACCACAGACTTCGTCCATTCCTGTCAGCAGTCGCTGCATGGACGGAGTCGAGACATGGCGAGCGTTGACGGCCAAAGCCCCCGAACCCCCAAAGCCGGTAGAAGCCCGTGGTGCCGAGCCAGCCGCCGAGCGGGCGGTGGCGGCACGTGGCGAAGCGGCTCCGCTGCGCCAGGAAGAAGCGGCGCTGATCGAGCGCATCCGGCGCGGCGACCGCCAGGCCTTCCGGGTGCTGGTCGATCGCTATCAGCGACGGGTGTATACGCTGGCGCTGGGCTTTGTGCGCGATCCCGACGAGGCTCGCGATGTCAGCCAGGAAGCCTTCCTGAAGGTGTATCGCCACCTGGACACCTTTCACGGCCAGTCGAACTTCTATACCTGGCTGTATCGCATCACCGTCAACCTGTGCATCGACCTGCGGCGCAAAGCGGGACGCGGCAACCAGTCGGAATTCGACGAGCGGATCGCTCACGAGGAAGCGGGCAGCCCGGCCGATCAGATCTCGCCGGGACGGCTGCGCTTCGATCCGGCCAAGGCGCTGCACAATCGCGAGCTCCGCGAGCGCCTCAATGCCGCCCTGGAGCAGCTCAGCGAGACGCATCGCTCGGTGCTGTTGCTGCGCGAGGTCGAGGGACTTTCCTACAAAGAGATTGCCGAGGTCCTCGAGTGTCCCGAGGGCACGGTGATGAGCCGGCTCTTTCACGCCCGTCGCCAGATGCAGCAGCTGCTGCTCGATTTTGCCGAGCCTGGCCCAACTAAGGAGGCGGCCAACCTGGCCTGACAAGACCATGTCATCGCGAGACCCCCTGCTTAGCAGACTGCACGACGGTGAGCTGTCGGCCCAAGAGGCCGAGTCGCTGCGGGCGGAGCTCACCCCCGAGGAAACCGACAAGCTCCTAGCACTCGCCGAGCTCTCAACAGCCGTGCGCAGTGCCACTGCTCCGACGGAAGAGCAGCTGGCCGGGCTCGACCTCTGGGCCGACCTGGAGCGCAAGCTCGACGAGCGGCCGGCGCCAACTACCGGCACCGTGACCTCGCTCAGTGAGGCGCGGCTTAAGCGACGACGCTCCCTGCGCATCACCGCGGTGTTTAGCACCCTGGCGGCGGCGGCAGCGCTGCTCCTGCTCCTGCGCGCCAGTCCGGGCGTCAGCAATCGCTGTGACATCGAAGAGCTGGAAGTGGCCGGCGAAAGCGCCACTGTCATCCGCATCCCCGACGAGCACGGCCGTGAGACGGCGCTCATCTGGTTCGATCACCAAGAGACCGATCAATGGGAAAGCCTGTGAAGT
>CAZVMD010000215.1:7028-12461 GCA_964628555.1 uncultured Myxococcales bacterium | reverse complement strand
GCGGCGCAGCAAGGGGCGGCCGAGGAGTGCTTCCGCACGCTGTCGCCGGTCGCGACGTTTAGCGGCCACAAGGACAAGATCTGGCCGGTCGCCATCTCGCCCGATGGCGCGACGGTGGCCTCGGGCGATCGCTCCGGCGAGGTCCGGCTGTGGAGCGTGATGCAGAAGAAGCTGCGGCAGAAGCTGCGCGCGCCCAGCAGCGCCGAAGCCGGCCGCAGCGAGGGGGCGGGGACCGTCGATCAGCTGTCGTTTAGCGCCGACGGCAAGCTGCTCCTGGTCGGCTGGGGCAACGGCACGCTGCGCATCGGCGGCACCAGCGCCGCCGCCCCCAAGCGGGTGTTTAGCGAGACCGGAGCCTCGGCGCTGTCCCCGCGCGGCGAGCTCTTGCTAAGCGGTCAGGCCCAGCTGCGCTCGCCTCTGAGCGGCAAGCCGCTGCGCGCCTTCCCCGAGCTTGGCGGCGAGAGCCTGGCTTTTTCGCCCGATGGCAAGCGGCTGGCGGTGGGCCGCGGCGCGCGGGTCGAGCTGCGCTCGGCGCAGGACGGCCAGCTGATCGGTGCGACCCAGCTGGGCGGCGAGAGCCCGGAGCGCCCGCTGACTGCCGACGTCGTGGCCTTCTCGCCCGATGGCATCTGGCTGGCGGCCGGCAGTGAGGCGCACGGCCAGACCGAGATCTATACCCTGGCCGATCCCAGCCAGCCGCGGCTGGTGCGCCGCCTGAGCACGACGCAGTTCGCGTTCCTGCCCGAGGCCCGCCTGGCCTATGCCGAGTCGATCAGCCCAACCGAGGAGCGGGTCAGCATCATCGAGCTGCCGGGCTCGCCGTGGCGGACCTGCCTCGTCGCGCCGCGGGCCGGGGCCGAGGGTGGCTTTGCCCCGGCGGCGCTGGCCGTCAACCCAAGCGGGGTATGGCTGACCGCCAGCGATCGCGCCGCGCAGCGCGTCCATGTCTGGAACCTCAAGGCGCTGACCGCGCCGCCCATCCCCGAGCCAGTCGGCGACGAGACCCTGGTCGCCGACGAGTAGCGCCAGCGCCGAGCGCCCGCGAATTCCAGCAGCGCCGCGGGGCCCCGCCCTTACTCGATCGTCGGCAGCCGCGAAAACAGGCGCTGGCCCGTACTGGGATCGAAGATCTGTAGATATGCACCGGCCGCCTCATTGGCTTCCAAGATCAGGCGCCCAGCCACCAAGCTTAGATAGACAAGATTGTAATATTCCGAGTGCCCGACATTGAGCTGCTGCACATCAGCGCGCCAAATCCGCTTGCCGCTGCGAGCGTCATACGCCGCAAGTCCGCAGCCGGTTGCGATATTATGATAGTGCGCAAGATATAGCGTATTATCGGCCAGGACGACCTTTACGCCATCGCCGCCGCGCTCCTCTTCAATCAAAAACTGGGTGGTGCCGAGCTCGACCTTGAGCTTATGGCCGGTCTGATCGGTGCTGACCCAGCCGGCCAGGCGGCGCTCGCCCGGCGGCCCGGCGGCCTGCGTGATGATGCCGGCCAGGGCGTAGTCCAAGTGACGCTGGCTGCCGTCGCTGAGCTTGAGAATAACCGCCTGGCCACCGCGGCTGTGCAGCGACGAGAAGATGACCTCGTGGTCGGTCTGGGCAAAGTAGTAAAGCTGCGGGATGCTCTCGGTGACCCTGCCCTGGGTCTGATACCGGGTATGGGCGAGCCGCCAGAATCCCGTCTCGCGCCCCTCGCTGGAGTAGCGGCGCAGGACATAGCCGCCCTGGCCCTCCAGCCGGATCAGCCGCAGCACCCCACCGCTGACGGCGAATAAGGCCATATTGCCGGCGATCTGATCGGCCTTTTTGGCGATATCGGGATCTTCGATCGTCCGCCGGACTTTTCCCGCTTTGTCCGATATCACAATCGCCCGCGACTTATTTAGGACCCAGCTGCCCTCCGGCCGCTCGACCCGCAGCGCATCGTCGATGCCGAAGTGGGCGGCATGCGAGGTCTCGCGCCGAAGCTCGGTCGCGCCCGGCGGGAGGGTGTCTTTTACTTGCAGGGTCTTTAGATCGATAAATTTATCTTTGAATTTATAGTGACTCATCGTCTGCGCATGAGCGGCCACGCACAACAGTGCCCCTACAAAGGCACATAGGGGCTGGCTGACTTTGAACATGGCTTAGATGTAAGAGGAAGGCTGGGCGGGGGTCAAGCGGCCAGGGCCCAAGCCGCAAGACAGAAGCGAGAGCGAAGCCAGCCGCGGCGGGCGGGAAGCGCGGTGGGGGTCAAGCCGGTGATGAGGACGCAGAGCGCTTAGCGCTTTAGCTCGCCATAGGTCGCAGGGACGTTGACCTGCTTGTGCACCCAGTCCCAGATGCGATAGCCGGAAAACGCGGGCATGGTGACGCGGGACACCGTCTGCTCGACGGTCAGGCCCTGCGCCGCGGCGGTGCCAACCTCGCTGAGCAGCGTCGATAGGTAGCTGACCGCGAAGTCAAAGCCATGGCCATCGGTCGGGTGATCATGGCCGGGGATGACGATCGTGCCGGCCGGCAGCGAGGCACGCACCTGGCTGAGCGTGCGCTCGACCTCGGCGGCGTGACCGGCCAGCAGCCAGGGCACGGCGGGCTTGGCGGCGACCAGCGGATTGCCGGTCCACACCACCTTGGCGGCCGGCACGTGCACGAACAGATCGCCACCAGTCTGGCCGAAGCCGTAGTAGCGCGCCGTGACCTCGATGCCGCCCAGATCGACGGAATAGGGGCTGCTGTCGCTGACCAGGGTATCGGCCGCCACCGGATGAAGCTCATCGAGCCCCTGGTCGGCGCCGAAGTTCATCTTCATAAAGGCGATGTCTTCCTGAAAGTGACCGGCGATGTACTCGGCCGTGCGCTGGTGCTGCACGATGTGCACCTCGGGCGGCAGGAAGGCGTTGCCGAAGCTGTGATCGCCGTGGCTGCTGGTGTTGATGACGTGGGTGATGGGCTTGTCGGTCTCGGCCCGCACCAGCCCGACTAGCTGACAGAACAGCTGGCGATTGATCATGCTCTCGACGAGCAGCACGCCGTTGTCGCCGATGACGAAGCCGCCGCTGGTGGCCAGCGGAATGCCGGCCGGCGAGTAGACCTGGGCATTGCTGTCGTAGACCGCGTACACCCGATCGGCGAGCCGCTGCGAGACCAGGCGGATGGCGTTCGGCGTCCACAGGTAGTTGGGATTGGGTGCGCTGAGGCTGGCCGGCGCGACGCAGGCCGCAAAGGTCTGTGGCGCCGGAGCGCTGCTGCCACAACCACTCTCCACCACCGCTGCCATGAGCAAGGCCACCGTAAGCTGTGTCTTCATGATCTGGATCTCCCCCGCTAGGTGTGGTGCTGCTTGCCCTGTGACAAGCAGCGGATACAAGCAAGGTATCCAGCCCAGCCAGCGACGATAAGCCGGTCTGGGGGACAAGCACTGTTGCCGCCCGGGACACAGTGCCGCGGCCTAGCTGCAGTCGGCCCAGGGGGGATCTTGAAAGTGGGCGACGAGGTGATCGACGAACAAGCGCACCTTGGCCGGGATGTGGCGAGCGTTGGGAAACACGGCCGACAGGCTGAGCGGAAAGCCCCAGGCCGGCAGCACGCGCTGCAGCCGCCCGCTGCGCAGGGCCGGCGCGACGAAGAACAGCGGACAGAACAGCAGCCCCAGGCCCTGACTGGCGGCCTCGGCGAGCAGCTCAGCGTGGTTGGAGACCATGCGGCCGCTGCCCGCTGTCTCGCCGCCGACCTCGATCGCCACCTCGGCGCCGTCGGGACCGCGCAGCCGCCAGGTGGTCGGCACCGCGTGATAGGCGTAAAGCAGACAGTCGTGCGCAGCCAGCTCGCTAGGGGTCTGCGGCGGCGGGCGGCGAGCCAGATAGCCCGGGCTGGCAAAGATCGCGCGATCGACCCAGGCCAGGCGACGGGCGACCAGCGAGCTGTCCTGCAGGTCGCCAATCCGCACCGCCAGGTCAAAGCCCTCGGCCAGGATGTCGACCTTGCGATCGGCCAGCACCGCCTCGATGGTGAGCTGGGGATAGCGAGCCTTGAATGCCGCGACCGGCCCGGCCAGGTAGCGCGCGGCAAAGGCGCTCGGCAGGCTGATGCGCAGCCGCCCCTGCGGCAAGGTCTGCAGCTCGGTGGCCTCGCTCTCCGCCTCGGAGAGAGCGCGCATCGCCTCGCTTGTGCGCTCGTAGTAGGCGCGACCGACCTCGGTCAGGCTCAGCTGCCGCGTCGTGCGCTGCAGCAGTCGCACCGACAGGCGATCCTCCAGCCGCGCCACCAGCTTGCTGGCGTAGGACTTGGTCACGCCCAGGCGACGGGCCGCGGCGGTAAAGCTGCCCTCCGCGACGACGACCAGGAAGGCTTCCAGCTCGATCAGGCGACTCATGGCGATGCTCAAGTGTCGCCGATCTTTGGCCCCCGCCTGCTCTATCCTGCAGGAGGAGGAAGACGCATCATGCAGAGCTCGGCCACCCACCACCGCCCGACGGGAAAGCGCCCGCTGGCGGCCAGCTTACGGCCTCAGCGCGCCGCTTGGGCCAGCGGCTGGCTCGGCGTGGGGCTGGCGGGTCTGCTGCTCGCCGCGGCCCCCCCGACGCGCAGCGAGCCAGGTCCGGCCAGCCCCTGTCGCAGAGTGGCCGCCGTCGAGTTCTGCCGTCAGCGACTGCCGCCTGCGACGACGCAGCTGACCTGCTACGAGCGCCACGGGCTGGGGCCGCAGGTGCCGGCTCTCGATCTGTCGCCGCTGCGCTGCCTGCCGCAGCTGCAGTCGCTGTCCTTGGCCTCGGGCGAGATCGAGTTTATCGAGCGGCTGAAGCTGGGAGACCTGAGCCCGCTTGGCGGGCTGCCGCTGCAGCGCCTGGCACTGGAAGAGACGCAGCTTGCCGAGCTGACCCCCTTGGCCCGCCTGACCCAGCTTGAGGTGCTGTCGCTGCACGCCAGCCCGGTGCAAGACCTCGGCCCGCTGGCCGGGCTTTTCAAGCTGCGCGAGCTGGATCTGAGCTGCACCCAGGTCCGCGATCTGTCGCCGCTGCGCCGCCTGGCTCAGCTGCGCCGCCTGGATCTGACGCGCACGCCGGTCGCCGACCTGCGCATCGTCGCTGAGCTGCCCGAGCTAAGCTGGCTGGGCCTGTCCGCCGACGCCCCCATCCCCGCCGAGGAGCGCGAGGCCCTGCGCCGCCGCCGCCCCACCCTGATCCTCGCCGAGGGCCGGCGTTATTAATCAATTAATCAACCGTTTGATAATTAAAATAAAATCGGCGTCCATATCTGCACATTTAATAACGAATACCTAACTCCGCCAAACCCCTGCAAGAATCGACTAATCACTAATTAATTTCTCGCCCAAATTCGGTGACCGATTCCTAGCTCTGCCGGGTCGGCGCAGGGGACTGGCCGGCGCCGGCTGGGGGCTTGCGCCGACGCGCGGCTGGGGCTTGCTCGTGCGCGGGCTTCGGC
>CAZVMD010000215.1:0-6928 GCA_964628555.1 uncultured Myxococcales bacterium | reverse complement strand
GGCTGGGGGCTTGCGCCGACGCGCGGCTGGGGCTTGCTCGTGCGCGGGCTTCGGCGTATGCCAGCGCCTCGTCAAGGAGGCCGACATGCTGTTCCGAAGCGCCACTGCGCAGCCGCACCGAAGTGCCCTAGCTTGCCCTCGCCGGTCTGGTTGGCGGGAGCGAGTGCCCGTGGCCCTGGCCCTGGGCTGGCTAGGCTGTGGCGCCGAGCTAGGCGAGCCGGCGAGCGACCCGGAGGCCGGTGCGCCGGCCGGCATTTACGCCGCTGGCCTGAGCTGGGTCGCGCCCTTTTCTGCGCCCAGCTGGCGGGTCGGCTTTGACCTGTACAACTCGGCGCTGAGCTGGAGCCCCTCTAGCTGCTTTGGCACCACGATGGACAAGATCAAGCACGCCGGCGAGGACTGGGGCGGCCGCACCAGCACCGGGGTTGGCGCCATCGGCGAGGGTCGGGTGGTGTTCGCGGCGCTGGTTCCCTATCCCGGTCACGTGGTCGTCATTCGCCACGATCTAAGCGATGCGCAGCGACGGGCGCTGGGCCTGGCCTCGCCTGTCCTCTACTCGCAGTACGGGCACCTGACGGGGCTGCTTATCAAGGCCGGCGACACCGTGCGAGCGGGCCAAAAGCTGGGCACACTGCACGACCAAGCGGCCAACACCCACCTGCACTGGGAGATCCGGACGGCGGAGAGGCCACCGCTGTGCGGCAGCACCTACTGGGGTCCGGGCTACACCGGGCCGGGCACCACCGCGACGAGCTATGGCTATCTCAATCCCAGCGCCACGCTGCGCACGCTGCAGGGGATGGTAAGCGCGGGCTGCCCGAGCGGGGATGGCCTGTACTGCGGCGGCAATGGGGTCGTCGGAGCCGCCGCGACGCTGTACCGCTGCGCGGCCGGTGCGCTGTCGGTGTCGCAGGTCTGCAGCTATGGCTGCGAGCACATGGCGGCCGGCGTCTCGGACCGCTGCGCCGCCCCGCCCGCCGGCTGCAGCGTGGTCAATGGCCTGTACTGCGGCGGCAACGGCGTCGTCGGGGCAGCCAACATCCTGTACCGCTGCAGCGACCGCGTCTTGCAGTACGTCGAGACCTGCGCCGCCGGCTGCGAGCGTCGCCCCGCCGGCACCCCGGATCGCTGCCGCTAAGCGCCGGGGCGAGGACCAGCCCAGACCTCGGGCGCGGCGAGCGGTCATTGACCGGCTTTGTTCGCGCGCTGTATGACGCTGCCGATGGCAAGACCATCGCTGCCCACCATCGCTACCCACCAGCTGGCGCCCGGCGCGCCGCGAGGAACCATGCGAAAAAAGACGCTGTGCTTAGCGGGTCTGATCGGCCTTTTTGGCTGTGGCGAGACGCCCGAGTGGGAGCTCGACTTGGCCTCGACCCAAGCGGCGCTGACCCCGGCGCCCTACTTTGGCGGCGATCCGGCGAATCGGGCCGTGTTTGCCGTCGATGTCTCGTTCTGGGAGACGCCGCTGGCGCAGTCGCAGCTGGACTGCTTCTGGGACTCTGGCGTGCGCCACGTGGTGGTCGGGACGCAGGTCGCCTCGATTGCCCAGCAGCAGCTTGCGATGGCCGTCTCGCGCGGGATGACCGTCGATGCCTACGTCTATCTGTACTGGGATCGCGACATCACAGCGCAGATCGAAGCGGCCTTCGCCATGGTCAGGGGCTTCCCCATCGGCAGCATGTGGCTCGACGTCGAAGAGGCCAGCGGCGCGGCGGCGCTGGGCAAGACCAAGCTGACGGCGCTGATCCGCACCGGCCTTGACGTGTGCAAGACCCACCGCGTCGGCTGTGGGGTTTACACCAGCCCCGGCTACTTTAAGACCTACCTCGGCGATACCACTGCGCTTACCGATGCCCCGCTGTGGTACGCGCTTTACAACAAGAAGCGCACGCTGTCCGACTGGAGCAGCGAGCGCTTCGGCGGCTGGTCACTGCCAGTCGGCAAGCAGTTTCAGACGGCGCCGCTGTGCGAGGTCGGAGGCGCAGACTGGAACGTCATGCAGGTCGCGGCCAAGCCGACGGTGATCGTCGATCGCAGCCTGCCGCCCGATACCGGCCTGCCGCCGCCCGCGCCGACCGGTCTTTATCCCAAACCTGGCGAGGTGCTGCAGCAGGACTACGCCAAGCTGATGTCGGCGACGATCCCGCGCGCCACGTCCTATCAGCTGGCCCTGGAGTCGTGGAACGGCCGCAGCTTTGCCGCCTATCACACCTGGACCAGCCCCGACGCCTTCGTAAAGACCTTCCCCGTCACCAAGCCGAACCTCTATCGCTTCCGCGTGCGGGCCCAGAACGCGCGCGGCTGGGGACCGTGGTCGCCGTACTCGCAGTTCGACTATGGGACATACAGCGGCCCGCGCCCGACGCCCTAGCTTCGCCGAGCCGACCCGGCAGATAGAAAAGAGACCCCGGCGCGGCGCAGTGTCGCGCTTACATCGAGGCATCCTGGACCAGGAACCAGCCGCCGGGCTGGCGCTGCCAGACGATCAGCGTCAGGCCGCTCTGGTCGGGCTTGCTCGGCTGCAGCAGCGGCCAGCGCAGACGCCAGCGCAGGGCCAGGCTGACTAGCTCGGGGCTCGCGCTGTGCGACAGCGGCGCGAAGTCCAGCTGACCCATCGTCGCGGTCGCTGCGCCGTACTTCTTTTGGTAGCGCTCTTCGACGGTGCGCCGGCCGCGGGTGAGGCCGCTTGGCGATAAGAAGACGCAGTCCTCGGCGTAGGCGGCGCAGAAGCCCGCGATGTCGCCGCGATTCCAGGCTGCAGTCTGGGCCTGCATGCGGGCCTGTACCTCGGCCAGTGCGGACGCGGCGGACGGCGGGACCGGCGCCGGGCTGTGCGGGGGTACGGTCGCTGCGGCCGGCGCCGACGCATACGCCGCCTGGCCCAGCCCAACCGACGCGACAGCGACCGCGCCCCGCTGCAGAAAGCGACGCCGCGCCCCGCTCGCGGCCCCTGAATCGATAGGTGACATGGGCGCAAGGTAGCGCGGCCGACGGCTTTACAGTTCTTTACTTGCGGCACACGCATCATTCACAGGGCCCTCCTAGCTTCAAAGTCATCGCAGAGTGGCTGCGACGAAGCGAAGGAGACGCTCATGTTTTGTTCTATCGTGCTTGGTTTCTTCGTCGGTGTTCTGGCGTTCAAGGCGCTGCGTCATGCGCTGTACTTCCACGGCGGCGGCTGCGGCGGTTATCGCCATGGCTATCGCGGCGGACCCGGCTTTGGTCCGGGCTACGGCGGCTACGGGCGCGGCTACGGCCACGGCTTTGGTCCCGGCTACGGCGGCTGCGGCGCCGGCTATGGGCCGCGTCGCTATGGGCCAGGCTATGGGCCAGGCTGCGGGCCGGGCTATGGGCCAGGCTGGGCCGATCGCGGCGGCTGGGGTCCGCACGGCTATCCCGGGGCCGGCGACGAGCGGCAAGAGGGCGAGCCAGGCTTCGAGGCCGGGCAGGCGGTGCGAGCCCGCGTAAAGAACATCTCGCTCGACGAAGCGACGCGCGGCCTGGAGCTTCATGAGCGCCAGCGCGCCGAGGCGGAGCCGGTGCTAAACCGCCTCAAGGAGTGGCTGGGCAGCCGCGGCCCGCGCATCAGCGCCGTGCTCATCGTCCTGTCGCAGGAGCGCTTCGAGGGCGAGGCCCTAGGCCCGATCCTCGGCGACCTGCCGCCGAGCGAGCGCCGCGAGCTTTACGAGGGACTGGAGCACCTGCACACCATCCTCATCCCCGAGCAGCGCGAGAGCCTGCGCCGCGCCCTCGGCTTCGGACCACCGCCGTCGGCTAGCTCGCCGCAGGTCTAGCCGCGACCGGCGAGCGCGGCGGCCGGTGACAGGCGAGCCGCCGTGCGGGCCGGCCAGGCCGCGCCCAGCACACAGATCAGCACCGAGAAGCCCACCGCGGCCAGACACAGCGACGGCGAAAACCAGAAGAAGCTGTCGGGCTTGAAGGGAAAGTCCGGCAGCTTGCTGCGTGACAGCGTGTCGATCAAAAGCGCCGAGACCCGCGCCAGCCCCAGGCCCAGCCCCCCTCCGCAGATTCCCATAATCGCGGCTTCCCCCAATAGGAGAAACCACAGGTCCCCCCGACTGGCGCCGACGGCGCGCAGCACGCCTAGCTCGTGTCGGCGCTCAGCAATCGCCCGGAAGAAGGTGTGGGTGAC
Organism: uncultured Myxococcales bacterium; assembly: GCA_964628555.1. Lineage (GTDB taxonomy): Bacteria > Myxococcota_A > Polyangia > Palsa-1104 > JAEUJZ01 > JAEUJZ01. The sequence continues at coordinate 2,772 of CAZVMD010000215.1, read as the reverse complement.
GCTGCCGGCCGCCACCGCCAGGGTCGACAGTGACACCAGCACGAACAGCGCGGTCAGCAGCAGCACGGCCAGGCTGGCCTGCTCGGCGCCGTTGTCTTCGATGGTGTAGCCAAGCTGGCGGATCTCGCGGACGACATCGGTCACGCCCCGCCCCGGCTTCATCTGCAGCGACAGGCTGGAGTACTCGTTGGCCGCCCGCTCGCCGACTAGCTCGGCGTTCCAGCGCCGCACATAGGGCAGCGGGATGGTGATGCCGATCGGCGTGGCGCGGTCGCTGACCCCAGAAAGGACGAGGTGGCGATAGCGGACCTTGTCGGTCACCTGCTTGCGGGCCAGAAACGAGCGCCCCAGATCGGCGACGAACACGAAGCCGCGCAGGCGCCCGAGCAGGAAGCCGTTGATGCGCGGCAGGCCGTTCATCTTGGCGATCGAGCTGTTGTAGACCTCGATCAGAAACGGCGAGATGAGGACCGGGATCGGCGGGCGGCACTTGTTGACATCCCAGTCGCAGAACTGGCCGGTGGCGCAGTTCTTGTCTTCCGTACAAAAGGCGCTGCTGCTCGGCTCGTGGTCGACAAAGGCCAGCGGGTTCTGCGGATCGCGTAGCTCGGGCGCGACGGCCTGCGGATCGATGCCGTCGATCGGCAGATCGAGGTAAGCGGTGCGACCGATGAGCTTCTCGCCGCCCCAGCCGCGCACCGGAAACGCCACCTTGGCACGCGGAAACACGCTCTGCACGTCGGGGTGGGCGGACAGCCGATCGACCGCCGCCTGATCGAGGGGCTTGGGCCCGGCGCCAAGCAGCGAGCCGAGGGCATCCAGCGCCCCGGAGGCCCCGGAGTCGAACGAGGTCTTCTGCGGCACCACCTCCAGCCGATCGGCGGGGAAGATGCGCCGCAGGACGCGCTGCTGCATGCCCAGCGACATGGCCAAAAAGAAGCTCAGCGCAGCGATGCCGATGGTGATGCCAAACACCGACAGCGCAAACGGCCGCGGGGCGCGGGCGATGTTCTTCTGGATCAGGCGCAGCAGGCCCAGGCGGCGGCGCAGCATCAGCGGTCTCCGGGGGGGTCTGGTGCCGGCTCCGCCGCTGCGGTGGTGGGCTCGCTGGCCCGCGCCGGCCCAAGCTCGCGGGGACCGCTCTCGCTGACCTGCCCGGCCTCGATACGCAGCACCCGACTGGCCACCGCAGCGACGCGCGGCTCGTGCGTGACGAGGAGCAGGGTCAGCCCCTCGCGCTGGTTTAGGGTGTGGAACAGATCGATGATCTTCTGCCCGGTCTCGACGTCGAGGTTGCCGGTCGGCTCGTCGCAGAGCAGGAGCTGCGGCCGAAAAAACAGCGCCCGCGCCAGCGCCACTCGCTGCTTCTGGCCACCCGACAGCGTCGGCGGCCGGGCGTCCCTGCGATCGGCCAGATCGACGCGGGCCAGCGCCTCTTGGGCCCGCTCGTACGCTGCGGCCGAAGGCAGCGGGCGGGCGGCAAAGGAGTTCGGCAGCAGCACGTTCTCCAGCGTCGAGAGGTGATCGAGCAGATGAAACGACTGAAAGACAAAGCCGATGTGCTCGTTGCGCAGCAGGCTAAGCTGCGCGTCGGACAGTGCGGCAAGCTCGTGCCCGAAGACCTGCACCTGGCCAGAGAACTCGCGATCGAGCCCGCCCAGCACCGCGAGCAGCGTCGACTTGCCCGAGCCCGAGCGCCCGACCAGGGCAACTAGCTCCCCGCGGTGCAGGGTCAGCGAGGCGCCGCGCAGCACCTGATCCGCGCCGAAGCAGCGCTGCACATCGCGAGCCACGACCAGCGGGGACGCCTCGGCCGCTCGGCCGCCCTCGCGGGGAGGAGCGGTCGCAGCCGAGTCCAGCGCTGACGACGACGGCGATGAGGGAGAGGCAGCCGACATGGGGGGTGAAAACCGCGGCCTGGGGATATCACAACTGGCGGGCCTTCTGATAGCGTGTGCGCGCCATGTCGTCCCCCTCGCCGTCCGACCCGGCTGCCGTGCCCGGTGCCTCGGCCCCGCTGGCAGAGCGCGCCGCAGGCCACCGCGCGCAGGCAGGTCAGCGGCCGCCTTGGGCCCTTGGGCTGTGGCTGCTCGCCAGCCTGGCGCTGATTGGCCACAGCCTGCTGTTCAACTTTGTGACCGACGATGCGTTTATCTCGTTTGTCTACTCGCGCAACCTGGCGCAGCACGGTCAGCTGGTCTTTAACCTCGGCGAGCGCGTCGAGGGCTACACCAACTTCCTATGGACGCTGATCCTCGCCGGTGGTCTGTGGCTGCACATCCCGGCCGAGCTGTCGTCGCGGGTGCTGGGCACGCTGGCGGGCATCGGCGGGCTGGGGGTGGTGACCTGGCTCCTTTCCAGCCTGCTGCGCCCGACCGCGGCCGAACCGAGCGCGGTGATTCGCTGGCCCGCCTGGGCTGGCCTGGGCGCGCTGTTTCTGGCCGCCGTGCCGGGCTACGCCTGCTGGTCATCGGGCGGGCTTGAGACGCAGCTGTTTACGCTGCTATTTTCGGCCGGCGTCGGCCTGTATCTGCAGGCCCAGTCTGCGACGAGCCCGGCGGAGTCGAGCGCACTGCCGCTCGCCGCCCTGTGCCTGGGGCTGTCGGCCCTGACGCGGCCCGAGGGCTATCTGTTCTTCGGCCTGCTGAGCCTGCATCTGTTCGCCTGCCGCCTGCAGCGCCGCCTGCGCCGCACGACGCAGCCCGAGCCGACGCCGGCCTGGTTCTTCAGCCGCGCCGAGTGGCAGGCGCTGGGCCTGTTCCTGCTGTTGAC
>CAZVMD010000214.1:0-12476 GCA_964628555.1 uncultured Myxococcales bacterium | reverse complement strand
GTCAACGCCGTGAACAACGACGAGGTGTGGAACCAGCCGGCCTACCAGTACGCCATCACGCAGTACAAGACGGTGACCAAGACCGAGGCCACCAAGGCCGTCGATCCCGCCGAGACGCGCGACTATCCCTGGAACACCGCGGCCGTCGGCTTCCGGCGCGTGACCATGAAGCTCGACTGGGCCGTCGAGTCGAACCCGACCGCCAACAGCGCGCCGCCGCTTCTGAGCGCGGGCAAGACCTATGACTTCATCCTGGAGCTGGATGCGACGGGTGCAGTCGTCGGTGGTGAGTGGATCGGGGCCAGCAAGACCGAGCACATCCCGTTCTTCTGGGCCCCGGTTGCCGCCGGTGCTGAAGTGCCGTACCTCAGCCCGGACTACGTGCGCGCGCTGCTCAACGTCTCGCGCCTGTAGAGCGAGAGCGCGCTACTGCTTGGCCGGGGGGGCCACCTTCCCGGCTGGCCGCGGGCGAGGTGGGGCGCCCGGCTTGGCGGCGGTGGCCTTGGCCGCCTTGAGGGCCTTGGGAGCTTTGCCGCCCGTCGGTGCTGGGGCTTTTTTCGGCGGGTCGCCCGGAGCCGGCGAGCCAGCTGGGGTGGCGGCTGGCGACGGCGCTGGCCCGGCGGCCGGTCCGGCTACGTTGTTCTGCGTGCCGGCTGGGCTGGCTGGTGGACTCTGCGTAGTCGCTGGGCTAGGGGCGGCGGCGGCCGGCGGAGGCGAGGGGCTTAGGTCCTGGATCGCCGGGTCAAGGATGCGGAAGTCGGTGCGGCGGTTGAGCGCCCGCCCCTTGGGCTTCTTGTTGTCGGCGATCGGGCGATCCGGGCCGTAGCCGTGCGCCTCCAGCCGGGCGGGCTCGACGCCGCGGCCGACCAGGTAGCCCATGACGCTGGTGGCCCGACGGGCCGACAGATCGCGGTTCTGCTCTGGCTTGCCGACGTTGTCGGTGTGACCCTCGACCGCCACCCGCTTGATCTGCGGCGTCGCCTTGAGCGCCGCGACCACCGCATCGAGCACCTTGAAGCTCTTTTTGAGGATGGTGTCCTTCTGCGGCGCGTAGAACACCTGCTGGCGGATGACCAGCAGGTCGGCCTTGGCCTCGACCAGTCCCGGGCAGCCGTTCTTCTTGGGATCGGTCGCCGGGGCGCCCGGCTTGTCGGGGCAGGCATCGCTGGCATCGGGGACCAGGTCGTGATCGCGATCGGACAGCGGGCAGCCCGGCTTCTGCGGATCGGGGAACATGCCGGCCCGTAGCTCGCGGCACTGATCCTGCGCGTCGTACACGCCATCCCCGTCGCTGTCGCGGTCAGGGCAGCCCGGCTTCTGGGGATCGGGATGGGCGCCAGCCGGGACGTCGAGGCAGGCATCCTGTGGATCCCAGATGCCGTCCTGATCTTGGTCGCGCAGCGGGCAGCCCAGCTTGCTGGTGTCGGGGTGGTCGCCGGCCGGCTCGCTGGGGCACTGATCTTCGTCGTCAAACAGGCCGTCGCGATCGCTGTCGGGGCGCGGGCAGCCGGGGCGGCGCGGGTCGGGGTTGTTGCCCGGCGGCTCGGTCGGACAGGCGTCGTCGCGGTCGATGAGGCCATCGCCATCGCGGTCGGGCGGCGGCGGCGGGCAGCCGTGCTTTTTCGGGTCGCTGGCGCTGACTCCGGCGACATCGGGACAGGCATCGCTGCGATCGGGGATGCCATCGCCGTCGCGATCCTTGGGCTTTTCGGCCGGCAGCGGCGCATAGGCCAGGCGCAAGAGCACGCGGCCGTCGGGAGTACCCGGCTCACGCAGCAGGCCAAGACCCCCGCCGAGCGAGAGCTGGACGCGGCGGGCCAGGCTGTAGTGCAGGCCGCCCAGGATCTCCAGGCTGGTGTAGTCCTGCCGGAACGGCGCCCCTTCGCTGAGCACGGTGCTAAGCAGGAACTCGGGACCGAGCGCCAGGCCGAGATCGCGGCGGGCATAGGCGATGGCACCGGCCAGCTGCAGCGACGGTCCGACGCTGTTGCCCGAGCCTGGCGGCAGCGTGCCCAGCGACTGCTGCGCGCGATACAGGTACGAGCCGCTAAACGACCACAGCAGCGTGCGCCACAGGCCACCCACGATGAGCTTTAGCTGCACGCGCAGCCCGGTGTCACCGACCTGGGCCGGGAAGGCCGCGGTGGCATTGGCCAGCGGCAGCCAGACATCGATGCCGGCGTGGAAAGAAAACGGCTGCCGGTACGGCTGACCGATGAGCCGGCTGCGCAGGCTCAGCCGTGGATCGCCGACGGCGGCGCTGGTCACTCGGTTGACGCCGTAGTCACCGTCGGGGCTGTTGCCGCGCTCCAGCAGGGTCACCGGCAGCGAGGCGGCGACCAGGAAGCGGTCGAGGAACGAGCCGGCCACATCGACGTGGCCGATCAGCTGATGGGCGATCAGCGAGCGGTCGAGGATGAAGGCGCCGTTCTGATCGCGGAAGCCAAAGACCAGCGGGTTGTGGCCGTAGTTCAGCGTCAGGCCCGCCGCGAAGCTGCGTGTCGAGCTGTACCAGGGATGGTCGACGAACAGCGACCACTCACCGGCCGGCGTCGGCTCGAAGCGGTTGACCTGGAAGCCGCGGTTGGTGCTGGCCAGGCTCTGCGCCTGGCAGTCGCGCGGACCAAGGCTGGCCAGCCAGCCAGCGTCGGGGCGGCTGGGCGGGCCGCTAGCCGGGCTGGCGAAGAGGCCGAACAAGACACCGCTTACAGCCGAAAGGACGGTCAGATGGATGGCAGGTCGCAAAGGCATTCCTCGTTAGGATTTCGAGTGCTGTGGCGTCGCCGGCGCGGCGAGCCGACGCGAGCGGCTGAGGCGACGAGTCGCCAGGCCCAAGGCTGTCAGGCCCAGCAGCACAGCGAGCGAGCGCGGGGTCTCGGCCGTGGTCGCTGCTCGGCCGGGAAGGAGACGGCAGGAGAAGCCCCCGCCACCGAACGAGCTGCGACGGTAGCGGGCGGAGTCGTAGGTGATGCTGGCCACCGCCGCGACGTCATTGTTGCGGAGATCGGGGTCGTACGAGGTGGCGGTCACCCGCGCTTGGCCAATCACAAAGGTGTCGGCGAAGTCGGGCTGCAGGGCCAGCGTGACATCGGGCGCCCCGCCGCGAGCTAGCTCCTCGCGCGTGCAGATCACCTGGCGTCGGTCGGTGGTGACCTGGCAGCTCCAGCCCTCGCCAAACGGGGCAAAGCTGTCCAAGAGCTGGGCGTTGTCCGGCACGTCAAAGGTCAGCGTCAGCCCGCTGGCGACGCTGGGCCCGTGGTTGCGCACCGACAGCACATAGGTCAGGCTCTGGCCGCTGCGGGTGGGGCTGGGCGCGGCGGTGGCGGAAAGCTCCAGATCCGCTTCCGGGCCGACGACGATGCTGTCGCTGGCTTGGTTGTTGCTCAGATCAGGGTCGCTCTGCAGGCTGGATGCGGCGACGCTGGCCGAGCAGCTAAGCGGGCCGCGCAGGCTGCCCGGCACGATAGAGCGCAACAGGATCTTGGCGCGGGCGCCGGGCGTCAAGGTCAGCTGGGTGTTCACGCTGTTGATGCCCTGCGACGGCGAGCAGGCCACCTGCCCCTGCAGGCTGGCATCCCCGGCATCGACCGTGCAAAGCCAGTCGACGAAGTCGCCGCGCGGGGCCAGTGCTGCCGTGACACGGGCCCCCACCGCGCTGTACGGCCCGTCGTTGTAGACCGAGATCAGGAACGAAGCCTCAGTGTCGGGGGCGGCCTGCGCGCCCGAGCCAGTGACCGCGATGCGCAGATCGACCGGCGTGCACACCGCCGAGCTGGCGTTGGCCGCCGAAAGTGAGGTCGCGCTGCTGCCAGCATGACCGTCGGTGGCTCCGTTGCTGGGGAACTCGCTGACCACGTCGGCCTGCGAGGTGCCGGCCCGCCCACCCAGGGCCCGCAGCGTGACCGAGGCGGGAGTGCCGCTGGGCAGCGCGATGTAGCCACCGCCGCCGCCGCCGCCCGGTCCAAGCGCCGCGGGAAAGGGGGTCGCACCGACCCGCAGCTGGCTGCCGCCGTCGCCGCCGTCAGCATTTACCGTCAGGCTGCCGCGGACTGCCAGGGCATTGACGACGATGCTGCCGCCGCCGCCGCCACCGCCGGCCCCACCCTCGCTGGCGGCAGCGCTGGGGGCTCCGTTGCCGCCGCGAGCCGAGAGGCTGCCAGCCCCATCGACGAGGTCGGCCAGGATGTAGACGAGCCCACCGCCGCGCCCGCCGCTCCCCGCGCCGCCGCTGACTGGAGCTGGATCAATGCGATCGCCGGCCCCGCCGCCGCCGCCGAGGAACAGGGACTGCCCGGGGCTATTGCTCAGCGGATAGCCGCCGCGCCCACCGCGCTCGCGCCGCGCGTTGCCGCCCCACAGCGGGTCGCCGGGCCCTACGCTCGTCGCGTCTTCTTCGTTTAGGGCCAGCGAGTAGCCGCCGCGCCCGCCGCCGCTGTCGTTGCTAAGCGCGGTCAGGCCAGCGGGATCAAGACCCCAGGCCGCGGTATCCGCCGCCCCGCCGCTGCGCATCACGCCGTTGCCAGACCAGCTGCTTGCCAGCCCGGCGTTGGCGCCACCGCCGCCGCCGGCGCCGTAGGCATTGCCGCCGCCGCCGCCATTGGCTGCTGCGCCGCGACCGTAGCTGGCCAGCCCGCCCGCGATGCCCTCGCCGCGCTGCCCGCCCTCGTCGAGCGTCGGGCCGGCAAAGCTGCTCACGTCGAGCCCAGCGCTCTTGTTGCCCGAGGGCGGAGCGCTCTGCCCACCGCGAAAGCCGGCCGCATCGGCCGTAACTCGTCCGCCGCTTTCGATGTGTAGCTGCTGCGCCCGCAGCGCCAGGATGCCGCCGCTCTGGCCATCCCAGGGCTGAGCCGACACCGAGCCAGAGGCGCTGATCGAGAGCTGGCCGTACTGTGGCACGCGGACGATCTGGCTGTGGCCCGCTGCGCTGTAGGCATTGCGCAGCCCACCGCACTGGGCGCTGAGGCTGACCACGCCGGTGGCGGGATTGACCGCGGTGACGTTGACTAGCTCGAAGCGTCCGGCCTGGCCGCTGCTGCTGCCCAGCATGGTGACTGTGCCATGGCTGGCGCTGCCGGCGCTGGTGTCGATCGCGGCGCCCTGAAGCTGAGCGATCAGCAGCAGATCGCCAGCCTGCAGGTTCATCGCCGACAGCGCCGCCGAATCGACGCGCAGCTGGGTGGCTCCGAGCGCCGCATCGCTGGTCAGGGCGGCGTAGCGGTTGAGGATCTGGGCACTGGCCACCGTCAGATCGCCATCCGGGCTGGCCACTGACTGCCCGCGGCTGCCCGGCGCGCTCGCGCTCTCTGGCGCGGGGGCGGTGCACGAGGCCAGCAGGCCGGCCAGCGAGAGAGGCCATAGCAGCCGCGCGCTCAGCCCCTTTGGTCGCGTCGGCGCGAGCGCTTTGCTGCGCCGAGCGAGGCGACCTGCCGACCAGACCTTTGCGGCTTGCGGTCCGAGCGGCGCATCCTGCCCGACCGGCCCGACTTGCGAGTCCTGCGCCATCATGGGGTTCTTCCTCTGGGGCTCAGGGTGGGCTGGGGAGCCGCACGCCAAGCCTGAAAACGCCGATTCCGATTGTATCACCGACGGTTGTGCTTGTGTCGCCCGTGCTCGCGTCTAGGTCGCCGGCTGGGGCGTGGGCCGAAAGGCTGCGGCTGCACCGGCTGACCGCCAAGCCTGCGACGGGGACCAGAGCGCAGAGGGAGGAAGGATAGGGGACAGAGGACAGGGACAGAGGACAGGGACGGCGGACGAGCGGCGGACGGCGCGCTCGCCTAGCCGCGCAGCTGACGCAGGGCCGAGGCCCAGTCCTCGACGTGATGGGCGGTGACGAGCTTGTCGTCTTTTGCGGTGTGGATGTCGATGGTCATGATGGCAAAGCTGCGTCCGCTGTGCGGCACGCCCATAAAGTCACCGGCTGGCGTCCCGCGCGCTTCGCTGCGCACGATGATGCGGTCGCCATCGACCAGCAGCTCTTGGATGTGCCAGCGCAGGTCGGGAATCAGCCGGCCAAAGCCGATCACCTGCTGGATGAATTCGGCGCGGCCTTTGCTGATCGCTTCGCCAGCGAACGAGCGCCACGACGGGGCGGCCACGCTCTCGACCAGCCTGGCCACGTCCTTTTGCGCCGGGGTGTTGAGCGCGTCGTAAAAGGGAGCAACTAGAGCCTGGGCAGCTTCGCGGTTCATGGCGGGACTCCTTGCGGTTGGGGTAGGACCGCAGACGATCCTGGCCTGGCAAGCGGTGGCCGACAATCGAGTAGAATTCGCAGAGACTGTTCGATAAATTCGAACAGTGATTGAGCACCTGCGATCGCTGGCCGTGTTTGCCAAGACCGTCGAGCTGGGCTCGTTTCGCGCCGCGGCGCGGGCCCTGTCGCTGTCGCCCTCGGTCGTCAGCCATCACCTGGGCAAGCTGGAGGCCAGCCTGGGGCTGCCGCTGCTGTACCGCTCGACGCGGCGGCTGGCGCTGACCGCCGAGGGCAAGCGCCTGCTGGCGGCGGCGCGCGACATGATGAGCGCGGCCGAGCGCGGCCTGGATGCGGTCAGCGAGCAGGGGCAGAGTCCGCGCGGTGAGCTGCGCCTGTCGGCCCCGGCCTTTCTGGCTGCGACCGCGCTGTGCCGTGACCTGGCGGAGTTTGCCGCCACCTATCCGCAGGTGAAGCTGACGCTCAGCTTTTCCGACGCTCCGACCGATCTGCTGCGCGATGGCTTCGATCTGGCGCTGCGAGTCGGTCGGGTGCAAGACAGCACGCTGCGCCTGCGCAAGCTCTGCGACATGCGGCGCCTGCTGGTCGCGGCCCCGCGCTACCTAAAGGGGCGTCGCCTGCCACGCCGCGTGGCTGAGCTGGCAGCCTTTGACTATCTGCAGCTAAGCTCGCGGCCGGCCGAGGTGACGCTGAGCCGTCGCGGCAGTGGGGCGCCGCCGCGGACGGTGTCGTTTCAGAGCCGGCTGGCCGTCGATAGCGCGGCAGCGCTGCACGGCCTGACCCTGGCCGGAGCTGGGCTGGCGACGCTGCCCGAGATCCTGATCCGCAGCGACCTTGCGCGCGGTGATTTAGTCGAGCTCTTGCCGCGCTTTCAGACCAAGCTTTTGGGGGTCTATCTGCTGTGGCCGAAGACGGCGCAGCGGCCGGCCCTGCTCATGCGCTTCAGCGAGTTTATGGGCCCGCGCATCCGTCAGCTGTTTGCCCCCGCGCCGGCCGCAGCCTAGCGGCTCTGGCGTCGCATGGCGGTGAAGGTCTGCCAGTCGGCCTGCACGCGGCTGGCATAGCTCTGCGCCATGCTGCGCACCAGGCGGCGGAAGTCGTCGTGCTTGCCCAGGGTCCGCCGCACCACCTCGTCTTCAAGCTGCACCCGCACTCCGCTGCCGCGCTGATCGGCGTCGGCGCGGGCGTGGGCGTAGGCCAGCAGGGTGGCCCACTGCTCGGTGAGCTTGCTCAACCGCTCGACGCTGGACAGGACGGCTAGGTCCAGCGTGTCCTTCCACGGCGAGCGCTCGCGCACCGAGTGCGGCCCGGCCGAAAGCGGCAGCACGCCGACGAGCTCATCGACATACAGGCCGAGCGAGCGAGTCGCCACGACCACACGCTGGGCTGGGTTCTTGTCGCTGGCCGCTTCGGTGGCCGCGCGCGCCTCGGCGGCGAGGTTGCGATAGGCCGCGGGCTGGCCCTGGGCCTTGACGTCGAGGATCAGGTCGTCGTCTTGGCTGGCCGTCGGGCCCTCGATCAGCACGTAGTAGCGCGGCAGGCCCAGCGAGCCGAGCCCGGCGTGCAGCCGCTGGGCCACGCTCTTGACGGCAAAGTAGCTGGGGCTGTAGCGCGTCGAGCCGACCAGGCTCTGGCCATAGGCCGGCATGGCGGCGACGATGGCTGCGACCAGGCTGTCGGGCACCGCCGCCAGATCCGGACTCTGACTCGGCGAGAGCTGACGCTGGCCGCTGGCAGCGAGCGCGGTGTAGGTGGCCAGCAGGCGCGCCCGGCTGCGCTTCTTGTCGACGTGCTTGAGAAACTCATCCAGCTTGCCGTAGCTGTTTTCCGCCGCGATCGTCGTCGTCAGCTCGCGATCGTTGCCGACGCAGGCAGCCAGCGTATCGAGGTAGCGCTGACTGAAGCTATCAAGGACGCTGAGCTCATCGCCCGGCGTAAAGCCAGCGGTCTGGCGCATCACCAAGACCAGCGCGGTCGCTAGCCGCCAGACATCGAGCTGATAGTCGGCCAGCACCGCCTCGTCGAAGTCGTTGAGGTCATAGACCAGGGTGCCGCGGGCGTTGCGAAACGAGCCGAAGTTCTGCGGATGCGCATCGCCCAGCAGCCAGGTGCGCGTCTGCGCCGTGCCGCCAAAGCTCTGGAGCTGCGGCGCAGTGCCGAGGTCGAGAAAGAACAGGTAGGCGGTGCCGCGGAAGAAGGCGAAGGCGCTCTCGCTCATCGCGGCATATTTCTCCTCGCGCTGCGCTGCGCCCAGCTCGCGATCCGCCGTCGCTAGCTGTGTGCTCAGCCAGGTCGCGCGATCGCCTGCCTGACCGAGCCTGGGTGACCCCGGCAGGAGCGAGAAAAAAACGATCAAAAGGAGGCAGGGGAGGGGGCGCGAGTGCATGGTGTGTTCTTAGACGAAGCCTGGGCCCAGCATTCCACAGCCGGCCCGGCTGCGAGAAAGAAATGCCGCGGCCGCGCGGGCTGGGAACCCGATCGCCTCTGCTCTCGTCTATCCCGCAGACCAGCGATACAAGGGGGGCGGGGATGCGCGGGGGGATGTGTGGCAAGTCGCGGCGAGGTCGGCGGTTTTTCTCGGCGGCACTGGGTCTGCTGCTGGCGGCCTGTCAGGGGGGCGAGCCGGCGGAGGGCAGCGGTCCGGCGAGCGTGCGCGTGGTGATCAACGAGATCTACGCCAGCGGCAGCGATCCGCTGAGCGATCCCGACTGGGTCGAGCTGAAGAACCTCGGTGAGGGGTCGGCGGATCTGGCGGGCTATCGCCTGCGCGATGACAAGACGCCGTTTCTGCTGCCGGCCGGAGCGGTGGTGCCGGCCCGCGGCTATTTGATGATCTACTGCGATGACGCGCCAGCCGGCGCGGCAAGCGATCGCCTGCATGCGCCGTTTAAGCTCGGCGGCACGGATGAGCTGGTGCTGCTGGCGCCGGACGGATCGACGCTGGACGGCATAGGCTGGATCCCCTCGATGACCTCGACGGGGCGGACCTGGGGCCGACTGCCGGATGGCACCGGCCAGTACCTGTCGCTGACGCCAACGCCAGCGGCGCGCAACCTGTAACGGCGGTCAGTGCGCCCCGCGCAGCGTCGCGGCATCGGTGCGTGCCGTGGGCCTGCCCGGACAAAAAAGGAATGAGGAGAGAGCCATGCGTTTGCCGTCTTTGGCCTGTACTTCCTATTTCTGGATCTTCCTATTTCTGCTGCCGAGCGGCGCCTGCTCGGGGGCTGACAATCAGACCCAAGAGGGCGCCTGTCAGATTGGAGAGGGTGCGGTCCCCGACTCGCTGTCGACCTTGACCTGTCGCGCCGACTTTGACGCTCTGGCCTCGGAGCCGCTCGACTCCAGCCTGCCGGGGGCGCAGTCGGTCAAGGTGGTGATGGATCTGGCCGATAGCAGCGCGCTTTATTTCCAGAACAGCAAAAAATACAAGATTCACTACGAGTTCGCCTCGACGCATCTGTCGGGACAGGGGCGGCCGCTGATTCCGGCGCTGTCGGAGTTCAATCAGACCGAATACTTTTCGCCCAGTCGCCGCTTTGTGCTGGGCGCGGTGACCTACTACAGCGGTCCCGATGTCTTTGCGCTGGAGCTTGCGCCCTACGACACGGCAAGTGCCGAGCAGATGCAGGCGCTTTATTCCCGCGTCAAGCAGGCCAGCTACTTCGGGCCGCGCCTGGTCTTTCACCCGACCTCAGACACCGTCGCTGCCGAGGCGGCCAAGCTGCCGGCCAGCCTGCCGCAGAAGAGCACCGATGAGCTGTACGCGGCCATCGACTATCAGCCGCTGAACCTTGGCACCGCGGTGGGGCGACTGCACTTCCTGAGCGCGGCCAGCCTGGCCACAACCTATGTCTCGTACCGCGACATCGTGGTGCTCGATCACGTGCCCAACGACATCTCGGTGGTGCAGGGCATCATCACGCAGGAGTTTCAGACGCCGCTTTCGCATGTAAACGTCCTGTCGCAAAACCGGCACAACCCGAACATGGGACTGCGCGGCGCGACCAGCCGGCCCGAGCTTCTGGCGCTGGATGGCAAGTGGGTGCGCCTGGTGGTTGGGGCGCAGAGCTACAGCCTAAGCGAGGTCAGCGCCGTCGAGGCTGAGGCGTGGTGGAGCAGCCACAAGCCGGCCGCGGTGGTGCTGCCGCCGGCCAACCTGACAGTCACCGCGCTCACCGAGATCAGCCGCGTGACGGTAGAGGCTGGCACGACGCTGCGCGAGGCGATCAAGGCGGCGGTGCTGGCCTTCGGTGGCAAGGCCGCGCACTACTCGGTGATGGTCAACACGGCGGGGATTCCGATCCGTCGCGCCTTCGCGATTCCGGCCTACTACTACGACCAGTTCATGCGGCAAAACGGCTTTTATACCCAGCTGGATACGCTGGCCGCCGATGCCAGCTTCCGCGAAAGTCCGACGGTGCGGGACAGCAAGCTCGCCGAGCTTCGGCTGGCCATGGGCAAGGCGCCGCTCGATGCGGCCTTCCTGCAGGCGCTACAGGCGAAGATCGACGCCGAGTACGCCGGGCACAGTCTGCGCTTTCGCAGCAGCACCAACAGCGAAGATCTGGAGGGCTTCCCCTGCGCCGGCTGCTACGAGTCGCACACCGGCCAGGCGGGCGACTTTGCCGACATGCAGGACGCCATCCGCGACACCTGGGCCAGCACCTTCCTTTTTCGTACCTATGAAGAGCGCAGCTACTACAGCATCGACCACAAGAGCGTGGTCATGGCGCTCTTGGTGACCGAGAACTTCCCCAGCGAAGAAGCCAACGGCGTGGCACTGACCAACAACCCCTATGACTCGTCGGGGCTGCAGCCGGGCTTTTACATCAACGTGCAGGCCGGTGGCGATGCCGAGGTGGTGCATCCACCGCCGGGTGTGACCAGCGACCAGTACGTCTATCAGTTCAATCAGCCGAGCCAGCCGATCATCTGGGTGTCGCACAACAACCTGCTGGAAGAAGGCCAGAGCGTGCTCAGCCGGGCGCAGAACTATGAGCTAGGGGCGGCGCTGCAGCGGATTCACGAGCGCTTCTCACCAGCCTATGGTCCGGCGGCGGGCAATGCCGGCTGGTACGCCATGGATGTCGAGTTCAAGTTCGACGGCGACAGCGCGGCGACGGCCAAGCTGTACATCAAGCAGGCGCGCTCGAACCCCGGGCGCGGCACGGCGAGCAACTAGGCGCGGCGGACCTCTCGATCCAGGTCGCGGGCCGCCCCTCGGCCAGGCGCGGGCGGGGAGTCTGAGGATAGGCGGGGCGTAGAGGGGTTTATTCCTAAGAGGTATCTGATGACAAACCGAAAACTCCGAATTGGTTCCTGGGTGGGCTCATTCCTTTTTACTGGGATGGCGTGTGGTGGCGGGCCGGCCGGCGACCTGTCGCAGGGGGACGCGAGCATCCTGGCCGGGACGTTTCAGGTGACGCTGGTGGCTCCGGACAGCGCGACCGGGGCGGCGGGCTATACCTCGCTGGTCGGGCGGGTCAGCGACGGTGCCACGCCGAGCAGCCTGCAGTGGACGGTGGTCTCGACGGTGGGAGACTGTCAGCTGCTCAAGCCGCGGGTGCCGTTCTGCAGCACGCCCTGTGGCAGCAGCGCGGTCTGCGTCGCCGACAACACCTGCCAGCCCTATCCCAAGACGAAGTCGGTGGGCAGCGTGCGGGCCAGCGGCTTTACCACCGGCAGCGGCAGTGGTGAGTTTGAGCTGCAGCAGGTGGCGGGCAGCTATCAGCCGCCGGCTGGCACCTCGCTGCCCTTCCCGGCCTTTGCCGAGGGGACAGAGCTTACGCTGCGCACCAGCGGCGGCGACTACGCCGCGATGAGCCTGGTCGCCGCGGGCATTGCGCCGCTTACCATCACCAGCGGCACGCTGCAGCTCGCGCCGGGTCAGGGCGCGCGGCTGACCTGGACACCGGCCAAGCTCAGCGGTAGCTCGAAGATCCAGGTCAAGCTGGACATCAGTCACCACGGTGGCACCAAGGGCATGATTCGCTGCGAGACAGCCGACAGCGGCGCGCTCGATCTGGCGGCGGCGCAGCTGACCGAGCTTATCAACTTGGGAACGGCTGGCTATCCGACCATCGTGGTCAGCCGCCAGGCCACCCCAGGCAGCGCGGTGATCGCCCCGGGTCGGGTCGAGCTGGCGGTGACCTCGACGGTAGAGCAGGCGGTGGTGGTGCCGGGGGTGACCTCATGCACCAGCAACACGGAGTGTACGGGAGGCAAGACCTGTCAGTCCGATCTGACCTGCAAATAGGGATTAAATAGG
>CAZVMD010000213.1:0-12478 GCA_964628555.1 uncultured Myxococcales bacterium | reverse complement strand
TAGGACAGCGCGGCCAGGCTAGAGGCACTAAACAGGGCGGTGACGTGGACGAGGTCGGCCCAGGCGACGCTGGCGGGCAGCTCGCGCAGGAGCTGCCACGAGATGTCCTCACCGAGGCTGACGCGGCCATAGAACGTGGGCACACCCGGCTCGCTGATGTAGCGCCCGGTCGGCAGCCCGAGTGTCTCGCCACGTCCGCCACCCGCGGCACTGCTGGTCAGCACGCGAACCCGCAGCCCCCCCGCTTGCTGTGCCTGCGCCAGCGCGTGCAGCGACGCGGCTGGCCCGCCGTAGCGATGAGCCGGAAAATAGGAAGGTGTGACGTGTAGCAGTTGCAGAGGGCCCACGATGCGCGGCTATTATGCCCGCTCATGGCGACGGCCTGGCATCTGTTCCGCGCGCTCCGACCGAAGCAGTGGTCGAAGAACCTGCTCCTGTACGGCAGCTTCCTGTTCAACCTGAACAAGCTGTGGCAGCCGTGGTCGCCACAGATGTGGGCGTACTTGCTGCAGGCGACGCTGGGCATGCTGGTCTTCACCGCGCTGGCGAGCGGCGTCTATCTGCTCAACGACGTGCGCGACATCGAGGTCGATCGTCGGCATCCCCAGAAGCGCAACCGTCCGCTGGCCAGCGGCGTGCTGCCGGTGTGGCTGGCGGTGCTGACCGGCGGGCTGCTGCTCGTGGGCAGCCTGCTGTGCGCGCTGCGGCTCTCGCAGAGCTTTGCCGCTTCGCTGGCCATCTATCTGGCGATGCAGCTCTTGTACACGCTGTGGTGGAAGCACGTCGTCATCCTTGACGTCTTTGTCATCGCCGCCGGCTTTGTGCTGCGCGCCGTCGCGGGAGCGCTGGTGATCAGCTCGTGGATCTCGCCCTGGCTGTACATCGTGACGTTTCTGGGAGCCCTGTTCCTGGGTCTGTGCAAGCGCCGGCATGAGCTCCTGTTACTTGATGCAGACGCGGCAGCACATCGCAAAAACCTCGCTGAGTACACGCCGCAGCTCCTGGATCAAATGATCGGAGTGACCACCGCGAGCACGATCATGGCGTACTCGCTTTACACCTTCACCGCCGATAGCCTGCCGCGCAACCACGCGATGATGGCGACCATCCCGTTTGTGCTGTACGGGCTGTTTCGTTACCTGTACCTGACCTATCGTCACGACCAGGGGGGCAGTCCGGAAGAGGTGCTGCTGCGCGACCATCCGCTTAAGGTGGTGATTGCACTCTGGCTGCTGACCGTCGCTGCGGTGCTGGGCCTGGGGCGCTAGGCGTCGCGCTGCAGGCTAGAAATAGTGGGTTAGATAGATCGCTTCGTGCGAGGCCCACAGAAGATCGGCCGGCAGCTGCAGCCAGACCAGCGCCTCGCTGGGACTGCCAAAGTACCGCAGGTAGAGGCTGGGCCGCTGGTCGGTCTGCCGATACAGCACGACTGGCACGACGTCGTTATCGGGCAGCGGCAGGAAGCTGCGCTGGTGTGCCGTGGCCCGCACGATGGCGACGAATCGAGCCGGGGCATGGGTCACCGCCTCGGCCAGCAGCGCATCGACGATCTGAGCGCCATCGTCAGGCACGCGATGGAGCTGAGCGAGGTCAAGCAGGACCCGGCCAGAGCGTCCGCTGAGGTGCTCTCGGGCAATGTGGAGGATCTCGCGCGCCTCGGAGCGCGAGAGCTCGCCGCAGAAGCGCACCGCGACTACGGCTGGCTCAGCCAAGCGCACGACGTGCGCACCCAGGAATAGCACCGTGATCATGTCTGCCTCCGAAGGCCTGCACCGGGGAGCGCCGGGCCGGGCTGCGCGTCTAGATTCCGCATGCTGATAGGCCATCGCAACCACCGTGCCGCCGGGGCAGCTGAGGGCCATCCAGGCCGGATCTGCGCCGAGAAATCGCACACTTAGGCCTGCTGCAAGCGCAGCCCAAGCGCCCCCCACAGAGCTTGCTCAGGATGCAGCCGTGCATGGTGGCCAGCGCGATCGTGCGGCCTTGCACGATGGCGCTGGCGAGGGCGCTTCCCTAGAGCAGGCCGTGGCGCTCGCGCTTGCGATACAGCGTCGACGGATCGATCCCCAGGGCCCTAGCCGCCGAGTCCAGCGTCGGATGGCGCTGCAGCACCGCGACCAGATGGCGGCGCTCAGCGGCTTCTAGCGTCTCCTCACCCAGTACGGCCTCGGGGCGGCGACGCAGCCCCCCTTGCAGCTCCTCGGGAAGCAGATCGACTCCCAAGCTGACCCCGCGGGCGAGGATGACCACGCGCTCAAGCACGTTGACTAGCTCGCGCAGGTTACCGGCCCAGGAGTAGGCCAAAAGCGCGCTCTCCAGATCCGCCGTAAGCGTCATCGTCACGCCGCGGTGGCGTAGGCCCAGCTCATGGACGATGCCGCGGGCTAGCTGCAGGATGTCTTCGGGGCGCTCGCGCAGGGCCGGCATGCGCAGCATAAGGACGTTGAGGCGGTAATACAGATCCTCGCGGAAGCGACCAGCCTTGACCGCCTGCTTCAGGTCGCGGTGCGTCGCTGCCACGATCCGAGCATCGCTGTGCCGCGGCTGCGTGTCGCCGACTCGCACGTACTCGCGCTCTTCCAGCAAGCGCAGCAGCTTGCCCTGAAGCTCGGGCGCCAGGTCGCCGATCTCGTCGAGAAATAGGGTCCCTGAGCCAGCCGTCTCGATGAGTCCCGCGTGGGCCTGACTGGCCCCGGTAAACGCGCCGCGCTTGTGGCCAAACAGCTCTGATTCAATCAGCGAAGGCGAGATCACGGCGCACTGCACGGTGACGAACGGTCGATGACAGCGGCCCGAGATCTCGTGGATATGGCGCGCCAGGACGCTCTTGCCGGTGCCCGTCTCGCCGAGGATGAGCACAGTGGCGGCCGTCGAAGCGACCTGCTCGACTTGCGCCATGACGGCTCGCATCGCTGGGTTGGCCGAGGCGAAGGTGATGTGCGTGCGCCGACCCGCCATGCGCTGCGACTCCGCCAGCTCGGACTGCAGGCGGGTACTGGTTAGCGCTTTTTCGACGGCGTGCCGAACCTGCGAAGGCGAGACCGGCTTGATCAAGTAGTCGACGGCGCCAGCCTGCATCGCGGCGACGGCGTTTTCGATGGTCGCGTGTCCGGTCATCACAATGATTGGGGTGTTGGGGACCTCTTGTGCCAGCGCCCGGGTGACCGCCAGACCGTCCATGCCGCCCAGCTGTACGTCGGTCAGGACCAGGCTCGGCGGGCTGCGCATCGCCATCTCGACGCCAGCTTCGCCATCGCTAGCTACGGTCACTTCGTAGCCAGCGCTCTGCAGCACGATGGACAGCGTCTTCCGTACCGCCGGTTCGTCATCGATTACCAGCACACGCAGCGTGGCATCCATGGCGAGATCGATGGTAGCAGATGTACCCCTAGCTGCGGACACCCTCAGCCAGGGTGCGAGCCAGCGACGACCTAGACCACCTAGCTCTTGCTCAGCGCGGTGCGCACATGGCGCAGCAGGTCGAGCTTAGAGAAGGGCTTCTCAAGCAAGGTCACACCGGCATCCAGCGCCCCATGGTGAACCATACCGTCGTGGGCATAGCCCGAGATGTACAGGACCTTGAGGTCGGGTCGCTTGCGGGTCAGTGCTTCAGCCAGCTCGCGGCCGTTCATCTTGGGCATGATGACGTCGGTGATCAGGAGATCGAAGCCGGCCTCCTTGCTCTCGCTGATCTGCAGCGCTTCGATGCCATCACGCGCCGCGGTCAGGCGATAGCCATGCTCCGACAGGATACGCAGGATCATGCTGCGGACGCTGTCATCATCCTCCACCAGCAGCACCGCCTCGCTGCCGCCCGGCAGCTTGGTCTCGGCTGGGGCCGCGTCGGTAGGAATGGGCGGGCCGTCGACGATTGGCAGGTAGATCTTGAAGTGGGTGCCAACTCCTTCTTCGCTATACACCCAGATGTGACCGTCGCTCTGCTTGACGATGCCGTAGACCATGGCCAGCCCAAGCCCGGTGCCCTTGCCCGGCTGCTTGGTGGTGAAGAACGGCTCGAAGATGCGCTGCTGCACCGACCGCGACATGCCGATCCCGGTGTCGCTGACCGACAGCATGACGTACGGCCCGGGGCGTACGTCGGGGTGACTGCGGGCGTACTCCTGATCCAGCGTGGTGTTGGCTAGCTCGATGGTCAGCCGCCCGCCCCCGGGCATGGCGTCGCGGGCATTGACCACCAAGTTGACGATGATCTGCTCAATCTGGCTGGGGTCGGCGAGCACGGTGCCCAGTCGCGATTCAATCGACGTCGACAGCTTGATGTTCTCGCCAATCAGCCGCCGCAGCATGCGCTGCATGTCATCGACCGTGGAGCTGAGGTCCATCCGCTTGGGTCGACGCACCTGCTTGCGCCCGAACGCCAGCAGCTGTCGCGTCAGAGCCGCGGCGCGGTCGGCGGCACCTAGGATCTCCGTCAGGTTGCCGCGCAGCCACTCTTCGCCGCTGAGCTGCTCTAGGGAGAGCTCGCAGTAGCCCTTGATGGCGGTAAGCAGGTTGTTGAAGTCGTGCGCGACACCGCCCGCTAGCCGACCGAGCGCTTCCATCTTTTGCGCGTGCCGCAGCTGCTCCTCGGCTTCCTTGCGGCCGGTGATGTTCTCGACCATGGCAATGGCCGAGTGCATACCCCCGTCTGCGTCGCGGATGACGCGTACCGTCAGATTGCCCCAGACGATCTCACCGCTCTTGCAGCGGTAGCGCTTCTCCATCTGGTAGCTGCTGATCTGACCGGCTAGGACCTGCTCGACCCGGTGCGCGTTTAGCTCGACGTCATCGGCGTACGTGATCGCGCGAAAGGTGTTGCCCTGTAGCTCCTCGGCCGAGTAGCCCAGCATCTCGCAGAGCGCGCGATTGACGCGTGACATGCGGAAGCTGGCATCCACCTGCGCCAAGCCAATCGAGGCCTCCTCGAAGATGACGCGGAAGTTGCGCTCGCTCTCGCGCAGGGCTTCCTCCACCTGCTTGCGAGCCGTGACATCGACCATGATGCCGCGCAGCTTGGCGGGCCGGCCGTCTTCGACGACCACGGTCACCACATCGTGCAGCCACACCACACGGCCATCGGCGGCGATCATGCGGTACTGAAACTCGTGGTCCCTAAGCTCCGACGTGGTGCGTTGGCAGAAGTCCGTGACCCAGTGGCGGTCTTCGGGATGGAGGTGCTTGGCCCAGAAGTCGGCCTCCCCCAGCCACTCCTGCAAGGGATAGCCCAAGATGCGCACAGCTCGCGGGCTGACATAGGTGAAGCGGAGGGTTGGGGCGTCGACCTCCCAGACGATGCCGTCGATCGAGTTGATCAGGCTCTCGTACATCTGATGCGAGGCCCGGTTGGCAGCCTCGGCCCGCTTGCGCTCCGAGATATCACTCACCGTGCCAATCAGCCGCAGGGGCGCGCCGCCGTCATCGCGCAGGACCTTGCCATGACACTCCACCCAGCACATCGAGCCATCGGGGCGAACGAGGCGATGCTCGACGCGATAAGCCATGCTGCGGCCGGCGATGCAGTCGAGGACTACCTGCAG
This sequence comes from uncultured Myxococcales bacterium, assembly GCA_964628555.1. Classification (GTDB taxonomy): domain Bacteria; phylum Myxococcota_A; class Polyangia; order Palsa-1104; family JAEUJZ01; genus JAEUJZ01. Next base: position 6,941 of record CAZVMD010000213.1, on the reverse strand, counting down.
CAGCGCAGGATAGTCCTCGGGATGAACCAGCTCTTGCAGGCGCTCAGGCGGGCCCACCAGGCTGAGGCCCTTGACGCCGACGATCTTGGCCGCCTGCTCTGACCAGATCAGCTGCTCGGACTGGAAGTTCCACTCCCAGATGCCGACAGCGGCGGCGTCCATCGCCAGCTGCAGCCTGGCCTCTTTGGCCGCAAGCTCACGGTGCGCACGGCTGCGATACAGCGCGTTGGCAAACACCTGCGACAGAAGCTCGATGCGCCGCTGCAGCTCGGGATCCCAGACTGCACCGTCGCCAAACAAGGTCACGCAGAGCCCGCCCAAGAGCATCCCATTGACCCGGTAAGGAACTGCCAGATGCGCCTTGAGGCCATGTCGCTGGCAATACTCGCGCTCCGCCGTGGCGGTCTCGGGCAGGCTGTCTGGCAGGCCGATGAGGACCACTTTCTCGCCGCGCAGGAGCTTCTCGCGGTACCAGGGAAAGCGCGCCAGATCGGGCGCCGGACTGGCCAGGACAGCACAGCCAGGACGGGCCACCGCGTAGGGAATCGCGATGCGCCCGGAGTCGACGTTGAGCTCGAAGAAGGTCGCGCGATCGATGCCCAGGGTGTCGACGATCCGTTCGAGCCAGTGCAGCGGCTGCGCCTGTAGGTCAGCGGCACTGCACGTGACCTGGGCGGTAGACAGGTCGGCTAGTAGCGTCTCAAAGCGCAGCCGGTCATCGACGTTGGGGTCCAGCATGGCACGCTCCGCGCTGAGGGCTCAGATGTCCCTACTGTACCGAGTTTTGCAGGCGAGCGAGGGAGGAAGACGGCGCTCGACGTGTCGGCGAGCGGATGGCAGGCTGGCACGGCGACCGTCGGGGAAAGTACCAGCCGGGCCCTAGTGACGCCCCGTGACCTCGCCCCAGAGCTCGATGAGCGACCGCACTGTCTTGCCCGGAATGCGCGGAGCCTCGGTCAAGGTCGGCTGCACCAGGACGCCGTAGCGGCGCAGGCGGAGGAAGCGGTTGCTCTCGGCTTCGTAGCCACGCAGGGTCACCTGGCTAGTGGCTGGTCGGAACCCAGCATCGATGGCGGCCTGCTGAATCGGCTTGCTGCGCAGAAACTTCAGCCACTGCTCGGCACCTAGCTGCTGCTCGCGGACTCCGGTGTGAAACAGCACCGCTGGATGACGGGCTAGCAGCGTGGGCGCAGGATACAGCAGCACCAGACGGCCCAGGGCACTGGCATGAGAGTCCACACGGTCTAGATACGGCAGCGCCAGGTGTTCGTAGGTGATCACGCCGTCATAGAGGGACGGGCCGACGTTAAAGAGGTTGGCCGTCAGCTGTCGGGCGGTCCGCGGCGGCAGCTCAAGCCCGCCCTCGCAGCGCCGCAGCCACTTGCGCAGCGCGATCCGCTGGCTGTCATAAGCGGCCTCGAACGCTGCGCCCGCCACGGCTGCGGAGGTGGCGCTCGCTGTCCCCTGCCCGGCGTCTTCGCTGCTGGCCGCCGCAGCTGGGGCGACAGGTGGCAGCAGGTAGTCATAGGCCAAAAGATACAGCGCCGCGAGGCCCGCTGAGTCGCGGGTCGGACTGGTGTGGCCCAGCTTGACCCGGCCCCAGCTCTGCACCTCGGCCAGCGTGGGCAGTGGCTCGTCGCCGATCGGCCGGACGGCCGGGACGACAGGCCGAGCTCGCCGTCGCGGCGACGGCAGCGCTTCCAGCGGTGCCAGAAGCGACGCGTACCAGTCCGCCCAGGTGCCGGGCAGCAGGCTCTCTGGTGGCAGGCCGGTCAGCACCGGATCGCGGGCAATCCCGGCGCACAGCGAGCGCGTCCAGCGCCCCTCCGAGCTGGCTTCGGTGCGCAGGATCGCGCTCAGAAGGCGCAGGCGCTCCTGCCAGATCAAGAGCACTAGCGGCGAGTGGACTAGCTCGACGCGCTCGGCGAGCGAAAACGGCAGCGCATCACCGTGAAGGGCCCAGCGTCCTTCGAGGTAGCGCAGCGATAGCTCATCGGTGGCGGCCCAGATCGTCGGCTGGATGCGGCCGGCCAGGATGGCATCGGCGGCCTCGATGTCGCCCATCGCGGTCAGCCGAACCTGAATGTTCGGACAGAGCCGGGCGAAGCGGTCCGCCGCTGGCTCCATCCAGGCGCGCAGATCTTCGCTGTACAGCATCTCGATGGCCACGGGGCGAGCGCCCAGACTGACGTCGCCGCACAGCCCGATTCCAGCTTCCCCCCCCAGGTGGGTATCGACCAGCGTCGGAGCAGGGGGCGAGTGCCGCATGAAGTTGCCGCCGCGGCGCAGGAAGTAGCCCAAGGCCAGGACCAGCGCCAACAGCAAAAGGAGCTTCACTAGCTCGCGGAACACGTCCGATGCAGCGACGGGAGGCGTCGGCTTTTTACGGAGAGGCCACACCGCGGCATCGTGCCAGCAAGCCAGTGGCGATAGCAAGCCAGTCGCTTGCTAGCTCCCGGCGGCCTGGCCCCGTGCCGAACCCGCGCGACCGGTCTCGCGCACTGCCAGCGCGATCAGCAGCGCGATCAGCAGGACACCCAGCAGCAGCCCAACGGCATTGCGCCACTCGGCGCCGTCGCCTTTTGCGATCTGCATCGCGATGATGATCACGACGCCCCCCGCGTTGCCAGTCATCATCATGACGCCCGTGGCCGCTCCCGCGCGGTCGACGCCGGCTTCCTCTTCGGTCATGGTAAGCAGCAGGGCATAGCCGGGCAGGAAGGCCGCCCCCAGCGCGGCCCCCAGGGCGTAGAGCAGCCCAGGCTGGCTGCTATAGCAGAGCGGATAGGTCAGCCCCAGCGCAGCCAGGCTGCACAGCAGCAGGAAGGGCTTGCGCCGCCCCAGTCGATCCGAGATCGCCGGCACCAGCGCGGCGCCAACGATGCCTCCGAGGATCAGCGCGGCACCAGCAAGGCCGGCCTGGGTCGAGCTGATCCCACGCGGCAGGAGGATCAGCTCTAGCCAAGTCGTCAGGCCATTGAAGTAACCCAGCGCCAAAAAAGCGATGGCAAACAGGCGCAGTAGGTTGCGATCCGCGAGCAGCGCCCGGCTCTCTTGCAGCAGCGTGGCGTCGGCGCGATGGGCAGCCTGGTTCTCATGGCCGAACAGAAAGAAGGCGACCGCGCCGAGGATCGACAGGCCCGCGAAGACCGCCATCGCCGTACCCAGCGAGAAGCGCTCCACTAGCTCGGGCGTTAGGCCCATGCCTATCGCCATGCCGACGAACAAGCCCACCGTTCCCAGGCCGTTGGCCGCCGCGTTCTGCTCGGGCGGGAACCAGTCCGCCACCAGCTTGCTGATGCCGTTTACGATATACGGCTGCGCGACCGCGATGCCCACCTGCCCGACGAGCAGCGCATAGAAGCTGCCGGTGTAAACACGCACGCAGGCAAAGGCGGCCATGACCAGCGTCCCGATGCCGATGGTGTAGCGATAGCCGCGACGATCGATCAGCGCCCCCGCGTGCAGCGACAACAGGACGTACAGCGCCGGGAAGACCAGGATCAGCGAGCTGGCGGTCAGCTCATCGACGCTGTAGCGCTTCTGGATCAGCGACAGCACGGGGACAAAGTTCAGCCACAGTGCCTGCGTCAGTCCGGCGACCCAGGTGAAGGCCAGAAGAACAGTCCAGCGAGAACGCGACATGGAAGGCACTCCTGGCTCCCGAAGCTACGTCGCTTTGCCGGTCAGCGGTGCTTTTTTCACCTTGGTGAACGGCCCAACCAACAACCGAGAACCCAGCTGACACGCGCGCAAAATCGCGCCAGCGCGCCAAGCTTGCGCGATCGGTGGCGCTGTCTGACTCGCCAGCAGACCGCCTGCCCCTTTCGGGCACCCGCGGTTATTCTGTGGGCCAGTCGGCGCAGTATTCTTAGGGGGGCAGTACGCCAATAGGCCCTGCATCAGCGTGCTTCGTCGATTGCCGTTGGGGTGGGAACAGCCGTGAGTACAGAGACGACGAGGTCAGCGAATCCGCTGCCGCAAGGACACATGGGATCGGACCCGCTGAACTGCCTGGTGGGGCTGAGCGAGGGTACGCCTCTGCCGCGAGCGACGCGGGGCGAGGAGCTCGCTCGGCTCGCCTTGCCGGCACCGCCACTGCCCGAGGCCGCACAAGCCGCCGCCGATCTGGCCCTGCAGAGCCGCATCCTGGCCAGCCTGGGCGAAGGCGTGCAGCTCACCCGCGCAGCCGATGCCCGCATCATTTACACCAATCCCACCTTCGACAAGATGTTTGGCTACGACGCGGGCGAGCTGCTTGGGCAGTCGGTGAGCGTCCTCAACGCCGACGACGAGAAGTCGGCAGAGGAGACGGCGCAGGTGGTCATGAGCACCCTGCACACAAGCGGTCGCTGGGAAGGAGACATCCTCAACCGACGCAAGGATGGCACCACCTTCTGCTGCCACGCCACCGTCACGGAGACCACCCACCCGCAGCATGGGCGAGTGTGGATCTCGGTTCACCAGGACCTCAGCCGCCGCCTACAGGCCGAGCGCGAGCGCGAGGTGCTGCAGCGCAAGCTCATGGAGGCGCAGCGACTGGAGAGCCTGGGAATCCTAGCCGGCGGTATCGCGCACGACATCAACAACTACCTGGTCCTGATCTTGGGCAGCGTCAGCCTGCTTGGCGACTTCCCCGGCGGCGACGCCACGCATGAGGAGGCACGGCGCCAGATACAAGCCGGGGCGAGCCAGATACGCGATCTGGTGCAGCAGATGCTGGCCTTCGCCGGCAAGGGACGCTTTGTCAGCCAGGCGATTGATGTGCAGGAGCTGATCAGCGAGCTCCTGCCCCTGCTGCGATCGAGCATCTCGAAGAAGCTGCGCCTGCACTGCGAGCTGGGCTCCACGCTGCCGCTTATCGACGGGGATCCTGCCCAGCTACGCCAGATGCTGATCAACATCCTGGTCAATGCCTCCGAGGCCTTCGACGGCCGCTCAGGGGCCATTCGCATCGCGCTTAGCCCCTATCGTCCAGGTGACACGCCGCTTTTGCCCGACGAGGTGCAGCGCGGAGTGCTGATCGACATCAGCGACAACGGTCCCGGGATCCCCGATGAGATCATCGGTCGCATCTTCGAGCCGTTCTTTTCCACCAAGGCGACCGGGCGCGGCCTGGGCCTGGCCGCCGTGCTGGGAATTGTGCGCTCGCACCACGGAGCGATCGCCGCGCAGGCCGCCGAGCCGGCTGGCATGTGCTTCCGCATCGCCCTGCCAGCCGGCAAGCTGCAGCTGCCCAGCAAGCGGGCGCCGCACCTGGCCGCTGCGCCCAAGGCGAGCGACGGCTGTGTCCTCGTCGTCGATGACGAGCCGGGCGTGCGCTCGGTCCTGCAGCTCTTCCTGCAGCGCTCGGGCTACACCACGCTGCTGGCCGAGGGGGGGACGCAGGCCCTGCAGCTCTTGGCCGAGTCGCCGCAGCGCATCGCCGTCGTGCTCCTCGACCTGACCATGCCCGAGCGCTCGGGCGAGGAAGTCTTTCAAGACATCCGCCGCATCGCGCCCAAGCTGCCGGTCATCATCATGAGCGGCTATAACGCCAAGGCGGCCCTGCCCCCCGAGATCCTGGCCGACCTCGCTGGGCTTCTGACCAAGCCGTTCGAGAAGGCGGATCTGCTGCAGCTATTGCAGCAGGTCCTGCCGCCGCGCCAGCCGCAGCGCAGCCAGTAGGCCGCTCGCTCCCGCCCGCCCGCGGTCGGCCAGCGGTGCAGGCGCCGACGAAAGAGTAGCGGACCGCGCCTCTATCAGGGTTTTACCGGACCCCGCCGGGCTGAACATGAAAATCTACCTACCCTGGGGCTCCGGGCCCAACTTGGGCAAGACAGGAGCCCCCGACCCACGCCATCCTGGGGTCCCATGCTGATCCACTCGCCCGTGCCTCTCTCGGTCGCTGCACTGGCCTTGCCGGCTGGCATCCTGGGTAGCCGCGCCGACCTGCTCACCGACCTGGCTCTGTTGACCTTCATCGTGCTGCCGCTGCTGATGCCGCTGGGCTTTCGCCTGGCGCGACAGGGGCGCCTGCACGCGCACCGCAGGGTGCAGGTTGGCTTCCTTGTCACCATGACCGTGGCGGTGCTGGCTCTGGAGATCGACATCCGTCTGCGCGGTGGCAGTGGCGCCCTAGCCGGGCAAGCCGTGGCCATTCCGCACCTGGCGGCGCGGGCGCTATTAGGCGTGCATCTGGTGATCGCGGTCAGCACCTGGATCGGCTGGATTGTCTTTGCCGCCCGCTCGGCGCGGCGCTTTCAGAGCAGCCTGCCCGGTGACTTCAGCCCGACGCATCGCCGGTGGGGTCGGCGCATCTGGCTCGGCGTCATCGCCACCGCGGCCACCGGCACCCTGCTTTACATCAGCACCTTCGTGCTGTAGCGCGCCGCTCAGACGGTCTTTAGCGCCCAGCGACCGCGCCGGAACAGCAGCCCGGCCGCCACCGCGTGACTGGAAAAGGCCAGCGCCACCGCCACCGGCACGCCGACTAGCCCCAGCGGCGTCTTGGTCGACAGGTACCAAGCGAGCGGCATCTGGCCGCACCAGAAGCACAGCAGGTTTAGCCCCATCGGCGTCCAGGCATCACCCGCCCCGTTGAAGGCCTGGCCGAAGACCATGCCGTAGGCGTAAAAGATGTAGCCCGAGGCGATGATGCGCAGGCAGGCCGCTGCCGCCTCTTGCACCGCGGCCTCGTCGGTAAACAGGAACACGATGGGCCGGGCGAAGATCACAAACAGCAGGCCGACAAAGCCCATCACGCAGAGGTTGATGAAGCCGGCCCGCCACACCGACTGCCGCGCTCGCTCGGGATCCTTGGCGCCCAGCGACTGCCCGACCAGCGTCGCCGCAGCATTGGCGATGCCCCAGCTTGGCAGCAGGCCAAAGACGATGACGCGAATGCCGATGGTGTAGCCGGCCACCGCCACCGAGCCAAACGTCGCCATCAAGCGCGCTGT
>CAZVMD010000212.1:0-12501 GCA_964628555.1 uncultured Myxococcales bacterium | reverse complement strand
TCAAGAAGCTCAAGCCCGACTGTTTTGAAGACATCATCGCCGCCGGCGCGCTGTATCGCCCAGGCCCGCTGGAAGGCGGCATGGTCGATGACTTTATCAACCGCAAGCACGGCAGGACCAAGATCACCTATCACCACCCGGCGATGGAGCCGATCCTGCGCGAGACCTATGGCGTCATCGTCTATCAGGAACAGGTGATGCAGATTGCCCGCGCTCTGGCTGGCTACAGCCTGGGTGGCGCCGACCTCCTCCGCCGCGCCATGGGCAAGAAGAAAAAGGAGGTCATGGAGAAAGAGAAGGCCAAGTTCCTCGACGGTGCCAAGGCGACCGGCGTCGATCCCAAGATCGCCGACGAGGTCTTCGATCTGATGGCCGCCTTTGCCGGCTATGGCTTCAACAAGTCGCACTCCGCTGCCTATGGCCTGGTGACCTATCAGACCGCGTACCTTAAGCGCCACTTCCCCGACGAGTTCTGGGCCGCCATCCTGACCTGCGATAAGGACGACACCGACAAGGTGGCGCGCTACGTCGCCGAGGTGCGGGCCGGCGGCGGCGTGGTCTTGCCCCCCGACATCAACCAGTCCGAGCTCGACTTTACCGTCGTCAAGCTGCAAGAAGAAGCCGCCGAGACCAGCCCGAGCAGCGCCGGCAAGAGCACCGACAAGGGCAAGCCGACGCGGGTCAGCAAGACATCCAAGAGCACCAAGAGCAGCCGAGCCACCGACGGCATCGTGCGCAAGGGCATCCGCTTCGGTCTGTCGGCGATCAAGGGCGTCGGCGAGTCGGCAGTGCAGGCGATCTTGGAAGCGCGGGCGGAAAAGGGCGCGTTTGCCTCGCTGTACGCGCTGTGCGAGCAGATCGATGTCCGCCGCATCAACAAGAAAGTCCTGGAGGCGCTGATCAAAGGTGGCGCCATCGATGGCATCGTGCCAAGCCGCGCCGCCGCCATGGCCGCGGTCGATATCGCCGTCGAGCGAGCGCAGAAAGCGCAGCGCGAAAAAGAGAGCGGCCAGACCTCGCTGTTTGCCCTGCTTACGGCCAGCGGCAGTAGCGGCGGCGGCGATAGTGCAGCCGGCCCGCCGCCACCCTATCCGCAGGTGCCAGAGTGGACCCCGCGCGAGCGGCTGGCTTTTGAAAAAGAGTCGCTGGGCTTTTACATCAGCGGCCATCCCATCGAGCGCTACGCCCCGGATCTGAACAAGGCCAAGGCGCTGCGCATCGAGCAGCTTCTTGATCCGGCGCAGGGCCTCAGCCCGCGCGAGCGCCCCGAGATCCAGGTCGGTGGCGTGGTGTCGGACTTCCGCGAGCGTCCGCTCAAGAGCGGCAACGGCCGCATGGCCATCTTCCGCCTGGAAGATCAGAGCGGCAGCATCGAGGTGGTGTGCTTCAGCAAGGCCTACGCCGACTACGAGGCCGCGCTCAAGAGTGGCGAGCCGCTGCTGGTCACCGCGACCCTGGTCAGCGAGAGCGATCGCGACGGCAACAGCGAAGGCGGCGAGGTCGCCGAGCAGCGCAAGCTGCACATGCGCGCCGCCCAGCCGCTGTCACAGCTCCGGCGAGAAAAGACGCAGCGGGTGATCATCGATCTGTCGGCCGACACCGCCAGCAAGCCGCAGATCGAGGGCCTGCAGCGCGCGCTCAAGCAGTTCCATGGTCATGTGCCGGTGTCGCTGCGCATCGTCCAGTCCGGCCGCTGGCGCGTCGAAGGACGCCTGCCCCAGCACCTGGCCATCCTGCCCAGCGACGAGTGCCTGCAGGCCATCGAGACGCTGTGCGGGCGCAGCGCGATCCACCTGCGCTGAGGCCACAGCCGCCAGCTAGTCGGCGGTGAAGACCACCGGCTGCGGGGTAAGGACTGGGGCCGCGGCTTGGGCCAGACTCTCGCCGCTTATAGCGCCGCTCTGACGCGTGGCCGTAAGCACGCTGCCAGCTAGCGCGAGACCACGCAGGAGCAGCGCACTGTGGATTCCCAGGCCGAGGCCAAAGACGCCGCCGATGCACAGCAGCGCCCCACCGGCATTGAGGTACAGCGCGGCCTGGGTGTGCTCGGCAAAGTCGCCGGCGATCGCAAAGAGCGGCGGCAGCCCGCGCAGGCTGCCATCCAACAGCACCACCGCGGCTGGATCGTCGGCGGACTGGCCGCTCGCCGGGATCGCGACCGCAACCTCGGCCGCATCGCCGGGCAGCCCAGCCTGGCTACAGTCGCCGACGAAGCAGACGCGGTGCCCGGCCTGCGTTAGCTGGCGCAGCACGGCAGCCTTGGCGGCCGGCACCAGGTTGGCGTGGTACTGCGCAATGCCCAGCTGCTGCGCCATGTGCTCCGTCACCGACTCGCTCTCGCCCGAGACCAAGCACAGTCTGAGACCCCGCTGACGCAGCGCCATCAGCCCGGCCGACACTCCGGCCAGCCCCTCTTCGGCGCACAGTGGCTGCCCCAGCCGACCGGCCGACAGGTCCAGCACCACGGTATCGACCTGGCCCAGGCTGGGCAGCGCGCGACGATCGCGGATCAGCACGCCCAGCGACAGGGCCCGCTGCCGCGCCGCCAGTGCCGCCAGCGGCACTGCCACCTGCAGGTTGTCGGCAAAGTTCGCACTGAGCACGGCCGTGCTGGCACCCAAGCCGCGCTGCAGGTAGCCCAGGATCGACAGCCCAAGCTGCGGCGCGAGCGCATGATCGGCTAGCTCGCCACTGCTCCACTGTGGCTGCTGCCAGGCGTCGGAGGCGCAGCGCAGCGATGGAGCAAGCGGCGCGGTTAGCGCGGCAGCGACCGACTGTACGACGATCTGCAGGCTGCCTTCCCGCACCAGCGAAGCCGGCAGCACCGCCGCACCGGGTCCGCGCTCGACCAGCTCGACCTCGCCCTTTGGCGACTGCACCTCGACCAAGGCCCAGCCCGCGTGAACCCGGCCAGCGATGGGAATCACCTGGCCTGCCCCGACCACGACAATGTCGTCAAGCTGCAGCGTCGACAGCGGGATCTCGACCTCGGTCTCGCCGCGGGCGATAAAGACCGTGGCCGGCGGCCGGAAGCCTCGGCGATGCAGGGGGGGCTTGTCGCCAGCCGGCAAGCCTTGCGCCTGGGCCTGCAGCAGCAGCTTGCGCCCGCCGAAGTACAGCGCCGTAGCCGCCGCCCCCGCCACCGCGTAGCCAGACAGGACCGCGCCCAGCGTCGCCAGGCTCTCGATCAGCGCCGGGTGCAGGCGGCGCTCCTGGACGATGGCCTGGTAGGCACGGCGATGAATCGGCAGCGCGGCATACAGGGTGGCGGCACTGCTTAACAGCCGCAGCGGCGGAAACAGCACCAGGCCGGCAGTCGCCAGCCCAAGGCTGCCCAGCGACAGCGACAGGCTGTGGTGAAGCTCGCGCTCCTGGCGGCGCAGGCTGCACGACGGCGCAGTGGCCGAGTCGAGCAGCGCCTGGCGCGCCGCATCTTCGGGCGCGCACGCGTCACTCTGCGCCCCCGGCTCAGCGCCCTCGCCCACCTCGCTGGCGTCCGCGCCGTCAGCCCCCGGCGGGTCAGCCGCCTCTGAGCCGGCATCGAAGTAGCGGTTGAGGGCGCGCACACCCCACAGAAAGGCACCGCCAGCGACAAGAAAAGTTGTGACGATCATCAGGTGTCAGGCTGAACGTGCGCTCATCCTATCACGCGCGCGCGGCCTCAGACGGGGCCCGACCTAGGGTCCGGCCTGGAGTCCGACTTGGAGTCCGCCCCGCAGTCCGACCGACCAGGCGATGAGTGCCGCGCGGCCGATGGCCCTGACCCACTCCGCGCTTCACGCTTGCCGGGGCCAGGAGCAGAGCGCGAACATACACTATGCTCCCAGAGCTGCGACGACGCCTGCTGGTCCTGCTATGCGCGCTCGCCTTGCACGTTTCGGGGCTCGCGGCGGCGGCGCCGAGCGCTCCTGAGCCGACGGCTGCCACTGCTGAGCTGCAGCTCGCGGAAGCGAGGGCGAGTGCGCATGATCTGCTGCCTTACGCGGGGCTCCTCGCCGCGCCGGCTGACACCGCGATTGAGGAGCTTCGCCGGCCCGAGGTGGCGCGCCGCTTCCTTCCAAGCTCGCAGTTCGGGCGTCCCAGCGACGCCGACTCTCTGTGGCTGCGCCTGCGCCTGCGACCGGCCGAGAGCCCGCGCGAGCGCTGGCTTTTGCACATCACCAACGCCCTGCTCGCTGGCTGGACCGTCACCGTCTATTTCCAGGAAGCGCGCAGCTGGCAGCACCAGAGCATCCAGCGCACCACACCGCTGGCGCAGCGCCAGATCCCCGACGCCGCGGCCCTCTTCGAGCTGGGGCGTATGTTGCAAGAAAGCCACGAGCTTTATCTTCATTTTAGCCGGCGCGTCGTCAGCAATTTCTACATCTATCAACCGGAACAGATCGTCGCCGAGACTTATCAATATCTATATTTCACAAAGAATATCCGTGTTGTTTTTTATGGTTTTATATTTGGCATCTGCACGATTATTATGCTCTATGGCATGGTCCTCTATTTCTCGACCCGCGATCCCAGCGCAGCTTGGTTCTCAGCCTCGATGCTGGGCTTTGTGCTGTATTTCATGTCGCGTGAAGGCATCGGCTTTGAAATCTTCTGGGGTCAGCCGCCCTGGATTGAGCCTGGGCTGCTGCTCGCGCCCCTCGGCGGCGCCATCAGTAGTTTGTCAATTAGTCGATTTACGGTTAATTTTCTTAATATTCGCGGCCGTCGTCACTGGTCTTCAATTATCACCTCTCTATTTACCGCGATCATGCTTATAAATAGCGTTATTTATGCTATTTCTTTATATTCCAATACATCGATCACCTATGGCCCCTATAACGTCTCGGCGATTGGCGTCTCGCTGACCCTGGTGACCCTGGTCTGCTCGCGGCTGCGCTCTGGCGACCCGGCGATCAAGTGGGTGCTGGCTGGCTTTGTGCTGGCCGCCTTGGGCGTGGTGCTGCAGACGCTGCTGCTGACCTCAACGCTGTCGCCCAAGATCTGGAACCGCCACGCCATGCCGGTTGGCCTGGTGCTGCAGGTCACGCTGCTGGCCGTCGCGCTGGCCTACCGCATGCGCAGCGTGCAGCGGACGCTGGTCGAGCGCGAAAAGTCCGAGAAGCTGCTGCTCGCCATGCTGCCGGCGCCGATTGCCCAGCGCCTCAAGGCCGGCGAGTCGCCGATCGCCGACCGCCACGCCGAGGTGACGGTGCTGTTCGCCGACATCGCTGGCTTCACGCCGCTGTCCTCTGAGCTGCCGCCCGAGCGCTTGGTGCAGGCGCTCAACACGCTGTTTTCGCGCTTCGATGCGCTGACCGGTGAGCGCGGCCTGGAGAAGATCAAGACCATCGGCGACTGCTACATGGTGGTCGGGGGTCTGCCGAGTCCGCGTCCCGATCACGCCGAAGCCGTCGCCGAGCTGGCCCTGGCCCTGCTCGCCACCGTCGCTGAGCCGCAGGCCGCCGCCGACCCCGCGCTGCGCAGCATCCGCATCCGCATCGGTATCCACTGCGGCTCGGCCGTGGCCGGCGTCATCGGCACGCACAAGCCGGCCTACGACCTGTGGGGTGACACCGTCAACACCGCCAGCCGCATGGAATCACACGGCGAGCCCGGCCGCATCCACTGCACGCAAGCCGTCTACGACAAGCTGCACCCGACCTTCGAATTCAGCGAACGCCGCGAGCTCGAAGTCCGCGGCAAAGGCCGCATGCCCACCTACTTCCTGCTGCGGCGGCGAGCCCCCTAGGCCACGACCTGCACCCTGGCCACGGCTTTGGTTTATCCTGCGCCCGTGTTCCTACGACGTAGCTTAGGTATGGGTCTGCTGTGGCTGATGGGGCTGGCACTACTGCTGCTGCCGGAGGCGGCGAGGGCGGCGAAGCCAGAGCTGTTTGGGCAGTACGAAGAGCAGCTGATCTCGCGCGTGCTGCGCGAGCGCGGCATGACCCTCGATCCCGAGCCCGAGGGCAAGCTCATCGAGTCGGTGCAGGTAGCGGCGCACGAGATCCTGCTGCCCGGTGACATGCCGCTGTCGCGCTTTGTGCCGTGGACGTTTTTGAACAAGTTCCACTCGCGAACCAAGGACTACATCATCGCGCAGGAGATGCTGATCCGGGCCGGCGATGTCTACCGCCGCGACCTGATCGAAGAGTCGGGTCGCAACCTGCGCAGCCTGTTCATCCTGGCCGTGGCGCGCATCGTCGCGGCGCGCGGCTCGACGCCGGACAGCGTGGTGCTGCTGGTGGTAACCAAGGATCGCTGGAGCCTGCGCCTAAACACCACCTTCGTGCTCGACAATGTCCGGCTCGATGCGCTGGGCTTCTCGATGGCTGAAGGCAACCTGTTTGGTCGCAACAAGCGACTGGCGTTTGAGTTCGCGCTCGATCCCGGCCGCTACGCGCTGGGGGCCAGCTACTACGATCCGCGCATCTTAAGCTCGCGACACACGGCGCGACTGTTCGGCGTGTTCTATCTAAACCGCGAGACCAACGCGCTGGAGGGCGGACGGGCCGAGCTCGCCGTGGGGCGACCGCTGTTCAGCCTGCGCACGCGCCTGGGCTGGACCGCCTCGGTGACCTTCCTGCAAGACATCGTGCGCTCGTTTCGCAGCGGCAGCATCCGCACGCGCGAGATCTTCGGCGAGCAGGTGCCGGATATTTTTCTCCGTCGCAACGCCAACGGCTTTCTGCAGCTCACCTATTCCGATGGCGTGATCTTCAAGCGGAATGTGGCGGTGGGCTGGCGGGCCTCGCACGCGCGCTATCTCTTGCCCGATGACTTTCCCGCCGAGATCTCGGCCCAGGCGCGCGCCGCCTACGAGGCTTCGCTGCCGCGCAGCGAGTCGTGGACGGGACCGTTTGCCTACTTCGAGCTATATGTCGCGCGCTACGTCCGCCTAAAGAACATCCAGACCTTCGCGCTGAGCGAGGACTATCGCGTCGGGCCGCGCCTCTACGCCGAGGTGCGGACGGCCAGTCATCTGTTCGGGCTGCCCTCGGACTTCGTCGAGCTCTACGCCAGCTATGAGCACCCGCACTACTATCGCGACAACTTTGTCGACTACGGCGCATCGGTCACCGGCCGCGTGCAGCCCGAGACCGCGCAGGCCGCCGGCTACACCTCGCCGCTCGTCAACCAGACGCTGACCGCTTACGTGCGCGAGATCACGCCGCTCCTCGGCTTCTTTCGCCTGCACATCTATGGCGTGCTGCAGCTCCGGGCCCGCGATCTGAACAACACGCGCTTGACCCTGGGCTCGGACAGCGGGCTGCGTGGCTTTGGCGCGCGGACGTTTCAGGGCAACAACCTGTACCGCATCAATGTCGAGGCCCGCACCACGGCGCTCAACCTGTGGACGATCCACGTCGGCGGCGTGCTGTTCTATGACGCTGGCGACACGCCCGATGTCATCGATGGCTACAACAAAAACGGCGAGCGGCAGCGGGCTGGCCTGCACCAAGACGTCGGGGTTGGCCTGCGCATCCTCTTTCCGCAGTTCAATCGCGACGTCGTGCGGCTCGACCTGGCCTTCCCTTTCGAGCAGCTGGGGAGCTCGTATGCGCCCAGCTTCTCGGCCGAGTTCGCGCAGGCGTTCTGACGCTGCAAGCGGACTCGTGCGGTCGCCCGCGTGACTTCTATCAGTCCCCTGTGCCATGGTGCCGCCGCGGCTGCCGAAGTCGGCAGTCGAGGTACCTACTGACCCATGGGAGATTGCTGATGCGTACTCGTTCACTATCCTTCGCCGCTCTTCTGTTTCTCGCCTGTGCGGGCAAGACGCCCAGCGCCGGTCCAGCGCCAACGGCCAGCGCCGCCCCAGCGCTGTCGGAGCAAGAGCGCAGCCTGGCCGTCGATGAGATGGAGCGGAGCCGCAAGGCCTTCCTGACCTCCATCGAGGGCCTAAGCGACGCGCAGTACCGCTACAAGCCGGCTCCCGATCGCTGGTCTGTGGCTGAAGTCGCCGAGCACATCGCGATGTCGGAAGAGATGCTGCTGGGCATGGTCAAAGAGCGCGTGCTCAAGACCCCGGCGCCGCCCGAGCTATTGGCCCAGGTCGACCGCAACAACAGCCTGCTGATCAGTCGCGTCACCGATCGCAGCACCAAGGTGCAGGCCCCCGAGATGCTGCGTCCATCCGGCCGCTTCCCGACGGTGGAATCGGTCAAGTCGGCCTTCAATCAGAGCCGCGATAAGAGCATCGAGTTCGTCAAGGCGGCGCCAGAAAACCTGCACGCCTACGCCGCGCCGCACCCCGTGCTCAAGGCGCTGGATGGCTATCAGTGGCTGCTCTTGGTCTCGGCCCACACCAGCCGCCACACCGCCCAGATCAACGAAGTCAAAGCCGATCCGAAGTTCCCGCGCTAGCCTGACGCGCGCGGCGCCCGGCGCAGTCATCGAGCAGCCGCGCCACATCCCCCGCAGCGGCCAGCCCACCCGCAGGGCGATGGCTCGCCGGAAGCAGGACATGATCAGCGATATTGCAGCGGGGACGGGCCGGGGGGCCCGGGCGGAGGCTCAGTCCCAGCGATCGATCTGGTAGCGGGTGCGCACGCCGTGCTCGGTGACGCGGAAGATCTGGTTGCAGGTCGAGCCCCGGGTGATGCGGAGGCCGCAGACCTCGGCCTCATCCTTGCCGGCCACTACAGCGGTCTTGGCATAGGCTTCCAGCGTCGCGCGGATGGGGTGGTATTCGCTGCGCATCGACTCCACGAAGAAGCCCGCGCCTTGGCGATAGCTCAGATCGCGCGCTCCGGCGAGCACGAAGCAGACCGACTCGCCCTGGTGTGGAAAGCTGCGTCCTTCGTCCCACAGCGTCGGCTGCAGCACCACGGCCGAGACGCGGTGGAAGACCCCAGGCTTAAGATTAAAGTCCTGCGGCAGCGAGCCTTTCACATACAGGTACCAAGAGACCGGGTTGCGTCGGGCCTCGCTGTCCCACTGCAGGATCGGCGGCGCCTCGGGATTCTGAGCGGTCACCATCGCCATGTAGGGCTGCTTGTCAGCCGGCACCCAGTACTCAATCGCCTCGGTCCGCGGCAGGACCGTCGCTGCGAACTTGACCCAGGTCATCACCGTGGGCGGCGCGCCGGTCTCGGGTGCCTCGTCGGAGCGCAGCCCCAAAAGGTGCGAAAACACGCCGCCCGTCTGGGCTTGCGGCTCGCCCGACCGTGGCTGCCACAGGCACTTTACGTCCGACAGCTTGGCGAAGCGCCGCGCCAACGAGCCAGCACTCCTCAGCGCAGCGACGATCTTTTCGGCCTGTGCGATGTTGCCAGCGGTCGGGGCAGCCTGCGGTCGCTGGTACTGCAGCGGGTCCATCTTGGCGTCGAAGCGCGCCTTGATCGTGGCAAACGGTAGCTCGGCGACCAGGTCTTCGAGCAGCGTGCCAATCATCCCGGCCCGCACGTGACAGTAGCCGGGCGGCGCGCTGGCAGCAGCCAGCCACAGCAGGTTGTGCCGTCGCGTCGCGCTCTTGCTGGCCGCCAAGCGCTCGTGCAGCTCAAGCAGCCAGGCCGCCACGCCTTCGCACTTCTCCGAGCGATACAGCGCCCCTTGACGCAGGTAGCTATGTGCCTTGCGCAGCACCGCGATCGGAAACTCTTCCAGCCCGCGCTGCAGCATGTCGCGCTCCTCGCGCTTCTCGGCCATCGCCTGGCCCGCCGTCTTGACGACGGAGCTGAACTGGCGCGGCCCGGGTAGCTCAAGGGCGAAGTGCTCCCACGGGCCCGTCACTGGCTTGCCCCACACCGGCTGGCTCGACAGGAACACCCCGCTGACCTCGGCCTCCTCGACGGCCTGCCGCAGGCGACGGCTGGCCTCGGCAAAGTTCGCCGGTGCAGTCTCTGGCCAGATCGCCGACGCCGCGCGGCCGCGGTCATCGAGGGTCACCAAGCGGCCATAGCGCTCGATGAACTTGCGGCAGGCGGCGCAGTTCATCCCCGGGCGCAGGGCGGGCGGCACCGCATCGAGGTAGGTGGTCCACAGGCCCGTCGCGCGGGTCACAAAGAGCGCTGCCGAGGCGGAAAGAGCATGCGCAAACCGCGCCCGCACCTGCGCGACAAACTCGTCGTACCCATCGTCGCTGAGCGAGTCCGGGCGGGCTGGGCTGCCCGCGGTAGCAGCAGAGTCCATGGAGGCTCCTTGGCAGTAGGCTAGGGCCGCTCGCGGCCAGAATCGAAAAGGGCAACTAGCCGCGCTTGCGCCGGCTGCTCACCCGGAGCACTGAGGATGGCTGAGGGAGGAAGAATGGCTAGCTGCGGTTGAGGACGTCGCCAGTGCTGCTGACCGTAGGCTGGTAGTAGTCAGAGGTCAGCTGGCGATCTTTGATCGTGTTGCCGAGAGCGTCTTCGAGGAACTTGGTCTCCTCGACGCAGGCCTGGCCAGGCACGCACTTGACCTGGACCTGCACTTCTCCGCTCGGGCTGATGGTGATCTCAAGCTCACGGCGCTGTGCCATGGGAAACTCCTTTTTACTCGGTTACGTCAGGCCAAGGCAGAAGCAGCAGGTCCGCGACTCTGGCGGTACAGCTGCCCGGCTCGCTTGGCTCATCCCCACTTCGAGACCGACAGCTTGATCGTACCGTCTTCGGCCTGCACCTGCTCTTCGATGCGATAGCCCTGCTCTTCGCAGGCCGTGACAACGACCTGATAGGCATAGGCTTTGTTGATCTCATCGACGACTTCTTGCTCGGTCTTGCCAACGGTGGTCTCGACGCCCCACCAGTCCGCCTGCAGGCCATAGGTGCCGTCTTCGTTTTTGACGACGCCGATGTCATAGCGGCCCATGTTGATCGACACCTCGGCGAGGCTGGTCTGGCCACGCCAGCCGCGCACCGTCACGCCCTCTTCGGCGTGGGTGTGCTTCATCTTCAGCACCTCCAGCGCTTTGAGCAGGGCTTGGATGTTGGTGATCTTGGTCGCGACGGTCGTAAAGTGACTCATAAGACTGCCCTTCCGCTGGCTACTACATATCGAGGCGGCCGCCGTCTTCACCGGGCACCGCGAAGCGATCGCGCGTCTTCTTCAGCACGGGATTCTTAATTATCGAGGCGGTGCGGGCTCGGGTGCGGGCCCACTCGCGCATGTCGGCGATCTTTTCCTGCATCGTCACGGCGAGCGGCACGATCTCTTTGGCTCCATGCAGAAGCTGCTCGGTCGTCAGCTCGCGCACGTGCGGGTTGGCGTCGAAGGCTTCGTACAGCGCGCCGACCACCACCTGCTCGACCTCAGAGCCCGAGAAGTCCGGCATCGCCTCGATCAGCCGATGCATATCCAGGGTGTCGATCGAGCGCTTCTTCTTGGACAGATGGATCTTGAGGATCTCGGCCCGCTCTTCCATGGTCGGCAGATCGACGAAGAAGATCTCGTCGAAGCGGCCCTTGCGCAGGAGCTCCGGCGGCAGCGCGCGGACATCGTTGGCCGTGGCGATGACGAAGACCGGCGAGGTCTTCTCTTGCATCCAGGTGACGAAGGTGCCGAACACACGCGAGGTCGTGCCGCCGTCTGACATGTTCGACGAGCCAGTGCCCGAGAAGCCCTTTTCCATCTCGTCGAGCCACAGCACGGCCGGCGCCACCGCCTCAGCCGTCTTGAGTGCCTTGCGGATGTTCTCTTCCGACGCACCCACCAGGCCACCGAAGATCTTGCCGACGTCAAGCCGCAGGAGCGGCATCTGCCAGGCCGCACCGACGGCTTTGGCGGTCAGCGACTTGCCACAGCCCGGCACGCCCAGAAGCAGGATGCCCTTGGGCATCGGCAGCCCGAAGTCACGCGCTTCCGAGGTAAAGGCATGGCGTCGCTTGGTCAGCCAGGTCTTGAGGATCTCCAGGCCACCGATGCTGTCGAGGTTGTCCTCCGCCTCGTAGTATTCGAGGATGCCGCTCTTGCGAATGATGTGCTTCTTTTCGCTGAGGATGGTCGGCAGATCAAAGGTGCGGTGGCGGACGATCGACTTGGCGAGTGTGTTCTCGGCCTCCATCAGCGTCAGGCCAAGCGCGGCATCGACGATGGCCTCGCGCCCTTCGGCGGTCTTGGCCGGGCCGGGATCGCAGCCCTGCGGTAGCTGGCGCACCAGCTCATCGACGACCTTGGCGATCTCGGGCCGATTGGGCAGCGCCCAGTCGACGATGGTCAGATCTTTTTCCAGCTCCGGCGGGATCTTGGTCACGGCCGACAGCACAAAGACGTGCTTCTGCGTCTTGTTGCGCAGGTCGTGCGAAAGATCGCGCAGCTTGCGCACCACCGTCGGGTCGTTGACGAAGGCATGGAAGTCGCGCAGCACGAACAGGCCACGCCCTTCCTGGGCGTTGATGTAGTCGAGGGCCTTGATCGGATCTTTGACATCGCCGCCCTTGAGCGTGCCGAAGCGCTGCTCAAAGCCGCGCGTGATCGACCACACACCCAGCTTCATGTCGCGGCGGCGCGCCAGCTTCAGCAGCGAAGCCTCGACGCGTGCTTCTTCCGAGGACACGACGTAGATCAGCGAGTAGCGGGCGCGGATCAGATCCAGCACCTCCCGCT
>CAZVMD010000211.1:10352-12521 GCA_964628555.1 uncultured Myxococcales bacterium | reverse complement strand
GCATTCGATGTGCCGGGGGCGCGGATGTTGAATGCTGCGCTCCCACCGGCCGACGGTGCAGCCGTGGACGCCGAGCAAGAGACCTAGGCGGGCTTGGGTGAGCTTGAGGCCAAGGCGCAGGGTGCGGATGTCGATCGGGTTCATTTGATGACGTCTCCTTCTTCGACGCGGCAAGGGCGCACGGGGTCGAGGCGCACGCCGGGCAAAAGCGCGATCGGAAGCGGCAGCACAAAATGGCGGCTGACCAGCTGCAGGCCGTAGATCGCAGACAGCGGAACGATCGGAATTTCAAAGGGATACAGGCGAAACGCGGCGCGGTAGCTGGGGCGGCCGTTGTAGGCGATCCAGCGGCGTCGGCTGGGCGGATAGCGATAGGCCGTGTCGCGGTGCAGTAGCACCAGCTGATAGCCGATCGCCTCTTGCGGGCACTGCTCGCGCAGCAGCTGGAACAGTCTCTCCACCGTCGGGGATAGCCGCTCAAAGTACCGCTCGACCAGATGCACCATCGCGGCGCGACAGCGATCGGTGCAGTACACGGCGCGGCGGGTTCTTTCGGGATGCAGGAGCGCGCCGCAGTGCAGACATCGGAATGCGGGCATGCGGCGAGTATTTCAGATCGAGGCTTGGTTCGGAACCAAAAGTGAACTCCAGACGGCACTCCGAAAGGCGGCGAATTTCATTCCGAACCATGCCTCTGGCTAAGTCCTTGAAAGATCAGAGGAATCACTAGGACTGACCCCAGAGCGGGTTCGCAGCTGGTGAGAACTGCGCAAGGGCGGCTGCGTTTCGTACCGAACCCCACCTCCGATTCTTCGACGGAGAAATTTCAGAGCAAGTGGTCGATCGGGCTGTGGATTTGGCCGGCCGGGCTGGTTCGCAGGTGTGGTTGTGGCGCCTGCACTTCCATTCCGGATTTCCTCAATCCCTGCGGGAACTTCGGAGATCGGGGTTGACCTAGGCAGGAAACAGGACGCTATGCTGGGTTTGCTTGGGTCCTTTTTTGATTCTGTGTGCGGAAGCTGAGTGCAGGAGCAGAGCAAGACCATGAAGCGTCACGGTCCAGCCTCGTACGAGATCAACACATTGGCGGAGTACCTGAAGTACTACCGGCCGCCAGAGGGGATGGCGGTTCGCCTGTTCGCGGGGGACGAGACGAGCTATCCCCCGTCGGGGAGCCCGGCCTTGCCGATGTTCCCGAGCTGCATCCCGCCGGAGGTTCCGCCCGGCCGCTACTGGCTGCAGTACTACGATCGCCAGGGCAACGCGATCGAGCAGCCGGAGTCCGAGCGGAAGTCGATCGAAGTGGACGAGCGGATGAGTACGGTGCGCAGTCCGGCGCAGATCTCGGCCGCGGAAGATCGGCTAAATCAGCGGCTGGAGCGGCGCGAAATGCGGAACCGGCGCGAGGCGGCGGTCACGCAGACGGTGGAGGATAGCCAGGCCATCGTGCAGCGGCTCTCAAGCGCGATCGCCGAGAACAACGAGCGACACAGCCGCACGCTGGCCGAGTTTCACGAGAAGCTCTTGGCGCAGACCGCCGAGCGCGAGGCGTCGATCTTGGTGGTGGTCAAGGACGTGATGGGAGTGGTGCAGGAGCACACGCGCAGCGCGGGCCAGAGCCACGAGCAGCAGGTGCGGATGATTGAGCACCTCGTCACCAAGGCGCGCGAGAGCACCGACTGGGCGGGAGTGGCCAAGGAAGTGATCTCACAGCTTGGCGGCTTGGCGCAGAGCTTGGTCAGCGCACCGCGGGAGGGCGACCTGCGCGACGGTCAGGCGCGGCTCCCGGCCAAGGGGGGCGCGGGGCGCGAGTCCTCTTTCGGCCCGCCGGCCCTCCCGGCTGCGGGTGGTGGCAGTGCAAATAAAAAGGACTCTGCGCCAGCGAAGGCGGAGTCAGCGAGCCGGACCGCGAGCTCGACTTCTGCAGAGCCCCGCGAGACGAAAACGGAATCTGCCCCGGTGGCCCCGTCGGCTGCTTCCGAAGGTCCCCGGCCGAGCGCCGATGCCGAGGCCGAGGTGGCGTGGTTCGAACAGTTTTTCGGCTTGAGCGATCCCCGCCCGCCGGACTCGTCCGCGCATCGCGAGGTCGAGGTTCTGCCGCCTCCCACGCTGGCCGAGGCCGTGCAACCCAAGGCGGTGACCTGCGTCGCGGCGGCGGAGAGCGAGCCC
>CAZVMD010000211.1:3209-10252 GCA_964628555.1 uncultured Myxococcales bacterium | reverse complement strand
CGCGGAGCCGGCCGCCCCCTTCGATCTGGCGGACCTCCTCGCCAAGCTGATGCCGACGGCAGGCGCCCCGGCCGCCGTGCCGAGGCCGCAGGAGTGGTCGCGCGCCTGGGCGCTGCGCGAGATCAAGCGGCGCGTCTTTTCCCTCGGTGAGCTGGGCTTTGTGATCACGGTGACGCAGCCGCGGCGCCTGCTGCGGTTCCTGCGCGATCTCATCGCTGCGGTGAAGCCGCCGCCACCTCTGCGCCTGCTTCCGGCGGGAGGCACGCCATGATCAACCTGTTCGCCTTGCTGGGCATCGGGCCGAGCGTGAGCGGCGACGATCTGCGGCGCGCCTTCCGTGACAAGGCCCGCCGTGCGCACCCCGATCGCGGTGGCCAGCGCGAGGAGTTCGAGACGCTGCGCGATGCCTACAACACGCTGCGCGATCCCGTGCTGCGCAAGGAGTACGAGAGCGCGCTTGCGTCCTATCTACTGGAGCGCGGCGCCGTGCTCTGCCTTCGCTGCGGCGAGGCCAACCGCGTGCCGCCGAGCGCCTCGCTGCGCTGTCACACCTGCCGCGCCGATCTGCCGACCCGGAGTGCGACGCTGCGCGATCGGGTAAGCGAAGCGGGCGAGACGTTTCGCCGCCGCGGGATGGCGCTGTCCGATCATGCGGCGCAGCAGCTCGGCCAGGTCGGCGACCGCGTCGTGGGCGAGGTATCGAGCTTGCTAGTCGATGGGCTGGACGCGGGCTTCTCGGCGCTGCGGCGTCGGCTGCGCATCGATCGCAGGGGGCGCGGATGATGGCGCTGCGCTCTCGTGCGGGCAAGGAACCGCCGGCCGGCTGGGTCGCCAACGTCATCAACGCGGCGCGGCGCCGCTTTCCGCAGGCTCGCCTCGACCGCGATCTGGTAGGTGGCTTAATGCCGCATCTGCGCGAGCTGTGGCAGGCCGGGGCAAGCGCTGAGCTGGCCGCCTCGACGCTGTTTGCCTGCGACGGCAAGCACATCCGACCGAGTGCAAGCCTGCCGGCCGAGCCTGCTCCGGCCGTGCGAGCCCCGCGCGGCATCCAGCGCGGTGAGCCGTTTGGCGTCGATGAGCTGCGCCCGGCTCCGCCGCGCAAGCCGCGCACACCCCCGAGACCGCGACCGCCGCGCGGCGCGAGCTGTCCCACCGATCACCGCGCGTGCAAATTAGGAATCGAGGGCGCAAGCTGTGGCCTGCCGGCCTCGCTGGTGCTCGCTGCAGCGCAGGGAGCCCCCGTGCCGAGGCTCGCGCGATCCTGCCTGATGTCGGCGGAGCGCTTGATTCCCTCGCATGATCCGCTGCGCGCCTTTCGCCCGCGGCCGGAGTATCCGAGCGGCGTACAAGAGCGCGACTATCAGCGCGACAAGGCGGAGCAGCTCAAGGTCTTGAGCATCGCGCAGAACCTGATCCCCGAGCTCGTCTTTAATGGAGCGCCCGGCGCGATCGATGGCTTGCCGGTGGTGACGCACGAGGGCTTTGTCCTCGGCGGCAACGGGCGCTCGATGGCGCTGCAGCTTCACTATGCGCAGGGCGGGCAAGTCGCCTACGACTACCTGCGCGACAACGCGGCGCCGTTTGGATTTTCGCGCGCACAGATCGAGAGCGTTCCGAATCCGGTCATCGTGCGCACCATTGAGACGACGCATCCGGCGAGCCGGGCCGAGCTGCGCGAGCTCGTGCGCCTGCTCAACATTCCGCTGACGCAGACGCTCGATCTGCGATCAGAGACCGTGGCCGAGGCGCAGCGACTGACCAGCGATGCGCTCGATGTGCTCGCCGTCGCGCTGTCGTCCCCCGATGCGACGCTGCGCGACTACCTGTCGGGTCGCGAGAGCCGCACCTTTGCTGGCGCTCTGCGTCGGGCCGGCATCGTCACCGACAACAACGCCAAGCGCTACCTGACCGCGGATGGATTTTCCGAGGACGGCAAGATCTTCGTGGAGCGTCTGCTGACCGGCGCGCTGATTCCCGATGCTGCACTGCTCGATGCGGCGGGCGGTCAGCTGCTCGGCACGCTCGCGCGCTCGGCGCCGTGGATCTTGGCGGCGGCGACGGCGGGCGAAGGCTGGGATCTGCGTCCGGCGCTGCGCGCAGCGGTCGCGGACTACATCGAGCTACGCGCGGCCGGCATGCCGTCGGTGTCTTCCTATCTGCGGCAGGGACGCATTGAAGGTCCGCCCCATGTCGACGGGAATCCGCGCGCCGTCGAGCTCTTGGAGCTCCTCCACGAGGTCGGCGGCAAGCCGCTCGCCTTTGCTCGCTTTGCCCGTCGCTACGCCGAGCTTGCGCAGGCGCATCCCTCGGCCCAAGGCGGGCTGTTCGCCGTCGAGAAACGCACCCCCGATCAAGCGCTCCGCGAAGCGCGAACCACTCTTTTGTGAGGCAAACCCATGGCACGCAAGACCGAGGCCCTTACCCGTCGCACTGCCGCACGACAGCGGAACCAAGCCGCCGCCGCCGCTCGTGCATCCACCGTCGCTAACAAGGCGATGGCCGTCGCTGACAAGCAGCAGGCCGCCGAGATCAAACAGCTGGGCGGCAAGCTGGCCTCGACGGAAAAGAAGAACACCGAGCTAGGCGAAAAACTGCTCGCGAGCGTATCTATCACCGACCGCGTGCAGATGGATCTGATCTCCGTCACGCTCGGTCAGTCGTTTAACGAAACGCTCAATTTCTTTATCCGCTGGGCGGCGGAAGCCTCGCAAAAAGACAAAGGCGACGCGGGATTTATCTATAAAAACGTCGATTTGCTACAAACGCTCCCCGGGGCACTCGGCATGGCGGCTTATTTGATTAATACGCTGATGCTCCATTCGTCAGAAAAGGAGTGGCGCAAGGAAAAGAAGATCTTTATCCCGCCGGGGTGGCGTCTGGGTCTCAACGAGTCGGCCAAGGTGCTGTCGACGCTGGGCCTAAATAACGTCTTCCGTGCGCTGCGCTATCGCTGGGCCGAGTCGGTCGACGAGCGGCGCGAGGCGGCGGAGACGCTCGCCGCGCAGCGCGAGACGCTGGAGAAGGCGCAGGCCGAGATCAAAGCGCTCTCCGATCGCCTGAAGGCGCCTCAGAGCGGGGGCAACTAGCCATGTCACTGGAAGAGGATCTCGCGCTGGCCATGGCGACGGGACGCAAGCGCTTGTCGTCGGAGCTGCAGGGCCTCTTGCCGGCCGGGGTGGTCTGGCCGCTCGCCGTGCTCTTGGTGGCGTGGAATGCCCGACGGAGCGAGCGCCAGAGAAAGCCGCTTCCCGTCGAGGTCGCGGCGGTCTATGGCGCCTTCGACTATCTAGAGGAGTCGCTGCTGCGGCTGTTGCGCGCGGTCGGCTCGCCGTCGGCGCTGCCGCCCGAGGCGCGCTTTGCGGGGCTGGGAGCGCAGTTTGCGGTGCTGGTGGGCAACGTCGGGCCGGCGACGGTGCGGCAGCTGACCAACAATGCCCAGTTTCAGCGCGTCGCCGACGATGTCAACCGCCGCTATCCCATCCCGCCGTCGGTGCTGGCCGCCTTCGATGCGACGGCGCTGCACACCGCGCCGACGCGCAGTCGGATCCGCGACTATGACGGCTTCGACGGGCCGCAGCGCAATGTCGAAAACAGCCCGGCCTATCTGCGTGGTCAACTGGACAATCCGCAGCTATCCCCAGAGCTGCGCATGTATTACGAACAGAGAATGCAGTTTCTGGGCTTACCGATGTATCGCAGCGATGACGAGGCGCGCATCATCTGGTCCGCTCTGTTGAAATCGCCGATGAATGCCGATGTCCGCGCCTATTTTGCAGACAACCTTCGCAATGTCTCGGGCTCCTCCGAGATCGAGGTGTAGCCATGGCGTCCCCCTGGGCTGTGCGGTTTCGCGAGATTCTGGCGACGGCAAAGACCGGCGACGCGCTGCAGGCGGAAGCCGAGACGCTGCTCCTTTTGGCGATGCGCTCGACGGAGCCGCGCCTGGTCGATGAGATTCCGAACCTGACGCACTGGTTTCGCCGCGGCAAGGAGAGCGCGGACGAGGCGGGGCGACGGCGGAGCTACGCGATGGTGATTGCGCTCGTCGAGACGATCTCGCCGCAGACGTTCGCCAAGGCGAAGCGCGGGGCCGAGGTGCCGGGGCTGGATCTGAATCAATCACTCTTCGATCGCAGCTTCGATCCGCGGTCGCCGTTCTCGACGGGGGCGCGCTATCTGGCCGCGGCGGCGCTGCGGCTCGCGCTGGCCATGGTGCGCAGCATTCCGCTCTTGGATGACGGCATCTGGGAAGCCGTCCGGCGCTTGCTCACGCTGGAGTCGATCAAGGCGCTGGCCGTTGTGCTGGCCGGCTGGATCGTCGCGACCGTCGTCGGTGGGCCGCTGGGTGTGGCGGTGAACGCGGTGCTCGTGGTCTATGGCATCGCTGGACTTTGGGAACAGGTGAAGCTCATCGCGGGCTCGCTGCGCGACTTCTGGCAGACGGCCTACGACGCGAAGAACGAGCGCGACCTCGACGCGGCGGCGGGGCACTTCGCGCGGGCGCTGGGCGGCGGACTCGTCACCGTGCTCGAAGTATGGCTCACGCATCGCGCCTTCCGCGCTGTCGAGACCACGATCGCGCGGCGGGTGCCGACACCGCAGCGGCTGAAATCGGAATATGAGCGCGCGCTGAAGGAACGAGAAGCGCGCAAGCGTTCGACCGTCGAGAAAGTGGCGGAGGTGGTGGTCAGCGGAGCGCGCGGCGAAGGCATGCGCAAGGCCAGTGAGGATCTGCCGACGTTTGCCGCGGTTGGCCTCTCGGCGGCGGCTGTCGTCGGAACTGTGGCACTGATGAGCTGGGCCGCGGCGAGCTCCAAAGAGGCGGCATGAGCCCGCGACGTGACGACAGCGGCAGCGGCGACGCCTCCTTGGGCGCAGCGCTGGGCGTGGCGCTAGGGGCTGCGGGGGTCGGTCTCGCCGTCGTCGCGGGCTTGGCGGCGCAGGGTCGCCAAGGGAAGGAACGAGGCGACATGGCCAAGCATCGCGTGAGCGAAGTTCTCGGGCCGCTGTGGCCGATTGCGGCCGGGCTGCTCCGTCGGGTCGGCGAGAGCGTGCTGCGGCGGCGAGCGGGCAGCGGCCAGCCGCACAAGGGAATCGATCTGTTTGCGCCAGCCGGAGCCGAGGTGCGCGCGGCGACCTATGGCCGGGTGCTGCGCGTCATCGATGGCCGCGAGGGCGAGAGCGAGAGCCGACGGCGAGCCGGGCTGTTTGTCGATGTGCGCGGACTCGATGGCAAGGTCTATCGCTATCTGCATCTGGGCTCGGCGCTGGTGCGCGAGGGCGAGCCGGTGCGGGCTGGGCAAGTGCTCGGCACGGTGAGCCCGACGGGACAGAGCGGCGTCGAGCACTCGGAGCCGCATGTGCATTTCGAGATACGCGCGGCGGACTGGGACCGCACAGCGGGCGACTACGGCGAGCCGGTCGATCCGCTGCGCGTGCTGCCGCCGCGAGAAAGGATGGCCTGAACCATGGCAGACGCAGAAGAGATCGCGAGCAAGGTGCTCGATGTCATTGGCGGGCTCGGTGGCGCCGTCGTCGGCGCAATGGGGGGTGGCAGCGAGGGGGCCAAAGCCGCGCAAGCCGGGACCGGCGCGATCAAGGACATCATCGGCGCAGCCACCGGAAGCAGCGAGCGCAAGCGCGCCGAAGCGGCCAAGAGCAGCGCCGCCAGCGAGGAGCAGCGGAAGCTAGAGGAGCGCCGCCTCGCACTGGAAGAGCGGAGGATCAAGATGCAGGAAGACGAGGCGCGCGCACGGCGAGACAAGATCCGCGAGTTTGATGCACCGATGTATACGTCCGCGCGCAGTCGGCCAGCCGCTGCGCAGGGCTGGCAGCCCTCGACGCTGCGCGATGGCGACCGTATCGCCGATCTCGTCGATCTCGTCGATGCGCCGGGGAAGGCGCCGGAGGAGGCGCAGCCGCTAGTCAGCGATGCGCGGGACTCCGTTTTGCTGCGTCGCGGCAACACGGCCGATGTCGTGCTGGTCGATCGCGGGCCGCTTGTCGATGGCGCGAGTCCCGAGACCTATAGCCGGCCGCCCGACGGGCCGGAGCGACCGCCGCTCGTCGCCAGCCGCCCTCTCCGAAACTTCGAGCGGGCCGGCGATGTGCCCGACGACTCACACAACCCCAATCGCAAGGAGGCGTAAGACATGGCCTGGTGGACGCAGACAAATGACGAGCTGAAGCGCGCGCTAGGAGCACGCGGCGGCTTTATGGCGGAGGACGAGCTGTCCGCCATTCCCAACACGCACTGGGGGCCGGACGCGCAGGAGCTCAAGAAGGCGTTTCCGCAGCTGATCGAAGGGACGCTGACCAATACACCGTGGGACAAGCAGGCGGTAAAGGCGGTCGGGATCGGCGTCAACAACACGATGTGGGTGCTCGATCCGAACTCGGTGCATCGCGGCATCTGGGTGATGAACGCCTCGTCCGAGGAGGCCTCCAAGGCCAAGGCAAACGCGCTCGCGCCGACGCAGTACGGCTTCTTCGTCAAGGTCGCGAGCGAGTTTCCGCCGATCGCGGAGATCGTGCAGTCTGGGCTGCAGTTTGAAAAGGGCTTTACCGAGACCTTTTACAAGCTCTATCCCGAGCAGGACCCGCGCCCCAAAGCCAAGGCGAAGGCGACCGCGCCGACGGTGCGCGTCGTGACCTACGAAGTGGTCGGCGTCATCGGCGGGCAGCCCGTGCCGCTCAACGACGTGATCCGCCATGTCGGCGGCAGCGACTACGAGCTCGCGCCGGGAGCCTCGATCGCCGTGACCCGCGACCCCGAGGACGCCTTTAACCTGGGCGGCGATCCGGGGGCGTGGGGGCAGCTGTACGGCAACGCCAGCCCGGCGCAGTTTGGGCTCGACCGCGACAAGGGCGTGGTCTTTTACAACGGCAAGACCGGCGCGGGGCAAGTCCTGCCGGGCCAAGTCCTTTTTGACTGGTATGGCGCCGGCTGGCGACGCGAGATCTACGGCGCCAAGTAGGGAAGCGCGCGACCCAATAGGAATCGCGCGACCAAAAAGGAATCACGGGCGCCTGACGCCCGACGG
>CAZVMD010000211.1:0-3109 GCA_964628555.1 uncultured Myxococcales bacterium | reverse complement strand
ACCCAATAGGAATCGCGCGACCAAAAAGGAATCACGGGCGCCTGACGCCCGACGGGAAAACCGGAAGCAGAAGGGGGAACCTATGGCACTTCGTACGACGACAATGCAAGGCAGCAGCGCCGGCATGGCGGACAACCCATTCGGTGGCGGTGGCGGCGCAACGCAGAGCACCGCGCTCGCACTCGCCAATCAGACGCAGAGCCTGGGACAGCTGGTGACGCTGCCGAACGGCACGCAGATCCGCGTCGCGTCGCAGGCGGATGCACAGCTGCTCAATACGTGGTGGCAGAGTCAGCAACAGCAGCAGACCCAGAGCCTCAACTTAGGCGGCGGCGGCGGAAGTATGGGCGGCGGCGGAAGCTCCGCAACGACGCGCGCGCTGGAGATGGCCGCGGACGGAGCGCAGGCGCTGTCTGGTTTTCTGGCGGGCCGCGACATCGGCCAAAAGGTGCGCGACTACGATGCCGCGATGGAAGATCTGGATCGACTGCGCGACGAGATCGGCCGTTCGAGCAGCGTGACCGGCCAGCAGATGGCGCGCTTCATCGAGCTCCAGCAGGAAGTCAACGACACGCAAGCCGCTGTGCTGGAGACCCAAATCAGCGCGCTCGATATCCAGGCCGGGGCGGGCGTGGCGAAAATCGTGGGCCGCTTCATGGACGGCGGCGGCTCGACCGGCGGCGGCGGCGGCGGCGGCGGCACGGCGGTAGCCCTTGGCGCCGCTGGTGTGGCCGGAGCGCTGCTGCTCACCCGCGACTCGCGCGATCGTCGGCGCCGTCGCTAGAAACCGCTTTCTCTCTTTCGGAGCGTATAGACCATGAACAACCGAGATCAGGAACTTCTGGGCCTTCTCGGCGGGGGCCTGAGCGCCGCCGCCGTCCACTACAACCGCACG
This sequence comes from uncultured Myxococcales bacterium, assembly GCA_964628555.1. Lineage (GTDB taxonomy): Bacteria > Myxococcota_A > Polyangia > Palsa-1104 > JAEUJZ01 > JAEUJZ01. The sequence continues at coordinate 2,214 of CAZVMD010000211.1, read as the reverse complement.
CAAGACAACCTCGATCGCCGCATCGACCGCGTCGACGACCGCTCGCGCGATGCCCTCGATCTGATCAATCGCTGGCTGAACAGCGGAGCGAACGCGCGCCTGCTTATGGCCGCGGTGCAGGACGTGATCGCCGGTGTCGCGATGTCCTCGCCCGCGCCGCAGGCCCCGGCCGTGGTGCCGGCGACCACCGTCGTCACCCGGCCCGATCTGTCGGGCTTTCAGAGCGCGACCGGGAACAACTGGCCGCCGATGGTCGGCACCTACGATGCCGACAGCCGCATCCTGACCATCGGTGAGCTGACCAAGTTTGGCCTCGCGCTGACCTATGAAGAGGTGCGCACGGCGCTGCTGGCCTGGGTGTTGCCGACGGCGCCGACGCTGGGCAACAAAGCCCAGATCTTTTATGTCCTCAATGCGCTGCTTCACTCCGTCGCCACCCGCGGGCTGACCTGGGAGCAGTACAAAGCCGCGTGGGATGTGCTGTTCCAGAATCCCGCGCAGCTGCAGAACCCGCACCGCGACAGCCAGCGCCCCCCGACGGTCTATGGCTTCGGCAACCAGGTCGACAGCGTCGTCGTGCTGCCGGGCTCCACCGACGAAGTCACCCGCTTGCTCCTCACCGCCAAGTCAGGCGGCGCCGGCATCGTCGCTGGCACCAATGTCGTCACCGTGCGCTATGGCAGCGAGTATCGCGCGCTGGTTGGCAGCTCGGTACAGCCGCTGGCCCCCTTCGTCATCGCGCAGCCGCTGGCCGATTATGAGTATATCCCGGTGACTCCTAGCGCTCAGGGATACAGCCTGCTTCAGAATAGCGGGACGATTGCCGCGGGCGACTCGCTAGAGCTCCGCGTGATGAGCATGCCGGGGATTGCTCCGGCCTAACGGTATCTATCTACACAAAGGGGAACCCGATGACTTATCGAGAGCGAATGTCCAAGCTCACGATGCAGCCCTGGTGCCTGCTCGGCGCCGACTTCAGCGACGAGCTCGACGGCAAGATCCGCACATTGGCCGCCCGCGTCAGCGGCACCGAGGAAGCGATCAAGGTACTCGACGGCAAGCTGACTGCGCTCGACGCCAAGGTGACCGCCTGCTGCGACGATGCCTTCAAGGCCGATCTGCGCGGCCAGCTCGCCGCGCTGCGCGCTGAGCTCGCCGCCCTGCGCCCCACCCCCTAACCGCGAGGCCCCGATGCGCACCCTCAGCCTGATCACGCTCTGCCTCTTCGCCTGCTTCTCGCCGCCCAAAGAGGGCGAGATCCCCATCCGCTGCGACGCTGACAACCCATGCCCGATGGGCTCGACGTGCAACGGCGGCCTCTGCAGCGGAACCGGCGGCGATGCGGGCGTGCCGGACTGGGGGTGCGCTGCGGGGGCCGACGCGGGAACGCGGCTCACCGTCGCCCCTGCCAGCCCCGTCTATGCCTGCCCGGGGAGCTTCGCGCAAGGCCAAGCCCGCGCCCTGTGCTCGCCGGGCTGGCGCGTCTGTACCCAGCGCGATCCCGTCGCTGCCTCGACGTGTAGCGCCGGCGGAAAGCCGGGCTTCATGCTCGCCGATGTCCCGGCCGCCTTGGGCACCAGCTTTCGATGTCAGCTAACGAGCCTGGACGAGCGCCTCTTTATGGGCTGTGGCGATTGCACAATAGAGCCATGTTATTTAAGAACAGAAAATTGTTCCGGATTCCAGAGCGCTGCCCGCGATGGGAAAGGCGGTTTTGATTTTAGCAAGGGCCATTCCCTGGATAAATCTATCAACACAAATCCCCAGAACGGGGTGCTGTGCTGCCGATGAGCCGCGACGACGACGATCCCATCGCCGCGCTGGTCGCGGTCGGGCTGAGCCTGCCGCCGCTCCTCGGTCGCTCCCGCCGCCGCCGTCGAGCCCGAGGCCGCGCGCCTGCGCTCACTCCTGCCCCGACGACGCTAGGCCCCCCAGGGCCAGCCGGCGCCGTCGGACCGCCGGGGCCGGCGGGTGACCCAGGTCTGCCAGGGCAGCCTGGGCCAGCGGGTGCCGTCGGTCCGCCAGGGCCAGCGGGCGCCGTCGGATTGCCAGGGCCAGCGGGTGCCGTCGGTCCCCCAGGACCAGCGGGCGCCGTCGGTCCGCCGGGGCAGCCTGGCCCACCGATGCCCGACTTTTCCGTGAACGCCGCCGCCGTCGATGCCGGCTACGCCGACGGCTCGATCGTGCTGCGCACGGGAGCGCGCAGCAACGCGG
>CAZVMD010000210.1:0-12572 GCA_964628555.1 uncultured Myxococcales bacterium | reverse complement strand
TGTTCGTCGGCGATGCGCTGTTCATCGAAGACTACGGCACCGGGCGCTGCGACTTCCCGGGTGGCGACGCCGATCAGCTGTATACGACGATCTACGAGCGGCTCTACGCCCTGCCCGCAGAGACCCGTATCTTCGTCGGTCACGACTATCAGCCCGGCGGGCGTGCCCTGCGCTACGAGACCACGGTGGCTGCCGAGCGCGCCCACAACGTCCACCTCTGCCAGAGCACGCCGCGGGAAAAGTTTGTCGCCTTCCGCCGGGCTCGCGATGCCACGCTGAGCCCGCCGCGCCTGCTGCATCAGAGCGTGCAGGTCAACATCAACGCCGGCCGCCTGCCCAAGCTGCACGATAACGGCCTGCGCTATCTGATCCTGCCGCTAAACTCGCGCGCCCAGACCAGCGACGACGGAACCCCGCTTCACACCGCCCCCAAGCAAGACTAGCGCGACCTTTGACTTCGTCGCCGCTCCGCGCTAGGGAAGGTGACCAACCCCTCTTGCCGAGATCCCTGATGCCCTCTCGTCCCCCGACTCTGCCCCCGCTTGCCCAGGCTGCCCTCGACCGTGGGCGCGTGCTCTTGCATGACGCCATCTACGACGAGCGCGGCAACCGCCTACCGCCGCTGCGCTGGACCCGCCAGGCGCTGCGCTTTGCCAACGATCTGCTCGGTCAGCCGCTGTGCTCAGCCGCCGAGCTACAGCGCCGCGAGCAGCTTGTCGCCGAGGCCGCCGCCCGGGTTGCCGAAGAGCAAGCCGGCAGCCAGGCCGCGACCCGCGAAGCCGCCCCGGTGGCGCTCTATGTCACCGATCAGGACCATCGCACGCCTAAAAAGATCGAAGACATCTTCAAGGGTCGCGACATCCCCTATACCGTGCTCGACGTCACCGACGACGAGGTCAGCCGCAGCTGGGCCCTGACGCAGGCCAAGCGCAGCGAGTTCCCGCTGGTCTTTATCGCCGGCGAGCCGATCGGCGGCCTAGATGACGTCATGCAGGCCGACGTGCGCGGCGAGCTGACCAAAAAAGTGTTCGGCTAGAGGCGCCCTGTGGATCTGCTCTCGCTGTCCCTGGATCGTCGCAACAAGCTGGCGCGCGTCACCGCGGCGGATGCCGGGGGGGTGATCACCGTCGATCTCGATGCCGCCGCCTGCGAGCGCGTGGCCGCCGCTGCCCAGCCGCTGTTTGAGTGGGCGCATGGCCGTGGTCCGGCGTCGAGCCGCACGCCGCGCGATGCCACCCTGCTGGCCTTCGAGGTCGATGCAAAGAGCCGCCGCCTGCGCCTGGGCTATATCGCTGAGCGCGCTCCCCCCTCAGGCCCGCCGGCGGCCGGAAGCCGAGCCACGCCCTCGGGCAGCCCGGCTCGGCCCTCGCAGCCCGGTGAGCCCGCCGCGCTGCTGTGGACCGACGGCGACTATCACACCCTACAGGGGCTGCTGCGCGAGGCGGCCCGCACCGCGGTGCGCGAGCTACGTCCGCGCCAGAGCGAGCCGGCCGAGCTGGGCTACGACGAGCGCTGGGAGTACCTCTACCAGCACGGCGGCGATGGCTGGGAGCTGGGTCGTGCCGCCCCGCCGCTGGCCCGCTATCTGGCAGCGCAGCTTCACTTCTCCGCCGGACAGCGAGCCCTGGTGCTGGGCGCCGGGCGCGGCCACGAGGCGCTCTTGCTCGGAAAGCTAGCCCAGGGCACAGGCGCACAGATCGTCGCTGTCGACATCGCCCCCTCGGCGGTGCGCGCGACGCAGCAGGCGGTGGCCGCCGCCGGGCTGGGGCAGGTGGTCAGCACCGTCGAGCGCGATCTGTTTCTGTGCGACGCGAGCGGCCCGCTTTCCGCCGGAAGCTACGACCTCATCGTCGAGCACTGCTGTTACTGCGCCATCGATCCCAGCCGCCGCGACGAGTACATGCAGCAGGTGGCGCGCCTGCTCAAGCCGGCGGGGCGCTTCATCGCCCTCTTTTACTGCCACAGCTACCCCGGCGGCCCGCCCTTTTCTGCCTCGATGCCCGAGATCGAAGCGCAGCTGGCACCGGCCTTCACCATCGACCATGGCGAGGTGCCCAGCGACTCGATCCTGACCCGCGCCGCGCAGGAGTGGCTGGTCGATGCTCACCTGCGCTGAGGACGGCTGGCCCGGCGCCCGCTCGGCCGCTCCGCCGCCCGTCCCCTGCCCGTTTCCTGTGATCCCCGTGCAAAAGGAGCCGATCGCTCATGTCGTTTTCTGGCGTTGATTTCCTGGGCCTAGACGAGCTTCTCAGCGAAGAAGAGCGCCTGGTGCGCGACACCTTCCGCCGCTTTGTCGACGACGAGATCCTGCCGGTCATCGGTCGCCACTTCCGCGATGGCACCTTCGATCCGGCCTGGCCCAAGCGCCTGGGAGCCCTCGGCGCGCTCGGTGCCAGCCTGCAGGGCTATGGCTGCGCCGGCCTGGGCCCCGTCGCCTATGGCCAGATCATGCAGGAGCTTGAGCGCGGCGACAGCGGCGTGCGCTCGTTCGCTTCGGTGCAGGGCGCGCTGGTCATGTACCCCATCCATGCCTTTGGCAGCGAGGCGCAGAAAGAGCGCTGGCTGCCGCGCCTGGCCAGCGGCGAAGCCATCGGCTGCTTTGGCCTGACCGAGCCCGACTTCGGCAGCAACCCCTCCGGCATGCGCACCCTGGCCCGCCGCGTCGGCGACAGCTACGTCCTGTCCGGTGAGAAGCGCTGGATCACCAGCGGCGGCCTGGCCGATGTCGCCGTCGTCTGGGCCAAGACCGATGACGATGGCAGCGGCACCGCCAGCGCCAAGTCCGTGCGCGGCTTCCTCGTCGAGCGCGGCACGCCGGGCTTTTCGACCCGCGACATCCACGGCAAGTTCTCGCTGCGTGCCTCGGTCACCTCGGAGCTGATCTTCGAAGACTGCGTCGTCCCGGCCGCGGCCATGCTGCCGGGTGTGCAGGGCCTGCGCGGGCCGCTGTCGTGCTTGAACCAGGCGCGCTTTGGCATCTCGTTCGGCGCGATCGGCGCCGCCATGGCCTGCTATGACGAGGCGCTGCGCTACACCAAAGATCGCAAGCAGTTCACCCGGCCGCTCGCCGGCCATCAGCTCGTGCAGGCCAAGCTGGTCGACATGCTGGAAGAGATCAGCAAGGCCCAGCTCTTATCGCTGCGCCTCGGCCGCCTCAAAGAAGCCGGCAAGCTGCGCCCGGCCCAGGTCTCGCTCGCCAAGCGCAACAACGTCCGCATGGCTCTGCAGTGCGCCCGCAGCGCCCGCGACCTGCTCGGCGCCAACGGCATCACCGACGAGTACCAGGCCGGCCGCCACATGTGCAACCTGGAGTCGGTCTTCACCTACGAAGGCACCGACCACATCCACACCCTAGTCGTCGGCGAAGACATCACCGGCGTGGCCGCGTTCGACTAGGTCCTCGTCCCCCCCCCTTCCCGACTGGCCACAAGCCGCGGCCTACTGCTTCTGGCACTGCAAGAGCTGCACGTACGGCAGATCGATCGCCGACTCGGACGACGTCACCTGATAGGCATAGGTGTCGTCCTTGGCATAGCCGCCCGCCCCCGCGCCGCTGGCCAGCGCGATGCCGTGTGACGAGGTCTTGAGCTGTCCGCCGCCGCTGTGGCGATGTCGACGCGACTCGGTGCTGGTCAGCGAAGGCGCGCCGAAGGCCAGACCGCTCTTGGCTCCATCGGGCAGGCCGACCAGGAAGCGCCCCTGCGTCGAGGCCGGCTGGGTCCAGCCGGGTGGGCAGGCCGAGGCCGAGAAGAACAGCAGCATCCCCGCCGGCGGCGGCGCCTTCTGCGGGTGGGGAGCGCCGGTCTTGCGGCAGGTCAATAGCTGCAGATAGGGCAGTCCGGAAGCGGCCGGGGCACTGGCCAAGGACAGCGCATAGCTGCCGGCCCGAGCCACGCCGTGGTTGGCCTCGCCGGCGATGCCGATGTAGCTGACGGAGCTAGTGGCGACTGTGCCGGTCAGCAGATGGCTGTGCACTCGCTCTTCGCGGTCGATAAGCGGCTCGCCCTGCGTGTTGCCGACCGGATCGCCGCCCAGGCTGGGCACGACGGTGCGGCCGGCGCCGAGCGCAAACGGCTCCCAGCCCACCGGGCAGGTCCGGCGGTTAAAGAACGACACCGCACCGGCCGGCAGCGAGTCCTGCGACTGGATGCGCGGGGCGGCGCGACCGACGCCGGCATCGGCGGGATCATCATCGCTGATGCTGCCCTCGCTCGCGCAGCCCCAAAGCGACGCAGCGAAGAGCCCGCCGAGGGCCAGCCAAGCGGCGAAACGAAGCCTGCGCAGGGCCCCCCTCATGGCTTCTCACAGACGGTGAGCTGGACAAAGGGCAGCCCCGAGGGCGCAGGCGCTGTCGTGCTGCGATCCTCATAGGTCTTGGCCGCCGCCCCTTGGCTGTTCGGCCCATCCGCCGCCGAGATCGACTTATACGGCAGCTCAACCCGACCGCTGAAGCCGTGGACGTGCGTGCGATCTTCCTGATCGGCGAGCGGCTTACCCACCGCGCTGCCCACCGTCCCCGCCTCAGTCACCCCGACCAACAGCCGCCCAGAGGCCTCCGGCGACACGCGAAACCCGCCTGGACAGCGGCTGTCGGCCTGGCCAAAGAAGGCCACGATGCCCGGCGGCACATCCGCCGTATCCGCATCCCCCGCCGTCGCCAGAGTGGGCTGCAGCAAGAGCCCCAGCGAGAGCCCCGTCCCCGCCAGCAGCAGCCCCGCGATCCACGCCCGCCGCCGCCCCCCGGCGACCGCCTCGCTCACCCGCGCCACATTTATCGCCATCTCGTCCGTTCCTTTCTCCAGCCCCGCGTTTTAGAGCAAAAACCAGAGCCCGTCATCGCCGCAAATGCCCCGCCCCGCCGCCTACTCCTCTTCCCCGCCAAACAGCACGTCGACGGGGAGCTCGATGGCGTCGAAGGGCTCGGCGCGGACGCGGTCATTTTGGTTGGCGTGCAGCGCGTCGAGGTAGCCGGTGGGGGTCAGGCGCAGGACGGTCAGGGTCTTGCGGTCGGTGTCGAGGAGCCAGTAGTGAGCGACGTGATGCAGGGCGTAGATGCGGCGCTTCTGCACGGCGTCGCGGCGGCGCGACTCGGCACCGGTCATGACCTCGCAGACCCAGTCGGGCGCGACGCGGATGGGATAGCCCTTGGGGCCGTCGGGGAGCTTGCTGCGCCGCCAGCCAGCGATGTCGGGCTGGACGGTGTCGTGCAGGTCGAGCTCGATCGTGACCTCGGTCGCAAACCACCAGCCCCCGGGCCGCGCGGGGCCGTTGGGCTGGCGGGCAAAGCGGGGCTTTAAGAAGGCCGCGGTGCTGATCTGCCCCAGGCCGTGCTCGCCCCCGGGCATGGCTTTTTGCACCAGCTCTCCGTCGAGGATTTCGTGGAAGCGCTGCGGCTCGGGGATGGAAAGCAGATCGGCAAAGGTGGCGAGCGGCAGGCGCGGCGACTGTGAAGAGGCAGAGCTCATGCGGCGCAGCCTAGCACGCAGCCCCCCGCAGTCGAGCCCAGCCCCCAAAACGCCACGCAGCGACGCAGAGCGGAAGGACTCCGGTTGCTGCGGGAGACCCTCCGAAGCCTGCTGCGAGCCAAATTTTGGCTCGGGGAGGCTCTCCGATGCCTGCTGCGAGCCAAATTTTGGCTCAGGGAGGCTCGTCGAGGTCTCGGGGGAAGTGGCCGGGGGCTGAAGCGGGGCGAGGGGGGGGCGTGGAGCGGGCTTAGCGGCCGAGCTTGCGGCGGAGCTCTTGGCGCTCGCTCTCAAAGGTGAAGAGCGAGACGAGCTCGGGGAAGTTCTCGGGATCGACGACGCGCGGCCACAGGAGCTCGGCGACGCGGATGCGATCCGAGCCAAACGGCGTGGTCTGCATCAGCTGGCTGATCTGCGAGGTGGTAAAGAACGTGTCCGGCATCATGTAGTCCTTGATGCGGGCCAGCTTCTCGTCGCGGAACGGCAGGCTGCGGACCTGCGAGAGCAGCTGCTGGAAGCGCCCCTCGGGCATCGGCATGGCCGGCGGCGGATAGGCGGGACCGGGCGGCGGATAGGCGGGACCGGGCGGCGGATAGGCGGGGCCAGGCGGCGGATAGGCGGGGCCAGGCGGCGGATAGGCGGGCCCCGGCGGATAGGCCGGGCCGGGCGGCGGCTGGACAACCACCGGCGGCGGCGGCTGGGGCTCGCCGGCTCGTCGCTGCAGCGTCCACTGCTGGTTGGGACCGCCGTGGCAGTCCCAGAGCTGCAGGCGCGTCCCGTTCATGCGCCGGCGATAGCCATCGCCCTCGACATCTAGGCACTGGCCATTGCCGGCGATCAGCGCGGCGCCGTTCCAGGTCCACTGCTGGTTCGCGCCACCGTGGCAGTCCCACAGCTGAACGCGAGCCCCGCGCCGCCGGGCTTGGAAGTCCGGGCCATGCACGTCGAGACACTTGCCGTTGCCGGCCATCACCGCCCCGCCTTCGAGGCGCCACAGCTGATTGGGTCCGCCGTGGCAGTCAAAGGTGAGGACGCGGCCGCCGTTTTGCCGGGTCTCGAAGTCGCGGCCGTGGGCATCGAGGCACTTGCCATTGGTGGACACCAGAGACAAGCGGCCGCGCGGCATCGGGGGCGGCGGCGGCGGCGGCGGCGGGGCGGGGGCCCGGCGCGACCAGCGCTGGTTTTCGCCCCCGCGGCAGTCCCACAGCGTCACGGTGCCGCCGTTAAGCTCGGTCTGCCCCGGCGGGACCGACAGGCAGAGGCCGGCGCTGTTGACCAGCATGCCCTCTTGTCGGCGCCAGTGCTGGTTGGGGTTGCCGCTGCAGTCCCAGACCGTGACGCGAGCGCCGCGGGTTCCGACATCGCTGGGGCGAACCGCCAGGCACTTGCCGCCCGCCGACACGATGGCCGACAGGTCGCGATCCCAGGTCCACTGCTGGTTGGGGCCGCCGTGGCAGTCCCAGATCTGCACCGTCGCGCCGTTCTGGCCTTGCTGCCGGCCATCGACGTCGAGGCACTTGCCATTGCCAAGCATAAACGGGGCGATGCGCGGACCCCAGCCAGCGCCCGGCGGCGGAGCGACGACCACGGGAGGCGGCGGCGGCGGCTGATAGACCGGGGGCGGCACCGGGACCACTGGCGCGGCACACTGGCAGACCGACATCTGCCCCGGTCGAGTGGTTCGCCACTGCCCCGTCCAGCCACGCGGCCCACAGACCGCGGGACACTTCTGCTGCGCATCGGCCTGATTCCAGATCGGCCCGGCTTCGACCTCATCGGCCCAAGCACTGCCCACGGTGGCTAGGCTGCCCAGCACGGACAGACACAGGGACGCTAGCCGCAAACCCACACTACGCATCTCGATCCTCCCTTACATACAGCGCGTTGATGCTGATTAGGACACACCTCGCCCCTCGCTATTCACAGAAAATGCGCGCGGCAGGCAGGGAGCGGGTCCGGCGCACGCGCTGGCAGTAGGCAGGGCGAGGCAAGCGGATTAGCATGCGGCGCAAATGGCCCCTTCTCCCCCGTTCTCTGCGGCTGCTGATCAGGTCGAGCGGCCGCACTTTCTGTGGTGGGCGTCGATCATCTTTGGCATGTCGCTGCTGGCCGTCTTGGCGCTCTGGGATGGCGCCTATGCCTGGTGGGCGGCCCAGGTGACGACGCTGTTTCCGCAGCCGCTGCTGCGCGTCCTTTTGCTGGGTGCGGTGGCGGCCCACGTCGGCGAGGGGCTGTATGCCTATCGGCTGGCGGCGCGGCTGGGCCTAGCGCAGAGCCAGCGCGGCTGGCTGGTGCAGACCTTGATCCTGGGCTTCCCGTCGCTGCGGCTGCTGCTTCGGCGCGCTCCCTAGCCCCCGCGGATCGCTGCTATTCTGAGCCATGCCGTACTCTGCCCAGCCTGCCCTGCTGCCCCACCCCCGCCGCTGCCTGCCTGGGCGCCCTGGCTTCTGGCCCCGACCCAGCCTGCTTACCGGCGCGGGCCTGCTGACGGCGCTGTTGTCGCTGTCGCCCGCCGTCGCCGATCTGGTGCCCGAGCCCCCCGCCGAGTGCGTCGGCAAGCCGGATGGCACCTTCTGCAGCCTGGGGGATGGCACGGCCGGCCAGTGCGTCACCGAAAAGGACGCGCGGCGCCCCGGGCGCAGCTATCAGGGCTGCAAGAAAGACACGCACGAGTGCGACCGGCTGGCGGTCGGCGCGGTCTGTCACGGCTACCTCGGCAAGCCGGCCCACTGCCGCGAGTTTCGCAGCCCCGAGCGCGGCGAGACCTGGCGCAGCTGCCAGGCCGATGATCCCCCCCCGGCGAGTGCTGAGGCGCCTGCAGCGACGAGCCCCAGCGCTCCGCCTGCGGCCCCGACTGCGACCGCAAGCCCGGCGGCTCCTGAGCCGGCGAAGAAGGGCCGGTTCGGCTGTCAGGTGGCGCTCGGGGGTCGCGCGGCGCCGCTCGGCTGGGGCGCACTCCCGTTTCTGGGCCTGCTGACCGCCCTGGCGCTCCGCCCGCGCCGTCAGAAAACGCGCGCCTAGCGGCTATCTCTGCTATGTCCCAGCCCATGCTTCGTCTGGCCTTCGGGGTCGCGCTGACCTCGCTCGTTCTGCTGTTGTCACCGGCTGCGGCCGGACCCCACTTCACGCAGCCAGTGCCGCCGCTGGAGCAGGCCGTAGCGACGGCCAACAGCCATGGCAAGGTGCTGCTGGCGATCTTTTCGGCAAGCTGGTGCGGCCCCTGCAAGGTGCTGGCCCGCGACATGCGCAAGCCGGGGGCGGCCAGCGCGCTCGACAAGCTGCACATCGTCATCTACGACGGCTCGGAGGAAGAGGTCGGCAGCGCGCTCATGCGGCGCCTGGGGCTATCGAGCTTTCCGACGCTGGTCGCCTTCGATCGCAGCGGTCAGGCGGCGGTCAAGCAGAGCGGCTATGGCACCTGGGACAAGCTAGCCAAGTGGCTGCGCGAGCTCCCCGAGCGCGCGGTGCCCATCGACCAGGCCATGGTCGCGGCCGACCAGTCGCCCAAGAACGCCGAGCTGCAGCTGACCCTGGCCGGGCGCCTGCTTGCGGCCCGGCGCACCGACGAGGCGCGGCGCTACTTTGCCCGCGTCAAGGAGCACGGCTCGGACAGCCAGGCTGCGTCGGCCGCCTGGGAGCTCTTGCGCCTGGAGGTCGGCGACCACTACAACGACCGCGGTCGGCAAGCGACCGAGGCCTTCATCGCGCGCTATCCCAAGAGCAGCGAGGCCGGTCGCGCCCTGCGCTTTCTTGCCGCGCTGCCACAGCCCAACCTGGCGCTGCTCGAAAAGCTGCTCAGCGCCCGCCTCGATGCCGCCAAGAGCGAGTACGAGGTCGTAAGCCTCGTCGAGACCGCGCTGCGGGCCGGGGCGCAGGCGGCGGCGCGGCAGGCGGCGGCGTGGCTGGCCCGCAAGCATCCCGACAGCCCCGGCAGCCTGGATGCCCAGGCCGAGGTGGCGTTTAGCGTCGAGCACGATGCGGCGCGGGCCATCGCGCTTACGGAAAAAGCCATCGCCAAGAGCCTGGAAAGAGAGTCTGCCGGCCTCGATGAGCGGCGCGAGAACCTGGCCCGCTATCGCCGCAACCAGGGCGAGCCCAGCGAGGGCGTGCGCGACTTTTCGCCGCCGCGGCTGCTGCCCGATTCCCCGCGCGGCTCGTCGCCGCCGGGCTACTACAGCCGCTTGCGCCAGGCCCAGGCCGCGGTGCGCGAGAGCTGCTCGGCGACCGGCGGTGCGCTGTCGCATCTGCAGGCGGTGATCCTGGCCGGCAAGGCCGCGCCGCACCAGGTGGTGTTCCACCCGCTGACACCGGCTGCCTTGGCCAACTGCGCCGAGCGCCTCCTTTCAGTCGTCGATCTGCCACCGGCTGCGTCCTATGACGTGAGCGTTGAGCTCAAGCTGCCGACCGACAGTGAGGCGATCGATCTGGCGGTGGCCAGCGCCGAGGAAGAGTGCGCCAGCCTAGCCGGCGAGGGGCGCAGCGTGGATCTGGTGCTGCGCGCCGCCCCCGGCCTGCCGACCCAGACCTTCTACGCCAAGGGCAGCCCCGAGCTGCGGGCCTGCATCGATCGCATCGTCCTTCCGGTCAAGCTCGGCCGCGCCGTCCTGCAAGAGCTGACTCTGCGTTTTCCGAAGGCCGAAAAGTAGGCATACGGACATATCCGCGATGCCGTCGCAGGAGTGGCTCAGCGCGCCTCGCGCAAGAGCTCGTCGGCGTGGGCGCGGCTCTTTTCGGTCAGGCGGGCGCCGCCCAGCATGCGAGCGATCTCGTCGCGGCGCTCGCTTACCGACAGCTTGCGGACGCGGGTGATGGTGCGGCCGCCGCTGACCTGCTTTTCGACGCGCAGATGGTGGTCGGCGTAGGCGGCGATCTGCGCCAGGTGCGTGATGCACAGGACCTGGCGGTGGCGGGCCATGGCGCGGATGTGGCGGCCGACGCGATCGGCGGTGGCGCCACCGATGCCGGCATCGACCTCGTCAAAGACGCAGGTGGCGACGCTGTCGGCCTGACCGATGACGCCGCGCAGGGCCAGCATGACGCGCGAGAGCTCGCCGCCCGAGGCGATGCGCGAGAGCGGCCGCGCCTCTTCGCCGACGTTGCTCTTGAGCAGCAGCTCACAGCGATCCCAGCCATCGCGGGCCAGGCGACACAGCTTGCCATCGTGCTCAAAGAGCAGCGCCGACTCATCGCCGCGCTGGGCCGGCCGGCGCTCCAGTCGCACGTCGATCTCGGCGCCGCGCATCGACAGATCGGCGAGCGCGGCCGAGGCGGCCTTGGACAGCTTGGCCGCCACTTTTTCCCGCCGGGCCTGCAGGCGGGCCGCGACCTGGCTGGCGGCGCGACGGGCGCTGTCGACCTCGGACTCGGCCTCGCTGCGGTGCGCTTCGTGCTCCTGCAGGCGGGCTAGCTCGGCGGCCATCTCGGCCCGCTTGCCCAGCAGTGCCGCCATGTCCGGCCCGTGCTTGCGCAGGAGCCGTGACAAGAGGTGCAGGCGATCGTCGATCTCGGCTAAGCGCTCGGGATTGGCGCGCAGCGTGTCGGCGTAGCGGCGCAGCGAGTGAGCGGCATCTTCCAGCAGGCCCTCGGCCTCGCCGAGCTGGGTGGACAGCGCCGCCAGGTCTTTGTCGATGTGGCCTAGCTCCGAGAGCTCGCGCCGCAGTCCGGCCAGGCGCTCCAGCACCGCCCCCTCGGCACTGTACAGGATCTCTTCGCCGCGCCGCGCTGCACCGTGTAGCTTGCTGGCGGCTCGCAGGCGCTTCTGCTCGTCGCGCAGCGCCTCGTCTTCGCCAGGCTGGGGATCGGCGGCCTGCAGCTCGTCGAGCTGAAAGCGCAGAAACTCCTCGCGCTCGGTGCGGGCGCGCTCGTCGAGCGAGGCGTCGCGCAGGCGGCCGATGGCGGCTTCCAGGCGGGCAAAGGCCGTCGCCATCTCGGCGCCAAGCTCAGCACTGCCGCGCTCGCTCATGCAGCGATCGACGAGCGGCAGATGGCGACTGGCGTCGAGCAGCGACTGGTGCTCGTGCTGGCCAGCGATGTCGATGAGCCCGCCGATCACCTCGCCCAGCGTCTGCACCGTCGCGATCTGGCCGCCGAGATAGACGCGGCTGCGCTTGCCGCCGGCCGAGCCGCCCGAGCTGGCCAGCAGCCGCCGCACCACCAGGCCCTCGTCCCCGAGCTGCCCGCTGCTCTCGCCCGCCCCGTCGCTGAGCAGGCCGAGCTGACCGAGCTTTTCGTGCAGCGCGCGGGCCGGCTCGCTGCCGGCGGTGGGGGCAAAGATGGCCTCGATGCGAGCCTCCTCGGCCCCGCTGCGAATCAGGTCGGCCGGGGCGCGGCCGCCGCGCAGCAGCGATACCGCATCGAGGATCAGCGACTTGCCGGCCCCGGTCTCGCCGGACAGCACGGTCAGGCCGGGGCCAAACTCCAGCTCGACCTCATCGAGGATCGCGAAGTTGCTGATGCGCAGATAGGTCAACATGATGGCCGCATCCTAGCGCAGGCCCCTGACACGTCGCGACCTGCACCGGGCCAGAAGCCGCGCTCGCGCCGGCCACCGCAGTTTTGTGCTTGCCGTCAGGGCTTCCTGTGTACGATGGCCGCCTTCCCACCGCCCCGGAGGCCCCCATGCTCGCTCGCTCTCGCCGCTTGACGGCCGCTCTGGCCACCTCGCTCCTTGGTCTGCTCGCCTCGCCCGCAGGGGCCAGCCAGCCCTCCGCGATGTACTCGGTGCCGCGCCAGCTCGACTTCTTTCCCGACGAAGCGAGCGCGACGCGGGTGGTGATTCACGGCGCCTTCTTCTTCTATCAGACCGGCGGCAGCTACGGCGCCCCAAGCTGTGGCTACATGCACTTTACCTGCCCGGCCGGCAGCGAAAAGATGTGCCGCATGCAGTGGGCCGACATCAAGGCCTCCATCGGTCAGGCGCAGTGCGTCGGCTTCGGGCCGCAGAGCATGGTGACCAAGGCGACGCTGTACAGCGAGGGCACGCCGCTCGGCACCCCCGACACCTGGGATCTGGGCATCGGCGTCACGCCGGGGACGTTTGTCGGCGGGCAGTGCGCACCGGCTCAGGCGCTAAAGTGTCTGACCGGCAGCACGCCGGACATGGCTGGCAGC
>CAZVMD010000209.1:0-12613 GCA_964628555.1 uncultured Myxococcales bacterium | reverse complement strand
AAATCATCTACGCAAATTTTCCCGTCATCCCGCTGCCAATCACTCTGCACTGTCGCTGAGTAGTCTTTGCGTTTCTTTATTGCATATTCCGCTACAAGCAACAGATTGAATATTCCCCATTGTTCATTCAATACCCTATCCCTCAAAAGTTCATTAATTTTCCGGACCACTGTGTACCCATCACAATCTACTGCGCAAATTGCTTGTTGCAACCAATTTACACCATGTATCGAACGCGCTTGTTCATAATTACTCTTACCTTCTGCGCATAGTCTGCGAACCCATTCAATCGCCAAAGCGCGACACTTCTGCATAACTCTGAAATCGTCAGGATCTTGAAAATCGTTCTGCGTAAACTGTGTTTTGAGCTTAAAACCCGAAAGCTCCTCTTTAGTTTTGATTTTCACTACTAAACCTCTCCACCGCTACGTCATCTATCCGTTGTTCTTGCCTAGCTCTGCTGTCGTGCCAAAAGCTGCCGACAGGCCGCAGAGGTTGCAAGCCGGGTGCCAGCTGGGGGCGTGGAGGCGCGCTCGGCTGCGGTGTGAGCGCCAGGCTGGGATGCGGTGAATTCGCGTGCTCGCGCAGCGTGCGCGCGTTGCGCGCGCAGCCAGTCCTACCTGCTCGGGATCGCGTGGACCTTCCTTCCTTCCGGCGCGTGCAGCGCAGATTCTTCGCGATTCCTATAGGCAAGACGCCGCAGCAGATTTTGTGATCGCAGCTGTAAGGAGTAACGGTCCGGCCGGCCTAGTCCTATGAGCCAAGAGGGCTGCGGCAGAATGTCCGCCGCCGCCGCTCCGGCCGTACTTAGGAACTTCCCATTCGCGACATCTTCCGTCGCTGAATTGGGGATTTTCCCTTGGGCAAAGGAGTCTCCTATGCGCCGCCGTCTGTCGCATTCCGTTTGGGGTTTGGGAGTATTGGCTGCGGGTCTGCCGCTGGGCTGTACGGCCCCCGATGTCGCCCCCCCCTGTGCCATCCCGACAGGAGTCAGTGACTGTGAGCGCAGCCAGGCCCTCGCCGCCTGCGCCGCCGCCACCGGCAGCACCACCGTCGATCTGCGGCTGGCCAAGGATGTCGACATCCTGTTTGTCATCGACAACTCGGTCTCGATGAGCCCCAAGCAGCGCGCGATTGCCCAGGCCATCCCTGGCTTTATGAAAAAGATCGACGATCTGCACACCAACTATCACATCGGCGTCATCACCACCGACATCGGTACGCTGCCGCCCGGTACGACGGGCTTCCCGGTCACGCCCGACCCGCGCTGCAACACGGCGCGCGGCGATGATGGCCTGCTGCAGAACAAGCCGTGCAGTGCCCGCATCCCGGCCTCTGATCAGAGCAGCGAGTTCGCGCAGGCCTGCAATGGCAACCCCAGCAGCGGGCTCGCCGCCCTGTGCCCCGATACCTCGTTCGTGCCGCGCGATCTGTGGATTGCCAAAGACGGCGACCAGATCAACGTGACGCCGCGCAGTGCGGCCGGTCTGTCGCCCAGCACGATCGCCGAGCGCACCTTCAAGTGCGTCGGTCTGGTCGGCGACTACGGCTGCGGAGTCGAGTCGCCGCTTGAGTCCATGAAGCGCTCGCTCGATGGCCACCTCTCCGAGAACCGCGGCTTCTTGCGCGACAACTCGGTGCTCGCCGTGATCTTCATCACCGATGAAGACGACTGCTCGGTCAAGCTGGCGCAGCGCTCGCTCCTCGATCCGACCAGCGCAAGCTGCGATCCGAACAGCCCGGCCCCTGGCTATAACTGCTTCAACCTCGACTATCGCTGCATCGCCAAGGGACTGGTCTGCGACGAGCCGATGACCACCCCGGGCCTCAAGCACAACTGCCGCGAGGCCGAAGGCAGCTTCCTTGAGCCGACAGAGAAGTACGCCAAGTTCCTCGCCGCGCTGCGGCGCAGCGATCGCCTGGTGGTGGCTGGCATCTGGACTCCCTCGCTGCAGGACTTTATCGCCCGCGGCCACAGCGGTGAGGGCCAGCTAGTCATCGACTCGGCCTCGGCCCCCGACTACTCGACGCAGCTCCTCAACCGCGGCGAAAAGAGCAAGGCCGCCTGCTACGACCCGGATCTGCAGATGAAGCTGACCACCAGCCCGCGCGGCTTCTTCGGTCAGGCGCAGTATCGACTGTCCTCGTTCATCCGCCGGCTCGGTCCCGAGGTCGCGGTCGAGCGCAGCATCTGTGACGCGGCCAACTACCCCTCGGCCCTCGATGCGGTGGCGGACAAAGTGCGCAACAAGCTCGACGCCAACTGCCTGCAGATCATGCCGGCGATCAAAGACGGCGCCGTGCAGTGCCAGGTCGGCTTCGTCGATCGCGGCCAGCCGAACGCGCTGCCCGACGCCTACCTGCCGCAGTGCAGCGCTACCTGCTGCCGCGCCTGGGCCGAGGACAAGAGCCCCAGCCCAAGCAGCCCAGGCATCGTCGCAGCTTGCATGCCCGAGGCCGCGGACTGCTTCTGCGCCGTGCCCAGCACCGTCACGCCGAGCCCGCTCTGTGCTGACACCGTTGTGGCGGGCGTCTGGCGAGCCGGTGGCGCGGCCCTCCCGGCCGGCAAAGACATCAACTTCCGCTGCGCCGGTGCTCCCACCACTCCAGGCTGCTGATCCCGCGTTTCGCCGGCCGCGCATGGCGCTGCTCATGGACTCGCGCGATGCGCCGATGGTCTTTGACCCCTACCTGGAGCGCAGCATGGCCGAGTCTTTTCGCCGCTTGTCGACCGGCTTTGCGGCGGTGGGGGTCCTGCTGTCGAGCAGCCTGGGCCGGCGCCAGACGCAGCGCATCAGCGAGCGCGATCAGCTGATCTTTACGATCTACTCGGAAGAAGAGGAGGCCGTCCGCGAGCTTGTGGCTGCGGTCCGGCTGCGCGAGGAGGCCGCTTCCTAGCGGCGAGTGGCGCTAGAACTGCCCGCGCAGCGCCAGGCCTGGGCCGGTGAGCGCGACGCTGAGGCAGACCGGTGGCTGGTACACCGCGACCTTCTTCTTGGTCGAAAGACCGGCGATGAGCATGCTCAAGCCAGCCACCTGCGCTAGCCCATGCATCGCCAGGCCGAAGTACTCATAGGGCAGAAGCGGCGACGAGCGCGATGGTCCGTTGACCCCCATCACAACAAAGGGACCGACGACCGGAATGAACAGCAGCTCGGCCGAGGGAGTGAGCGCGGCTGGGACCGTGCCGATGAGATACACGCCACCCAGCACCGCGCCCCCGGCGATGGCCAGGCCACTGTTCGGACGCAGCTCGTAGCGCCTCATAATCGGCTGCTCGGCCCAGACCTGGGGCGGGTACGGCGCGTATGGCGGGTACGGCGCGTACGGCGCAGGCGGTGGGGCCGGCAGGACCCGCGGCGGCGGCGCGAGCGGAGCCGGAGCTGGCTCCACGGCGACGGGTGGGGCGGCGAGGGCCGGCGGCCTTTCGGACGTCGGCTCACCCGCAGCTGGCGGCGCGGTCTGGGCCAGCGCCGGACCCAGGCCAGCGAGCAGGCTAGCAATCACTCCCAAGGCGACGGGGCGGCTAGGACCGCGCAGCGGACACATGGCTAGAACCTCCCCATGGCAAAGAGACCGACGTGACCGGGCGCAAGCGAGGGGGCGACGCTGACCTGCAGCTCACGATAGGCAAGCCCACGCTTGGTCGGCACCAGGCCAGCGATGAACATCGCCAAGCTACCGGCCTGCACCAAGGTGTCGAGCACCGCGAGATAAGTCACGCCCGGCGAGCTACGCGCGCTCGCCGCCTCGACGATCGGGCCAAAGACCGGGATGGCCAGGTTGGGCACGCCGAAGCTGGCGGCAAAGGCGTTGCTCATGTAGATGCCGCCAAAGATCGATGCGCCGGCCACGATGAGCCCGACGCGACGGTACATGCGGTAGCCTTCGACGCAGGCCCCGGCCTTGGGCTTCTCGTCGGTCTCGTAGCTCTCGGCGTGCGCCACGCCAAGGCCACTGCCCAGAAATCCGCACAGCGTCACCGCCGCAGTGCCGCGCAGGGCGGTCGAGCGAGACAGCTTCCGACCATAGGCTCGCGTGTCCATCGTGGCTCCTCCCAGAGTGGGCGCGGCGAGCGGCATCCCCCACAACCCTCCCCTCCTGGCTCGCCCCACCGCAGTCCCCGCATGATCTCTTTGCAAGGCACATACCGCGGCTCTGCCCACACAGCTCCGACGGGCCTGGTGCGGCGGAGCCCGCAGCCCTTGCCGGCCACCACAGAAGTCACGAACCGCTTGCGCTCACCGCCCTGGCCTTCCCGGCCCGGCATCGTCTGGCGACCGCGCGGCCGCCGCAGGATCTGCTGTTCGAGCTCGTAGCCGGCGACGGTGCAGCGTCAGGCGAGCTGGCCAGCCACCGGGCGACAAGGGCCCGTAGGGTTCGGCGCCGGCACCGCAGGCCGCCCCAAATCGACGGTTGCATCCAGGCCTCTTCTTGCGTGTCATGGCAGCTGTGATCGGCTTCAAAGGAGGACCTGTGTTGTGGCAGCGTGGCTTTCAGCTTGGTATCGCGGTGATGGTGCTGTGGTTGGGATCGGCAGCTGGGATCCGGGCTGGCGAGGGCACGACCTCGGCGCCGCCCAAGCCGGAAGCGCCGCCGAGCGTGCTCGATGAGCTGCGCGCGCTGCTGCGGCGCGAGCCCAGGCATGTCGGCGCGCTGTACACCGCGGCGCGCTTTGCCGCGGCGGCCGGTGATCAGGCCCAGGCTGCTGGCTGGCTCGATCGGCTGGCCGAGGTCGGGCTGGGCGATGAGCTCGACGACGACGACTTTGGTCCCTTCGCCCAGACGCCCAGCTATCGAACGCGCGCGGCTCGCTTCGCCCAGGCGGCACCGCCGCTCGGCACAGCCTCGACGTGGGCCGAGACCTCGTGCGCCGACCTCCTGCCAGAGGGCACAGCGTGGGACGAAAAGCGCGGCCGGCTGCTGCTGTCTTCAGGTCGGCAGCGCGCGGTCTTTGCGGTCGATCGGCGAGGGACCTGCCGGCGCCTGACCCCGCTGCGCGAGGAGCGACTCTTGGCCGTGCTGGGCATGCGAGTCGATGCCCGGCACGATGCGCTGTGGGTGGCCACGACCGCCGCGCCCTTTATGCTGGCGGCGACGAGCGCCGACGCCGAAAGTGCACGCCTCACGCGCATCGACCTGGCCTCTGGTGCGATCGTCGCATCGTACCGCGTGGGTGGCGGCGCGATGCTAAACGATCTAGCGCTCTTGCCGGATGGAACGCTGTATGTGACGGAGTCGCGCGGCAGTCGTCTGTATCGCCTGCGCCCCGGCGCCGCGCAGCTTACGGCGCTGGCCACCACAGAGCCGCTCGACAGCCCCAACGGCATCGTCGAGCTCGACGGCGGCGAGCTCCTGGTTGCCGACTTTCACGGGCTCTTGCGGGTGCGCGCCGAGGCGGCTGATCAAGCCCGCGTGACTCGCCTGGCCACTCCCGCCGGCCTGTATCTGGGAGGCATCGATGGCCTGGCGCGGTACGGCTCGGGTGCCGTCGCTATCCAGAACCTCGTGGGGCGATCGCGCATCTGGTCGATCAGGCTCGACCCGCAGGCTGCCCGCGTGGCCGAGGCGCGGCTGCTCTTGCGCGGCCACCCAGACTTTCTCAACCCCACGACCGGCGCCGTGGTCGGCCGCACGCTGCTGTTTGTCGCCGATACCAAGCTGCAGAAGCCGCTGCCGGATGGAGCGCTGTCGCCTCTGCCACCGGGCCGCAGCGGTCACAAGATCCTGGCCCTGGAGCTGCCAGGGCTTCGCAACTAAGGCGGGGGGCTCGATTTTCGGCTGGGGAGGCCGGCGCGGCATGCAGCCGGCGGGGCGGGACGGGACGCTAGCGCCAGCGCGGGCGGGGAGCGGGCTGGTAGACGACCGGACGATACGGCGCAGCGGCGCGCGGCGCGACATACACCGGAGCCGGGGCGCGATAGGCCGGTCGATACGCGACGGGGCGAGCGCCGTAGTAGCCATAGGCCGGCGGGGCGACATAGGTCGGCGTCGAGTAGTAAGCAGGGCCATAGCCATACGCCGGATCGACATAGACCGGAGCCGCGCCACCTACGGCGTAAGGCCCGACATCGGCATAGCAGCCGCCAAGAGTGCCGAGCGCAAGAGCGGTGATCACCGACAGGAGGATGCGCTTCATAGTCTTGCCTCTCTTTCCTGTTCAGTCAGACGCCCGGCCCGGCCGATCATTCAAAGGCCGCGGAGCGCTGCCGAGGACTTCGCTAACCCCGCGACTGCGAAACGGATCGGGCGGCGAAAAGCTAGCGCCGCGGGCGGCCGCGCAGAGCGAGGTAGCGCTGTACCAGCGCGCGATCGCTGCTGATCGGGTCGGCGGGTGCATCGCCAGTGTCGGAGACGACGATGGTGCACTCGACCATCCAGTCCCAGGCGGCGATGGCGGCGCGCAGATAGGGATCGTCTTCGCTGTGGCCTTCGGCCTCGCCGCGCTTGAGCTGATACTGCCGCGTAAGGAGCTGGCGCAGCCGCTCGTAGTCTGGGCCAGCCAGGATCTGCTGCACGCGCTGCAGCAGATCGCTATCCGGCAGCTGCTGCAGGCCGTGAACGTCGGCGTCGTCGAGCGGAAACAGCTGATCGGTGTGACGTAGGTGATAGAGGTTGGCGACCCAGACATGGCTGCGCGAGCAGAAGCGGCAGCCGTTCCACGTCGCGGCAAAGCCAATGAGCAGGTTGGCATCGCGCGGTCCATAGCGACCGATCAGCGCTTCCGAGATACGAAAGCAGTCACGCAGGATGCGGAAGGTCTCCAGCGCCGAATAGGTGTGCAGCATCTCCTCTAGGAAGGGGATGACGTAGCCTCCCGAGCGCCACGACAGCTGGTTCATCGTGCGCACGATGAGCCGCTTGTGCAGGGGCAGCGGCGGACGCGTCATGGCTTCCTCCGCCCGGCCTGGGCCGCCCGAATCTCGTCGAGCGCGGCGAGTGCCCGGCCCTTGGCATCGGCGATGCGCGCCTGGGTGCCGCTCAGCCAGGCGGCGGCCTCGCTGTCGCTCATCACGGTGCGGGCGTTGGGGTCTTGCGCCTCGTGGATCACCCAGTTGGTCAGCCCCCGCACATGGGCCCGCTCCGCCAGGTATACGGTGCGGCGTCGGCAGCTGAAGAAGGCTCGATGTACTTCCAAGAGCAGCTTGCCAACCGACAGCTCAAAGCGGTGGACCCCGCGCAGATCGATCAAGCAGGTGCAGGTCGGGCTCAGCGCGGCCTGCGCGCCGGCCAGGGCCGCACGCAGCTCAGCCATGCTGTCCTCGTCGAGCGCGCCGCGGGGCTGGGCCAACAGGCGCCCCGGCAACAGGGACACAAGCGGCGTCGCCCTTCCCTCCTCCATGCCACCATTATCCCGGCTGAAGCGCAGCGGCGTCAACGCACAGCCGTCGACGGCAGGCCCGAGGTCACGAATGGCGGGGAAGATAACCTAGCCGCCGGTTGCCAGAGTCAGCGGGGTTGTAGAAGGTCGGGAACGGGGTGGAAACTGCGGGAATGAGGGGCGGTTCGACGAGGCGACTGCAGCTTGGCGCGGCTCCGGGTGCGGAGGAGCCGAGCCGGCGCGCGGCGGCGCTGGTCCTTGCCCTACTGGGGACCCAATGCAGCGACAGGCCGAAGGTACACAGGGCTAGGTTCAACTCAGCCGAAGCGCAACCATGCGCGCACTACCATAAAGCGCTAATTTATTCAAACCGGTCAATGAAATACTTAGACCAAATGACACACATAAAGACGTTCCCGTAATGCGTCGGGAAAACTCGCGATCCGCAAAACTTCGGTCACAGATACCGGATATTTTGATTTGACGACCAACTTAACAGTGAATAAAATTCGCGCATTGTCGCTCAACAACAGCTCTTCCAAGGAAAGAAAGTGTTAAAACAAAATCCTTTGGTCATCCTCGGCATCAGCTTGTTTTCCAGTACCTTGCTGGGTGGCTATGCTTATGCGACCAGCTGCAGACTCCCGCCTTCGGAAGAGTTGGATCTGCAGCTCGAACGTGTGACCTATGACGGAGTGGTTCAGATCGAACCGCCAGAATACTCCGGACTTAGTGGGCGCCTGTACGCGGGAGGTTTCGTCGGTGCCTTCGAAATGACCATTGTCAGACGGACTACTAGCTCCAGCAGCCTGGTGGATTTTGAGATGTTCTATGTGGAATAGAACAACTTTGCCCCTACTGGTATATTTGTTGATCTTTCTTTCGCAGGGCTGTAACAGCGACTGCCCGCGACAGGACGTGGAATATCTGCCGATTGTGTCGGGCACATATCGCGGCGAGTCCTCGTGGGCTGTAAAGGGGAGACGAGCTGTCATTGACCGCCAATCTGGAACAGCCACATTTACCTTCGAGCGCAATGGCAAGCAGGTGGTTGAAGTCTGGCGGATCACTACGCGGAGACTTCGTTATCGCCCAATCAATTGTAATACATAAATTACCCAATAGCCTGGAGACATTACCAACTCTAGTCCCCGGGAACTCTGCCGCCTATGTTTTAATATCCATAAGGGTTCGCCAGCGTATCTTCAAATACCCGCCGCTGCCGGCGGCATCGCAAGGCGTCAAGCAAATCAAGCGTTTCATCCTCGTATCCCTGCGCGAGCGAGTACGGCCGCAAGAACAGGCTGGCCGAACTTCCGCGGTTGGCATGTGATGTGACTGGTACCCTCCGGCGCTCCTTCGCTGTCGGAACCACGGGCGAAAACGGACGGATCGACCGAACCGACGTCTCGCTACCAGCGTTGAGAGCCGGAAGAGACGCTTCTGCAGCGCATCGTCCGCGAGTATGCCCCGCGTTTCTGGCCGAGTCGGCCGAGCGCTTTCCCAGCGGCGGCATCCCCACCTTTGCCAGCGCCGAGTTTGAGCGCTATTTGCGCTCTGGCTTCCTTCGCGACGGCTTCGCCCACGGTCGCTGTCCCTCGGGTCAAGAACCTCGCAACGCCCGGACAGACGGGATCTCTTCAGTTCTCAGCCAGCGGGTCCGGCAGACCCTGCTCGCGGGCTAGCTCACGGACGCAGCGCTCAACGGCTTGGCGCTGCTCGCTCTGGACTAGCTGAGCGTAGCTGTAGGCGCGCTCGATGTCGCGCGGCAGAAACGCTCTGATCTGGCCCGGCATGAACCAGCGCAGCGCTCCCACTACGCGTACGACTAGCAGCGAGGGCGTGACCACAGCGATCGGGACTTTTCTGATCTGCGGCTTCCAGAGATCAGTGGCCAGGCTGCGCTGTGCTCGACTCAGCGAGCCGTCGGGAGTGAACACCAGGATGGCATCGATAAGCTCGACCCGGCGTCCGATTTCGGCCAGGTAGGCCTGCCACTGTTCATTATCCGGCCGCCCCGGCTTGTGTACGGCGACATGAATCCGCCGCACCAAGCGATACTGGAACGTGCTCGAAGAATGCACCGTTTGATTATCGCACAGCCGATCTGTCACCAGGCGTGGTGACCTTGCTTCCGGCTCGTGTAGGCTGGAAACGGCCTGTTTTTCGACGCTGGCACTGACCTCCGCATGGCCGTAGGCACCGTGCCGGACAGCGACTCGGACTGGGAACTCTTTCGGCAAACCCGCGGCGGCGGAGCGCCCGTCGGGACATGAGCAGCGACAAGGCAGCCCACACGCTAGGCGCCGCCCGCAGTGACTCGCGCAGCGCGCGGCTAGCCGCGGCGACGACGTGGCCGGTAGCTCTCGGCTTGCAGGATGCGGTCGATGCGGGCCGAGGTACTAGCCATGCCTTCCTGCGCCGCTTCGGCGTCGGGGAAGGTGTCGGGCAGGCGATAGCTCAGCCAGGCGTAGGCGGCGTAGAGCTTGCAGCTGTCTTCCTGAAACTGCAGCTCGTCGTAGTCGGCGGCGCGCGGCAAGAGGTGCGGCGGCGGCAGGCGCACCGACTGGTTGCGCGACCGCGCCTGGGCCCACGCGCGCAGCGCCTGTTCCAGCAGAATGACCTTCTTCGATATCGGACAGAGGCTCAGCGTAAAGCGATCGGCGAGCGACAGTTCTAGGTTATCCAGCCAACGCGCATAGGCCAGCTGATCTTGTAGGTGCGAAGGCAGGAAAAATTCGTCATGAACGTTAATATGTTTTACAAATAGCTGCAGTAAATTATATAATTTCGTTTGTCCAGTAGCGTTGGCGATCTGCTGCAGATAATCGAGGTTAGGCGAGACAAAGAAGCCGCTCGTTGGCAGCGCTTCCGGTGACTGGCGCAGGAGCGCGGCGATCGTGCGGTGGGTCATGGCGTCGATGCCCGCCACCAGTCCCGCCTCGTGCTCACCGTAGCGACCAGCCCGGCCGGCGATCTGCTTGGCCAGCGCCGCCGAGATCTCGCACTCGGCATCGCCATCGAACTTAATTGCCGTCGTAAAGATGACGCGGCGGGCCGGCGTGTTTAGGCCCATGCCGACGGCATCGGTGGCCACCACGATCTGCGTCTCGCCCTGCTGGAAGCGCTCGGCCTGCGCCTGTCGCACTTCCGGGGAAAGATTGCCGTATATCGTGGAAACTGAGAATCCCTGTTTGACGACTAATTCACGATAATAAAGGACGTCGCGGCGCGAAAAAGCAATCAACATATCGCCGGGCTGCAGGTGGCGCAGCGAGCCGAGCGGCTGCTTTTCCATATAAAGCGGCGACATGCGGGCCAGCGTGCGCACTTCCAGGGTGCCGCCGACCCGCGCCACCAGCGACTCGATGGCCGCCTGCGCCTCGGGCGCCCCGAGCAGATAGACGGTATCGGCCGGCACGCCGCACACCGCCGCGGTCCAGGCGGCGCCGCGATCGGGGTCATCCAAGAGCTGGATCTCGTCGATCACCGCCACCTGCACGCGCCGCCTGGGGTCGAGCATCTCGACGGTGCTGGCGATGTGCGTGGCCTGCGGATGGAGCTTGCGCTGCTCGCCGGTGACCAGGCTGACCGCAAGGCCCGCCTCGCGCAGGCGGTTGTAGTTTTCCAGCGCCAACAGGCGCAGCGGCGCCAGGTAGACACCGGTCTCGGCCCGCGCCAGCTCCTGCATCGCGACGTGCGTCTTGCCAGAGTTGGTCGGCCCCAGCACGGCGACAAAGTGCCGACGCAGCGAGTGGGCGAGCGTGAACGACTCGGGATAGCGCGACAGGTTGACGGCGCTCTTGGTCTGCTCGGCCTGGAGCTGGTTGGCCTTCTGGCCGCGGCTGGCCGCCACCCGCTCCACCGCGACGGCGCAGCGCAGGCGAGCCAGCTCGTACTTGGCCTGCAGCGCCTGCAGCGCGACCAGCGCCGTCTGCTCGGGCAGGCCCTGGGCCTTGGCGATCGCAAGGACGTTGTCGGCGCAGTCGCGAAGCTGGTCTTCCAGGCGCCCCCGGGCCGCCTCGTTCCAGCGGCTCTGCACCAGGGCCAAGCGCTCGGCAGCCGGCAGGCGCTGCCACTTGCTGATCTTGCCCAGGAAGCCGTCGTCGGGCACCAGGTGATAGGGCAGGCGCTGGCCAAGCACAGAGAGCTCGCCATGCACCGAGATGGCATACGCCCCTTCAATCGTCACCAGGGCGGCGCGCTGCGCAGCTAGGTACTCGCTGATGCTGACCGTCGCAGCGGGGGGCGCCGACGGCGTATCACGGCTGGAGTCGGACAGGACTACTTGCGGAAGCGGGAGAGGTTGGCAGGCAGGACGTTGAGAGCCGGGAACTGCTTGTCGGGGTGCAGCTTCATGGCGCGGTTGAGCAGCACTTCTTCCGACTCGCGGCGGTTGGGATCGGGGATGCAGCACTCAACCGGGCAGACCGCCTGGCAGGCTTCGTAGTCGTGGAAGCCGACGCACTCGGTGCACAGGTTGGGATCGATGACGTAGATGTCTTCGCCTTCGGAGATGGCTTCGTTCGGGCACTCGGGCTCGCAAGCACCGCAGTTGATGCACTCCTCCGTGATCATCGTGGCCATGTTTCGTAAACTCCTTGGTCTTCTGGGCCGAGCACTGGGGTCGGCGGCGCCAGAGTCGG
This sequence comes from uncultured Myxococcales bacterium, assembly GCA_964628555.1. Classification (GTDB taxonomy): domain Bacteria; phylum Myxococcota_A; class Polyangia; order Palsa-1104; family JAEUJZ01; genus JAEUJZ01. The sequence continues at coordinate 646 of CAZVMD010000209.1, read as the reverse complement.
GGGCCGGGGCCTAGGCAGCACCGCGGCGCGGGCACTTTGGCGGCAATTTTTAAGGGCTAGGTTCGAGCTGCGAAGTCGGGGTCGGGGAGCCAGCGCTGTCAGCGGGCCTTGTGGGCTTGGATGTCGCCTTGGCGAAGATCTGCACCAGACCGTCCTCGGGCCCTACGGCTATCACAGGACAGCCGATCTTTGCCAGCATTCTGTGCATGCGCGCCTCCTGCCGTTCTTGCTCCCAGCAGAAGATCTCAGCGGCGCGGGCAGAGGCCGGATCATCAAATAGTTCCTTGGGCACGTAGCGTCGGGCCACAGGCTGTAGACAGCGCAGCTCCAGCCCGCGCTTGCGACACAGCGCACCCGCCCGCGCCAGCCCCGGAGCGTCTTCGTCCAGGCCCAACAGATCCGATAGCAGCAGCACGCGGGTGCCGTTCTGCGCTGCGGCCAGCTCCAGCGCGGCGGCCAGGCCCTGGGCCCGACTGCCCGATGAGCGCTGGCCGTAGGGCAGCTCGATGCCGCGGTGCCGACACAGCCGCCGCAGGAGAGCCAGCTCGGTGCTGCCGCTTGAGCTGGGCTTCTTTGCCGTGCTGCTGTTGTGCAGGCCGGGGGGCAGGCCGGGGGGCAGGCTGGTGTACAGATCGTCGGTGCCGCT
>CAZVMD010000208.1:0-12693 GCA_964628555.1 uncultured Myxococcales bacterium | reverse complement strand
GCGGGAGTAATTCAGTGGTAGAATGCCAGCTTCCCAAGCTGGACGTCGCGGGTTCGAGTCCCGTCTCCCGCTCACCAAGCAGATCGCCAAGCAGAAGAAAGAGCCGCTCAGCCGAGCGGCTTTTTTATTGCCGGCGACCAGGGGCTAGCAGTGCCGAGCCCCGCCCGGACTGACCGGCGCTCCGCTGCGGTGTGGTGTCGCGCGGCGGTCGCACTTGGGGGGCGCGGCTCGCCGGCGGCTACTTGAAGACGTAGCCGGCTTGCAGACCGACCACGCCGCGGCCGTAGATGGCGACGCCGCCCTGGCCCAGACCGGCTCGACCCAGCAGGGCCAGGCGCAAGACCCCGCGCTGGCCGAGGGTAAGCGGCACCTCGATGCCCCCGCCGACCGCGCCGCCGGCATCCGGCTGCGAGGACTCGGGCGTGACCTTGAGGCCGATGTAGCCGACCTCCCAGTTAGCGAAGGATACGAAGCGCACCAGCGACAGGACATCGGCCTGCAGGACGACGCCACCGACGTATGCGGCCGAAAACATGGGAGCCACACGCAGGCTGGCACCGTGATTGGTGAATAGAACGAAGTTGCGGAAGGCGACGCCGACCAAGGCCACAGCCTCGGCCCGCCAGCCACCCCCGCCGGGCAGAACGCCGCGACGGAGGGGAAAGCCATCGGTGGAATAGACCGGATCGACGGCGATGCTGCGGTCGATGTAGCTGGTGCTGGTCGCTCCGACGACCGAAGCTATGCCCTGCAGGGCAAAGCGACTGCGCCGCAGGGCTGGCGTCCGGACGGCGGCGTTGAGGTTGCCAAAGCCGGCGGCCGTCTCTCCCGGCGGCGTGCTGAACGAGGCGCGCAGGGCGCTGACCCAGACATCGGCGCCGAAGCCATTGCGCATCAGCAGGCGTCCCCCGGCGGCGATGCGCAGGGTCCCGCTGGTCGAAAACTCAAGCCGTGCCCCAACCAGGGAGCGGGCCCAGGGCGAGCGCACGCCTTCGAGGGGAGCTTCGCCAATGCCGCCGAGGAGCACGTCGTCGGCCACAATCACCGCCGGTGGCGGCAGCGTCGAAGGAGCCGGCCCGGCCGGAGTCACCGTCGGGCCAACCCCCGGCAGGGGTGGCTGGCTAGGGCTGCCCCCGCTGCCCGGCTCCGTCGCCCGGGCTAGCTGCGGAGCAACCGCGACGACAGGAGGGGGCGGCTCCACCACCTTCGGCAAGTCGCTAACCGGCGGACTGTCGGCGGCCGGCAGAGCAGTGCTCAGCGGGACTTCGGCGAGCAGTCCGGCCACCAGGATGCGCAGCCGGTGGGTGCCGCGACTCGGCGCAGAAGCGGCCGGCACATCCCCGTCCAGCAGCAGCGAAACCGGCAGGCCCGGCGGCCCTGTCACCGTCGGCATCTGACCGACCGAAGTCAGCACCAGGCCGGTCGGCGACAGACCACTGACCCGCGCAATCAGAAAGCGCAGCGGCGCCCCTTCCATGCCGCGGGCGCCGATGTCATCGACGGCCAAGAGCCGCACGTGATAGCTGCCAACCTCGACCCCGCGCAGGTCCAGCTGAGGCTGATCGGCGGAGATGTCGTGACTGCTGACCAGGACCGGATCGGGCCCGCCTTCGAAGCGCAGGAGCTCCGCACGGTAGCGTGCCGCGCCCAGGACCGGCGAGAAGCGCAGGCCGACATCGCGCGTCGCTTCGCCGGTCAGGAACAGGTCTGGCGTGCTCAGCCACTGCGGTGCCGCCAGCAGCGTATGCGGCTGTGCCGCCGGCTCGCCCTTGCTGCAGCGGCTGGCCTGACCCGAGCGGACATCGACCGCGCCCGGGTTGTTACCAGCCAGGCGAACATAGCCGTCGATGACCTCGGTCGTCGTGACGTTGCCTTCGACGCGCAGCCGCGCTTCCTTGGCCCGGACCCAGGAGCGGCCGCAGGGCGTGGCGATGTAGAACATGCTGGGCGCTTGGCCACCGCGCGTCGTCAGCGTGATCTCGCCGCGCGCCAGGTACACCGCGTCGCGCGCCAGCAGCGCCAGCAAGCTGTTGCTGCCCAGCGCCAAGCTGGTGCCCGAGACCGCGATCAGCTCGACGTTGCCCCGCCGGCTGATGACCTCATCGCGGGCCGACAAGACCGTGGCCGGCGTCAGGCTCAGCTCTGGCGGATCGCCGCCGTGGTTGAACACCACATCGCCGCGCTGCGAGACCAGCCGCAAGAGCCCGGCTGCCCCCCCGCCGGCGCCGCCGCCGGCATCACCGGGTCGCAGCGGCGGAATCGGGGCGCTCGGGCGCGATGCCGGTGCCACCGCGGCCGGAGCCACCGGGACCGTCGTCGCCGGCGCCTGCGCCGCCGCCGTACCCAGCAGGAAAGAGGCCGCCAGGAAGGCGACAAGCCCAACGCCCCCTGAAAAGGTGCGGCGCCGAGCAGCCAAAAGGGCCGGTTCACAAGAGGTGCAAGGGGGGGACGGGTGCGCGACGATCATCGTTACTATCCCACGGATTTTATTATGATAGGCGAGGTTTACCGACGATGTCTATGCCGATATCTGATGCTGCTATGGGTCCCGCCGCTCCCACCGCCAGCCGCGCGGAGCCTGTCGCCGAGGGCCCCAGTCCCGACGGAGAGCCCGCGGTGTCAGGGTGGGCCCAAGCGGGGCTGCGCCGGGCCGCGAGCAGCCAGCCGGGGGCGCTGCCCATCGCCGCGCACCTGCCCCCCCTGCCCAGTGATGACGAGCTTGGCCCAATCGTCGTGCAAAAGTACGGCGGCAGCTCGGTGGCCACGCCAGAGCGCCTGCGGCAGGTCGCGGCGCGCGTCGCAGCGGCGCAGGGGGCGGGGCTGCGCGTCGTGGTCGTCGTCTCGGCGATGGGCAAGACCACCGACGAGCTCCTAGGCTTGGCCAAGAGCATCTCGCCGAGCCCATCGCGGCGCGAGCTCGACATGCTCTTGTCCTGCGGCGAGCGCATCTCGATGGCGCTGTTGGCCATGGCGCTGTCCGAGCTGGGCGTGGCGGCGATCAGCTTCACCGGATCGCAGTCGGGGATCTTGACCAACGATCGCCACTCCGGCGCCCGCATCATCGAAGTGCGGCCAGTGCGCATCCAGGACGAGCTGGCCCGCGGACAGGTGGTCATCGTCGCTGGCTTCCAGGGCATGAGCTACAAGCGCGAGATCACGACGCTCGGTCGTGGCGGCTCTGACACCACGGCGGTGGCGCTGGCCGCGGCGCTCGGTGCCACCCACTGCGAGATCTACTCCGACGTCGATGGCGTGTACACCGCCGATCCGCGCCTGGTGCCGCAGGCCCAGCACATCCCACAGCTCGGCTACGCCGAGATGCAGGAGCTGGCCGCTCACGGCGCCAAGGTGCTAAACGCGCAGGCGGTGGAGTGGGCCCAGCGAGCCGGCATCGTCATCCACGCCCGACAGACCCAGCCACCGCGGCCGAGCAACCCCGAGCGCGAGACGCGAATCGGCACGCGGCCGACCGCGGCACCGAGCGCCGAGCCGGCAGCGCGCCTAGCTACCGCGGTGACCAGCACGCGCGAGCTCGTCGAGATCGCGACACCACGCCAGGCTCGCGCAGTGCTCGCGGTGCTGCAGAGCCAGGGCGTGACGCTACGCGAGCTCTCGATGGAGCTGCCGCCGGGCCGCTCCGCCAGCGACGCGCGCCCGACGGAGCAGGCGCTGCAAGCCAGCTTTGTGCGCGATGATCTGCCCGACTTCGCGCACACGCTGCGCCTCCTTAAGGACGCGGCGGCAGGCTCGCTGCTGCTGCGGGAGGAGCTTGGCTCGGTGACCGCGGTCGGGCCGGGCCTGGGCAGCTCACCGCAGGCGCTGGCCCGCGTCGATGCCGGTCTGACTGACGCCGGCCTGCATGCCACTCGCTACCGTCAGAGCGGCCTGTGTCTGACGGTCTATCTGCCGCGCGCCGAGGTCGCCCAGGCGACGCAGATCGTGCATGACCTGCTGTGCCGCGAAGCGTCAGCGCGCAGCCCGGTCGATTCGTGATCGCCGAGGTGAGCTTGGCCGCACGGCTATGGCTGCCGCTGTCGCTGGGGTCGGTCGCCGCCCAGCTCGCCGGCCTGGCTTGCCTGGATCGTCTGTCGGCCACGCCGGCTCAGGCGCTGCGGCTGCAGCTCGCTCTCTGGCTGTTGGCTGGGGTCTTGTGGTTCCTCTCGCTCTTCGGGCTCGGCGCGCTGCTAAAGACGCAAAGCCCAGCGCCTGGCCGGCTGCGCCGCTGGCTCCTCTGGGGCGGCGTGCTCGGGCTGGGACTGCTGCCGCGCCTCTTGGCGCTGCCGCTGCCGGTGACCCACTCGCAGGACGTCTATCGCTATGTCTGGGACGGTGCGGTGCAGCGAGCCGGCCTAAACCCCTATCTGGCGCCACCGGCCGACGCTCGCTATGCCGCCGTCCAAGCCGAGCAGGCCGAGGCCTTCGCCCGCATCAACCACCGCCACCTGCCCACGATCTATCCACCCGCAGCGCAGCTGGCCTTCCTGGCCTCAGCTCGGCTCGGTCCCCGCGCAGAGCCGCTGCCCCCGGCCATCTTGCGCTGGAAGCTGCTGTGTGGCGGCAGCGAGCTTGTGCTGCTGGGGGTCCTGGGCGGCTTGCTGCGACGCCGCGGACAGCCCTGGCAGTGGCTTGTGCTGTGGCTGCTCTGCCCGCTGCCAGCCATGGAGCTGTGGCTGAACGGGCACGTCGACGGTCTGGGGCTGCTGTTCCTGAGCTTGGCTCTGCTGGGCTGGCCAAGAACCGAGAGCGGCTCCCCTGCCGCGGCATCCCCCCCGACCGAAGCCCCCGGACCGGCGCCAGCGACCAGTGCAGGGGTGGAGCTCGGCAGTGGGCTGGCCTGGCTCCTGGCTTGCCTGGTCAAGCCGCTCTCGCTGGTCCTCCTGCCCAGCCTGCGTGGCCTGCCGCGGGCTCGCCTGCTGCGCTTTGCGGCGGCGGCGGGCCTGGCGGCGCTGCTGGTCTGGCTGCCCTATCGTCAGGCGGGACTGCGCGTCACGCCCAGCCTCGGCGAGTACGGCCGTCGCTGGCGTAGCAACGATGGCGCCTTCGCCCTGCTGCAGGGGGTCAGCGAGACCGCGGTCGCCCTGGCCTATCGCCCGCCCTACTTCGTTCCCTGGCGCATCCCCGGCCTGGCTCGGCTGATCACCGGGCGCGATCGCGGAACGGTCTGGCCCGACGAGCTGGCCGGCTTTCTGGCGCGTGGGCTGGCGGCGCTGCCCTTCTTGCTGCTCTTGCGGCTGTGCCTAAGACGACGGCTCGCGGCAGAGCGCGCGGCGCTGCTGCTCTTGTCCTGCTATGCGCTGTTCACGCCGGTCCTGCATCCCTGGTATCTGCTGTGGCCGCTGCTCTTCGCTCCGCTCTGGCGACCGGCGGCCTGGCCGGTGCTCGCGCTCTGCGCGCTGGCCCCGCTGTCCTATCTGCCCCTTGTCGGTGAGCTGCGGGGGCAGCCGCACAGCGAAGCGCTGGCCCCGCGACTGATCGAACACGGCGCAGCCTGGCTGCTGGTCCTGTACGTCGCGGATCGGCTCCGCCGCGAGCTCAGCTCGGTCCGCGACTAGCCGAGCCCACCGCGAGCGCAGCGCGGGCCACTTGGGCGCACCGCGCGCTCGCCCCTTACTTCGCGGCAGCCGGGCTGGGAGCCGCGCCCTGCACGCCGATCTTCTCGGAGGGATCGGCCCCCGCCGGAGCAGGCACGGCGTCTGCCGCAGCGGCCGCACCACCGTCATCCGCTGGCACCGGACCGGAAGCGGCATCTTCAATAGCTGGCACGCTCTGCGGCAGCGGTCGCAGCGTGACGCTGGCGATCTCATCGCGGCCAAGCGGCAGCTCGACCCGCGACTCTAGGTGACCGGGAGCGCGCACGACCAAGCTGACAGTGCCGGTGCTGCGAGCGTACTCAATCATCAGCGGCGTCTGCCCAAGCAGGGCATCGCTGGGGAAGGGACCGCGCACTTCTGCCCCGGCTGGGATGCTGGTCAGTGACCAGTGCACCGTCGCTGCCGCCTTGGCCCCGGCATCCGCCTCGCCCGCCCCGCTGACTTGGACGGGTCCCTGCCGCAGCGCCCCCAGCCAGCCCACCGCGCCGCCGCCGGCAGCCGCCAGCAGCACCACGACAAGCCCCACCCAAAACAGGCTGCGCTTGGCCGGCGGACTAGGGCTTGCTGTCGCTGATCCGGCCCCAACCGGAGTCCCAGCGGACTTGGCTGAATCGGGCGGATGGGGTGGACGCTCGGCTGCGCTGCCGCCTTCGCCACTGGCTTTGCCCACTGGGCCGCTGGGGCTGCTGAGGATGGGCTCGGGCACCGCCTGGCTAGCGAACACTGGCAGGCGGGCTAGCTCGCTCGCGACCTCGGCTGCCGACGGGCGCTCGGCCTGCTGCTTGGCCAGCATGCGATGCGTCAGCGCCGCAAGCTCGGGATGGATCTGCGGCACCTTGGCCAAGAGCGAAGGCGGCTCCTGATACATGTGCATCGACAGGAGCTCGGCATCGGTCTCGGCATCGAACGGAATATCGCTCGACAGCATCTCGTACAGGATGATGCCCAGCGAATAGACATCGCTCTTGTCGTCGACATCGCGGGCGCTGCGACACTGCTCGGGAGCCATATAGGCCGGCGTCCCCAGGATGGTGCCGGTCCCAGTTAGGCCGCCGCCATCGGCAGCATCCGGCTGCACGACCTTGGCCAGACCAAAGTCGAGGATCTTGGCCCGCTCGCCCCCCGCCGCCTCGGCATCGGCGACGATCATGATGTTCACCGGCTTCAGATCACGGTGGATGATGCCCTTGCTGTGAGCCGCGGCCAGGGCCGATGCCATCTGGCGACACAGCCGCACCGCCACATCCGGAGCCAGGCGACCGCCGCCGCGCTCCAGGCGCTGGCGCAGCGTATCGCCATTGAGATACTCCATGACGATGTAGGCGCTGCCGTCGGAGGTCTGGCCAAACTCGTAGATGTTGACCAGGCTCTGGTGCTGCACGATGTTGACCGCGCGGGCCTCATTGATGAAGCGCTGCACGATCTGTTTGTTGTTGGCGTAGCGTCGGTGCAGGACCTTGATGGCGGCCCGGCGGCCGATCTGATCATGGACGCCCTCATAGACCTGGCCCATTCCCCCGGCCCCCAGCAGGCGCACGATCGAATAGGCACCGATCTTTTGATTCTCCAAAGCAATCCTCGACGAGACGTGGGAGCTACCCGCGGGCGGTCCGGCGCTCCCTGGGCCGCAAACCGGGGCCTAGGTGATGCTCGGAAGCGCTACGCGCACGAGATAGCTAGGGGATTATATCAAACGAAATTCTGAGCTTTTTCACCCATAATCAGCTCTGCGATGTCGACGTACGCATCCGGCGGCAACTATCGGATCGACCTCGTGCGGACGATTGCCTGGGTGCGGGTATGGAAGCGACCGGATCTCACTCGCGAGCAGGGCTCTGAGCTGGCGCGTGAAAAGATCGCGCTCTTGCGAAAGCTGGCCCAAGGTCCGCGCAGCATGGCCAAGGCTATGCTCCTTGACATGCGCGACGCCCCGACGAGCTGGGGACCGGTTACGCAGGCGGCGCTGACCGAGATCCTCGCCGCCTGGGAGACTGCCGGGCGGCGGGTCTCGGTCCTCCTGTCGAGCGATCCGGTGCAGGGCGTGCTCATGCGGCCCCTGCTCAAGCAGGCGGCACCGACCATGGCCCGCTCGTTCCTCGTCGAAGCCGAGGCGCTCGACTACAGCATCCACGGCCCGCACTGATCGCCCGGAATCAGAGCGCCGCGTGGCAGGCGACTCTGGCTAGGCCGCAGCGGCCTCTTCCGCTTCGTCCTCGTCCGGCATGGTCTTAAGCAGGGTGTCGATCGCGGCCTGCACCTGGGCGATTACGCTCGCCGGCACGCTGCCCTCCAACACCGCCAAGAGCTCGACGAGCTTTTTGGCCAGGCGCAGCGCCTCGTGCTGTCGCTTGCGCCGCTCGACCTCGATGTCCGACGGAAACAGAGTGTCGCGGAACTGCCGGTTGACCTGGCCGAAGGGCAGGTTCTCGTCGATGATCGCTCGCCGCACCTCGGCTAGCAGATCATTGGCGACGTTGCCCTCTTCCGCCGCTTCCTCGGCCCGGCGCAGAAACTCGATGTTCTGCAGGCTGGGAAACTCTTGGCTCACGCCATCGCGATCGAACACCTCGGGCGCGGTCTTGCGCAGGAAGGCGTAGGTCCCGACCAGCTTGTTCACCGTCGAGGTCTTAAGGTGCAGCTCCTTGCGGTAGTACTCCTCGAAGGACACAAAGCCCCAGGTGGTGTAGCGCTGGTTCTTCTGACAGCTGGTCAGCGCCTCGGCGAGCTCGATCCAGCTGGCCTTGAAGCGGCGGGTGCGGGCGATCAGCTCAGCGCGCTCGGGATCGCTGGCGAAGCGGCGCTCGGCGGCAGCCAGAGCGGCATCGACCTTGGTGTGCACGGCGATCGAGCTCGACGAGCCGCCGGCGCCGGCCGATCCAGGTGCGGGTGCGGGTGCGTTGGTATGCGACATGCGGCGCAGTCTATCACTGCTCCAGCCAAGCTGGGCTCAGGCCGAGCTGGGCTCAGGCCGGGCAGCGGGCAGACACCGCAGCGCACCGACCGCTGGCCTTGTCCTACACTCCTCGTTCTGGCCTAGCTGCGCGTCATGATTGCGGCAACCTGGCAAGTTCGGCCATGATGGGGGATACGCTGAGAAGTCAGCAGCCTGCGGCATCGTCTCCTTTAGCCCATGTCTACGTCATCCACACGCCAAGTCTCGGTTCCGTTTGAGCGCATCCAGCGAGTCATCGATATCTTGTCGATGGTCTCTATCGGTGAGTACTCGCCGGAGATGATTCAGATCCCACCGAACGAGCAGGCGGATGAGTTCTCCGTCCTCGAAGCCGCGCTGAACATCTACAACCAAGAGCTAGCAACCGCCCGCGCCCAGAACGAGCGCTACATCAGCGAGCTTGAGAGCTCCAAGCGCGAGCTTCAGGAACAGATTGGGACGATCGCCAAGCAGCAGATGGCGATCCACGAGCTGTCCTCGCCGATCGCCGAGGTCTGGGAGGACATCCTGCTCCTGCCGGTTATCGGCTCGCTCGACAGCCAGCGCGCGCTGGAGATGACCGAGAAGCTGCTCGACCGCATCAAGCAGACGCGCTCGGCCTGCGTCATCATCGACATCACGGGCGTCGAAGTGGTCGACACCACGACGGCTAGCGCGATGCTGAAGATGACGCGCGCGGCGCGGCTGCTGGGCGCGGTCTGCGTGCTGACCGGGGTCCGCCCCGAGATCGCCCGCACCATGGTGCAGCTGAACATCGAAGTCGAGGGGGCCCGCACCATGCGCACGCTCAAAGACGGCCTGCGCGCCTGCTTCGATCTGCTGCGCCGACGACGCGATCAGCGGCGGCAGCAGGCGGAAAGCGGCGATGGCTTTTCGCTCGGTGGCCAGGCGAAGAGCCCAGCCAGCCCAGGCCACAGCGACGATGCCGCCCCCCAGCCAGAGGTCGCAGCCCAGGTCGCCACGACGAGCTCGCCAGCAGCCATAAGCGGCGGCGAGAGCGGGCTGCCTGGTGGTCTAGGTTAGGTGCGAATCGCAGGCCCGAGGATGACGCGAGTATGGTATGTGCTTGGACAGTAGCCGCATGCCGACACCGCCGCGCCAAGCCAGCCGGACAGCGAGGGCAGGGCAAGAGACTCCAAAGCCGTAGACTATGAGCGCTGTAGAGAAGCAGGATTCGTCCATGAAGCCGGGGGAAGGAAGCGCGGATGCGGCTGGCCCAGGCGCTGGCCGTGGCTCCGGCTCTGGCACCGAGCCCGAGGTCACGCCTCTCCCCGCGCCGATGCCCGGCCTCAGTATGGAGCTCGAAGCGCTCGAGCCCGAGGAGCCCTCGCTGGCTCCGCTTGCCAAGCTGCCCGGCGTCGTGGCGCGCACCGGCCAGAGCGGCAGCAAGAAGCTGAAGGCCACGCACAGCCCCGGGGGCAAGTCGTCAGGCACCGGCAAGGGCGGGGCGAGCGGACAAAAAGCCGGCGGCGCCAAGGCCGCGACGGGCGACAAGGACAAGCCTGAGCGCAGCGGCAAGAACGACGGGGGCGAGGGCAAGGCCAAGCCGACCGGCCAGTCCCCCAAAGAAGTGGCTAGCTCGCCGACTCCGCTGCGAGGGAACCCCAAGGCCGAGCCGGCGCCGATGCCGCCGCCGGTCTTGGCGATGCCCGAGACCCTGCCGCTGGCTCCACCGCCGCCTCTGCAAAAGGCCGGCGAGCGCAGTCGCGCCTGGTGGGTCATCGGTGCGCTGGGGCTGGTCGCGCTAGGAGCCGGGGTCGGCGCGCTGCTCTGGCAGCCGACCGCGCCGAGTCCGCTGCCGCCCGAGCAGCCGACGGTGGTCGCCGCAGCCCCGCCGCGAACCGCGCTCACCGTGACGCCCATCGAAGCCGCAGCCGGGCCCGCTCCGGTCCCAGTTGTCGAAGCGCTGCCGCCGACTCCGGCCCAGCCCGCCGCTCCGGCCGGCGCAGAGAAGAACGCCAAAGGCAGCAGCCCGGCCGCGCCAGCTGCGCCCGAGACCACAGTGGCAGCGGTGCGCACGACCTCGAAGCCCCCGCCGACCGGCAGTGCCGCGACGCCAAAGCCTGCGACAAAAGCGCCGCCTGCGACGGCTGCGGCCCCGGCCAGCAAGCCGCCGGGCGGGGATGGCGCAGCGGGCAAGACGGCGGGCAAGCCGACGGCCAAGCCAGCCGCCACCGCAGCCGCCACGCCGCTATCGCTGGAGCCCGTGCCTCAGCTCTCACCGCCGATCATCCGGCAGCACATGCTGGCCGCCGAGAGACGCTTTCCAAGCTGCGTCCGCGAAGGCTTCGGCAGCAACGTCAGCATCGGCATCGTCGTCGAGTCGGCCGGCACGGTGCGCAAAGCCGATATCCTTGGACCACTGGGCCAGAGTGCCACTGGCCGCTGCATCTCGGAGCAGATTCGCGGGCTTCGCTTCCCGCCGTTTACCGAGGGTGGTGCCAGCAAGTTCTTTGTCTGGTCGTATCAGGTCCCGCAGGCCAACTAGCCTCCGCCGCCTTCTCTCCCGGACGGCCACAGCCCCGGCCCCCATCCCCCCTCCCCCTTCCCTTCCGCGCCGCACACAACTGGGCGGATTCTGTCTCGGCGAAGGCGGAGCCCTCGTGCGATAATTCGACAGAGTCATGTGTCCGTTCGGTCCGCGCGATAGGCGTCGACCAGCGAGGCTCTGTCCATGAGCCTCAAGGCGACGGCGATGGGCCAGCAGTGTCCCCGCTGCGGCGCGCTCTATGATCAGGGCGCAAAGCACGAGTGCGGGGACGATAAGCAGGTCCAGATCTCCGTCGCCAGCGAGCCGATTTCGGCCGATCCCCTGATCGGCACAGTCATCGGCGAGCGCTACGACATCCTGAGCCGCCTGTCGGCCGGTGGCATGGGCGTGGTCTACAAGGCCCGCCACGTCCTGCTCGACAACCTGGTGGCGGTTAAGGTCCTGCTCAAGCCGCAGGATCTGGACGCCCAGCGCCGCTTTTTGCAGGAAGCGCAGCTAGCCTGCAAGATTCAGCACCCGAACACCGTGTACATCTCTGACTTTGGCGTGCTGCCCGACGGGCGCTCGTACATCGTCATGGAGCTCCTGCGCGGCCAGACGATCGCCGATGTCATCGCCAAGGGGCGCGTCGCCGCCATCCGCGTCTGCCAGATCGGCGTGCAGATCGCGCGCGGTCTGCAGGCCGTGCACGACAAGGGCATCATCCACCGCGATCTGAAGCCCGAGAACATCTTTCTCATCGAGCAGGACGGGAAGAAAGACTTCGTCAAGATCGTCGATTTTGGCATCGCCACCGACGCTGCACTGCCGCAGATCAACGTGCGGCAGGAAGGCATTGATCCCAGCTCGCCCGAAGCGCTGCGCGCCGTGCGCCAGCGGCAGACGCTGCCCGGGACCGTGCTCGGCACGCCGCACTACATGTCGCCCGAGCAGGCGCTCGGCGAAGACGTCGATGCCCGCGCCGACCAGTACGCGCTCGGCTGCATCCTGTACGAGATGCTGGCCGGGACGGTGCCGTTTGACGACGACAACCCGGCCGCGCTGATGTTCAAGCACGCCTACCGGCCGCCGCCGCCGATGCTTGAAAAAGCGCCGGGGCTTGAGGTCACTGCGTCGCTCATGCAGATCGTGAGCCGCACGATGACCAAGAAGCGCGAGCAGCGCTTCCCGGCGATGCGTGACCTGGAAGCCGCGCTGCAGAGCGAGATCGATGCCGTGCTCGGCAAGCTCGACTCGCAGCGCTCCAGTCAGCTGTCCGCTCTTACGACGGCGAAAAAGACGCCGTGGCTGACCCTGGTGGGCATCGCGCTGACCATCGCCGTGGTGGTGGCCGGCGGCGCCACGCTGGCCATCCAGCGCGGCTGGCTCAGCCCCTTCCGGCTGGATACCAAAGCCATGCTGGCCCTGCGCGGAGCGGCGCTAGCACAGCTCAAGGAAGACCTGCGCAACCCGGATCCTGAGCTGCGGCGGGGGGCGGTGGCGGCGCTGGGCGCGACGGCGGACGGCAGTCTGGCGCCGCTGCTTTCGGTGCTGCTGGAGGACAAAGAGACGACGGTACAGATTCGCACCGCCGAGGTACTGGGACAGCTCGGGCAGCCCGGCATCGTGCCCAAGCTGGTGCCGCTCCTGGATCGCGGCAAGTCGGAAGCGGTGGTGGC
>CAZVMD010000207.1:0-12719 GCA_964628555.1 uncultured Myxococcales bacterium | reverse complement strand
CGGAGACGCGAGGAGGCGGCCGGCGGCGGTGTCTAGTGGCTGGCCTGGAGTGTGAACATGGCGATGCCGGAGAGGACGAAGTCGAGCAGGATGACGACGAAGGAGGAAGCGACGACGGCGCGGGTGGTGGCCCAGCCGACGCCTTCCGAGCCGATGGTGGTGCGGAAGCCGCAGAAGCCTGAGACGGCCGGGATGGCGGCGCCGTAGCACAGGCACTTGCTGAGGCCGGTGACCAGATCGCCCGGGCTGACCTTGCTGAAGTCGAAGAAGACCTCGAAGGGCACGTGGAAGCTCTGGTAGGCGGTCAGCGCGCCCATGCCGAGCGCGGCGCAGACGCCAAAGACGGTCAGCAGCGCGGTCAGAAGCAGCATGGCGGCAAAGCGCGGTGACAAGAGGTACTCGATGGGCTCGACGCCGCACATGCGCAGGGCGTCGACCTGCTCGGTGACGACCATCGAGCCGATCTCGGCGGCGATGCCAGCCCCGACGCGGGTGGCCAGCATCATGGCGGTCAGCGAGGGACCGAATTCGTGTACCAGGATCTTGGCGAACTCGGCGCCGACCTGCGACAGATCGCCGGTGACGCGGTTGATCTGCAGACAGGTCTGGAACACCAGCACCATGCCGATAAAGCCCAGCGTCACCATGACAAAGAGCAGCGAGCGATTGCCGATCTGGTACAGCTGACGCCACAGCTCGCCGCGCGACCAGCGACGGCGAAAGCCTCCGCGCGCCACCTGCGCCGCCAGCAGGGCAAAGTCGCCGAGCGCGGCCAGCAGCCCCAGGGCCAGGAGCTTGAGCGACTGCAGGCTTAGCGATGGCAGCGGGCGCTGGGTCGAGTCGCTGCTCATCGCAGCACCAGGGTCAGCAGATAGTCCGCGATCATGATCACCAGCGCGGCTGCGACCACCGCATCGTTGACGGCGCGACCGACGCCCACCGCACCGCCGCGCACCGCCAGGCCGTAGTGGCAGCTGGTAAGCGCGATGGCAAAGGCGAAGCAGACGCCTTTGATCAGGCCGCAGGACAGATCCCACAGCTTTACGTTGTCGGCAAACGAGGCGAAAAATGACGCTGGCTCGACGCCGAGCAGCGCCTTGCCGAGAATCATGCCGCCGCCGATCGCGATGGCATCGCCCAGCACCAGCAGACAGAACATGGCCAGCATCATGGCCAGCACGCGCGGCGCGATGAGAAACGGGATGGGCTGGATGGCCAGCGCGCGCAGGCCGTCCAGCTGCTCGGTGACGACCATCGTGCCGAGCTCGGCGGCGTTGTTGGCGCCGACGCGACCGGAAAACATCAGCCCGATCAGGATCGGTCCCACCTCGCGGAACACGGCGAAGCCCGCCCCCCAGCCAAGCAGGCCGTAGGCGCTAAAGCGGCGCACGAAGATGCCGGACTGGATGACCATGATGCCGCCGGTGAAGAACGCGGTCAGCGCGACGATTGGCACCGACACCACGCCCATCTTGTAGAAGTTGCGCAAGAGCTCACGACGGTCGCAGCGACCTGCCAGCAGGGCGGCGATGACGTAGAGCCCCAGCATCACCATGCCGCCGAGCTGACGACACAGATCGAGGACCCAGGCACCGATGCCGCGGACGAGATCAAGCAGCAAGCCCAACACGGCGCGCATCATACCGAGCCAGGCCGGAAGTCCGCATGAAAAGGGCAGCCGCTGCGCAGCCCCACCCGACAAGCTGCCTGCGGAGGAAGTCAGTCCTGCGTGACCGCGAGGCCGGCAGGGGGCAGCCAGCGGCGTCGTCAGGCGGGCGGCGCGGGGGAGCTGGCCACTCGTCGGCGCTTATAGCTCCGCCAGGATCTGCTGCATCTCGTAGGCGATGCCCAGGCGGAGGCGGGTCGCGATATCCAGGGCTTCGCGCAGCGTGTTGCGGGCCGGCTGCAGGCGACCGCGCTCGATCAGCAGGCGTCCCATTTGATACAGCGCAAAGGCCAGCTCGGCCTGGTCGCCCACCTCGCGCAGGAGGGTGATGCTGCGGCGGAAGCAGTCCCAGGCTGGGTGCTGCCCTTCGATCGTCTCGTCGAAGAGCGTGGCTGCGTGCGCTTCCCCCAGAGCCAGCAGAGCCCGCGCGATCTCGTGACGGACGCCGCTCTTTTGTGCGTAGTCGAGCGCTTGCTGGCTGGCGGCCAGCGCTTCGCGCTGCTGGTTGCGTCGCAGGTGGACGTAGGCGAGCAGGCGCTTGATCTCGGCCAGCAGCCGGCGCTCTGAGCTGCGCAGCGCCACATCGCGGGCCTGGCGCAGCAGCGGCTCGGCTTTTTCAGCCTGGCCGGACTCCAGCGCCACCTCGGCCAGTCGAGCCAAGAGGGCCGCACGCATGGCACTGCTCGGGCGACCCTCGACGCAGGCCAGGCCAGCCGCGAAGCGCTGCTGGGCCGCTGCGACATCGCCGCGCAGCAGGTCCACCGCCCCGAGAGCTTCCTGGCACGCGGCAAAAAGCTCTGGATCGTTGTCGTGCTTGCGCAGCGCCTCTTCGTAGCAGCTCAGCGCGGGATCGAGCAGGCCCCGGTGCAGCTCGAAGGTGCCGATGTGCAGGAGCGAGGTCGCTTCCTTGCGCCGATCGCCGAGCCGTCGCCGCAGCTCCAGCGCCCGTGCCGTTCGATCGAGCGCTTCGTCGATTCGCCCAAGCAGCCACAGCACCTGCCCCAGGTCATCGAGGGCATCGCCGATGCCGGCCAGATCGCTGACCTCGGTAAAGTCGGTCAGCGCGCGGTTGAGGTAGTCGAGCGCAAAGGCCAGCTCGCCCTTGTGGCGATAGATCTGACCGATGGCGTAGTGGGCCGCCGCGCGGTGCTGACGGATGGCCAGCACGTGCGACAGCCGCAGCAGCTTGCCGTAGGCCGACAGCGCTGCATCGAGATCGCCGCGCCGGACAAAGATCTCGCCGAGGTCGTGCCACATCGCGATGCGCAGCCCCATATCGCCCTGGGCCAGGCAGGCCAGGCCGCGCAGCAGCAGCCGAGAGGCGCGGGCCAGCTGCTCGGCGGCGGCGGCTCGGCTGGCCAGCTGGTGATAGAAATAGGCGGCACTGGCGCCGCGGCCGGCGCGCTCTAGATGGCGGGCCACCTGCTCGACGACTTCGTCGCTGTCGCGCTCGGGATGCAGGAGCAGCCAGTAGGAAAGCAGCCGGTGATAGCGGCGCTTGCGGGTCGGCGAGACGCGCTCGTAGCCCAGGTCGCGCCAGGGGGCGTAGGCGAAGCGAAAGCCGCGCTCGCCGCGCAGCCGACTGTCGGTGACCGAGAGCAGTAGGCCCTGCGCGACCAGCTGCGACAGCGTGGTCACGAGCAGGCCGCGATCGCGGCTGTCATCCAGATTGGGCTCGATGGCATCAGCGGCATAGCGATTTGGATCACCGATGCTGCTCAGCTCGGGATCGCCGCTGCCGGCCAGGGCGGCCCCCTCGCCGAGGGCGGTCTCCGGTGGCAGGTCGCCCGCATCGAGCTGGCCATCTTCGGCGTCATGCAGCGCCAGCCCCGCCTGATCGCAGCGCCCGAGCATCAGCAGCGCATCCAGATAGAAGTGCTCACCACAGACCGCGGCCCGCTCCAAGATGCGCTGCCAGGCGCTGGGCAGGGCGGCGAAGCGCAGCGCCACCAAGCGGTGCAGATCGAGGCTGTCTGGCTGGCTATCGGCCAGCTCCTGCAGGCGCGGCAGATCGAACTGCGGCGACAGCGGCACGCCTCCGGTTGGCTCATCGTCGGCGATATCGGGCGAAAAGTGTGGCGTCCAGGTCAGGATCTCGGTGTCGACCAAGACGCGCAGCACCTCGACCAGAGCGCGCGGCGAGCCTTCGCTTTTTTCGACCAGCCGCAGCGCGGCCGGCGGCAGCGTGGCGACCTCTCCGCCGATCGCCAGGCTGAACAGCTCGACCGACTCTTCGGGTGAGAGCGGCTCCAGCTCCAGGCAGGTCAGGCCATGCGCACCGGACACGCAGTCGGGATGGCGCTCGGCAAACTCGGGGCGCGCGAACACACCGATGAACACTGGTAGCTCGGCCAGGCTCTCGGTGAGATAGCGCAGCAGGCTGATCGTCTCTTCGCTGGCATGCTCTAGCTCGTCGAACAGCAGGACCAGGGGGGCGCGGGCGGCATCGGCGCTGAGGAAGCGCTTGAGGGCGGCGTAGCTGCGCGACTCCGGGGTGGCCTCGCTGCTCTGCGCCGCGCTGCGTGGGCCGCGATCGAGATCCGGAATCGCGCCCGTCTCAGTCGTCGAGAGCCCGAGAAATTCGGCGAGCTGCTGCGCCACTTCGCTGGCTCGCACCGGTGGCAACAGCGTCCGGCAGGTGCGCTGCAGCTTCTCGCGCGCCGTCTGTGCTGCGTCGTCGCCGGCGATGCCACAGCGGGCTCGCAGCTGCTCGCGGAAGGCGGCAAGCGGCAGCGCGGCTTCCCCCGGCTGCTCGCTGCCGAGCAGGGTGCCGATCAGCACGCGATCGCTGGGCAGCCCGAGGTGATCGCGGCACAGGCGGACGAGCTCGCGCAGCAGTCGGCTCTTGCCAAGACCGACCTGTCCCGAGACGAGGGCGCAGCGCAGCCGCTGCTCGCGTACGCTCTTTTCGATGAGCCCAACCAGCTGCGACAGCTCTTCGGCGCGGCCACAGAACGGCAGCTCGCTGCCATTGCCCAGCGTCGCTCCGCCGGGCAGAAGCAGGTCGGCATCGGCCGGTCCGCCATCCCCCGGCGCCGCCGTCAGGGACTCGAGATCGACCTTGAGCACGTGCGCCGTGCGACAGCTCTCGCAGATCTCGACCCCGTCGGCAACTGGAGCGTGACAGCTCAAGCAGCGCGCGGTCAGAGCGGATCCCTTCACCGCGGGCAGCGGCATCTTGGCAGTCATCCAGCCGACTTATCGCAGAGTGTGCCTCTCACGCAAGCCAGGTCTTTGCGCCAGCCTCGAGAGCCAGTCCTACTTTTCCGTCAGCGCCTCGATGCCATCCCAGTCCGGCGGGGCGCCGTGGGCGACAAACTCGGCGCAGCGCAGCGCGTAGTAGCCGGCAGGCCGGTCGTGCGGATTCAGGCTTGAGAGCTCACTAAAGATCCGTCCAGCCTCGGCAAAGCGACCCTGGCGAAACAGCTCCAGGCCGGTGTTGAACTCGCTGCGGCTCTCTTGCTTAAGACGCAGTGTATCGGCCGAGTCGCTGCCGGTCTCGGTCGGTGGGAACGAGGTCGCCGAGGGGGTCGAGGTCATCGAGGCGGCGCCGCCGGCCGAGTTGGCCGAGGGAGGCAGGCTGCTGCGGCTGTCGCTGGCTGCCACCGCTTCGTCGTCGAAGACCTCGTAGAGCTCGACGGCGCTGGTCTTGCCCTTGGCCCGCACCCGACCGATCAGGCGGATGTGCAGGGGATACTTCTCGGCGAAGCCCGACTTCTCGATGGCCTCGGCGCTGGCCAGAATGGTGACGCCGTAGCGCTTGGTCAGGCTCTCTAGCCGGGCCGCGGTGTTGACGGCATCTGCGATCACCGTGCCGTCCATGCGCTCGGGCTCGCCGACCGTGCCCAGCATCAGCGTGCCGGTGTGGACGCCGATGCCGATCTTGATCTGCGACTGTCCCTGGGCCACCCGTCCGGCGTTAAAGCGGCGCAGCGTCTTGCGCATGGCGCAGGCCGCCAGCAGAGCATCGCTGGGGTGCTCGGGGAACAGCGCCATAATCCCGTCGCCCAGGTACTTATCGATGAAGCCCTTGTGGTCACGGATCAGCGGCCCAAGGTGACGCAGCAGGCGGTTGATAAACGTGAAGTTTTCCTCTGGCGTCATCGACTCGGACAGCGCAGTAAAGCCGCGCACATCGGCGAACAGCACGGTCATGGTGCGCTGAATCTGGTCGCCTAGCTCGACGGTGGTGATGTCGCGCTTGCCCAGCAGGTGCAGGAAGGCCTGCGGCACAAAGCGATAGTAGGCCCGGCTGACTCGCTCTAGTGCCGCCGCCTGCTGCTCGATGGTCTGGTAGGCGCGCGCGCTCTTGCGGGCCAGGATCACCGCATCGAGCAGGATCAGCACCAGCACCGCCAGCCGCGAGGCCGGCAGGATGGACAAGGGCTGCGAGACGATCTGCAGGATGTCGTAGCTGACGCCGGCGGCAAAGGCGCCAAAGCCGCAGGCGAACAGACCCGCATCCGTATGTCCCCTACGCACGACGCGCTGCATTACGAACACTGCGTAGAGCAGCATGAGCAGCGTCGACAGCTGGTTGGTGATCAGCAGCTGCGTGTAGATGCGGGCCGGGGTCAGCACCACGACCACGCCGAAGCAGACGAACAGCAGGTTGGCCAGATAGTGCATGGCCCGCGGCACTTCCCTGGGATACAGGGTGTCGAAGAAGCGCAGGAAGATCGGCGTCATCAGCGCCAAAAGGACGTACTCCAGCTTGCGCATCCAGTCGTAGGGCACCTGCGGCAGGAGCTGCGTCAGGATCAGCTCGCCCTGCAGTGCGCCCCAGACGGCGTAAAGGACGCAGAAGATGCCCAGGTGCAGCGGCGCGCGATCGCTGCGGCGCATCAAGAACAAGATCAGCTGCAGGATGCCGATGCTAAAGCAGCACACGGCCAGGGTCATGTCGCCCATCAGGGCTCGCTCGCGGTGCAGCTGGATCTGCGGGGCGGTGCCAAACAGGATCGGGGCGCGGGGGCCGCCGCGGAAGAAGCCAAAGCTGGCTACCTGCAGCGTCAGATCGATGACCGGTGGTTGGCTGTCAAAGTAGGCCACCTGGCTCACGCCGTGCTCGCGAAACTCGCGGGCCGCGGTGGCGACGTGACCGGCTTGCAAGAGTAAGCGGTCGTCCACCCACAGCCGCGCAGCCGCGCTGGCGATCTTGTGCTTGAGGCCGTACGAGCCGCCGGCCGGCAAGAGCACGCGCAGGCGAAACGTGGCGTAGCCGCTGGCCGGTAGGGCCTGGCCCGCGACGATGCGGCCGTTCCAGACGCTGGGGAAGGGAAAGTGTCCGGTCGGGCTGGCCGCGCTTACCTCACTGGGCGGCAGCAGCCGGTGCCAGTACCACAGCCAGTCGCCGTCCAGGCGCACCATGCCATCGCGGGCAAAGTTCCAGCTGCGCAGATCCAGCACGCCGTCTTGCGCGCGCGGCGCCTGGCGACTGTCGCCACAGCCCGAGAGCGCCAGGACACAGGCCAAAAGACACAACAGCTGCCTAAGACCTGCCATCCGGCGCATGGAAATCACGTCATCGTATCACGTGCTCTCCCCGCGAATCTGCCGTCGACCGGCCTGGCCCGCGGCTCGCCTGAGACGCGCGCCTGCGCTGCGCTGGCCACAGCTGCCGAAAAAAATTCCGGGCTGATAAGGTGCCTCTATGAGCTGCATCTTAGTGGCTGACGACGATGGCCATATTCGCGAGGTGATTCGCTTTACCTTGCAGCAAGCCGGCCACCAAGTCGTCGAGGCGCGCGACGGTCAGGAGGCGTATCGGCGGGTGGCCGCGGGCGGCATCGACCTGTGCATCCTCGACATCCTGATGCCGGAGGCCGATGGCCTGGATACCTGTCGGCGGATTCGCGCCCACAGCCGCATACCCATCATCTTTGTCTCCAGCCGCGATGAAGAGCTCGACCGCGTGCTCGGGCTGGAGCTCGGCGCCGATGACTATCTGGTCAAGCCGTTTAGTCCGCGGGAGCTATCGGCGCGCGTAAAAGCGGTGCTGCGGCGCCTGCAGCCGGAGCCACCAGCCTCGGGACCGCCGGCGCCGAGCGAGCTGCTGCGGCGCGGGCCGCTGGAGATGGATCTCGGTCGCCACCGCTGCAGCTGGGCCGGCAAAGAAGTGATCCTCACGGTCACCGAGTTTGCGCTGCTGCAGTCGCTGCTGGCGACGCCAGGGCGGGTGTACAGCCGCGGCGAGCTAGTCGATCGCGCCTATGGCCATGGCCATGTCATCACCGAAAGAACAGTGGACAGTCATGTGCGCCGCATCCGCCAGAAGCTCGCGGCGCTGGCGGCCGATCCGATCGAGACGGTCTATGGCCTGGGCTATCGCCTGCGGGAAGACCTATGAGCGCGGCCGAGCTCAGCCCGGCCTTGCCGCGGGCCGTGCAGCCGCTGCGGGTGCGCGGCGGTCTGCGCATCGGCGTGCTGCTTTTGGGGGCCAACGCCTTTGTGCTGATGGTGCCGCTGCTTTCGATCCTGGCGCTGCGGCTGTACGACAACTATCTGGTGCGGCAGACCGAGAGGCAGCTGATCGCCCAGTCGGTGGTCATCGCCGAGATCTATCGCGAGCTGTGGCTGCAAGAGCGTGGTCAGCCGACGCCAAGTGATGCCGCGCCACCCGTGCCCGACTTTCGTCAGCCCGGCAAGAGCCAGGCGACCTTTATCCCCATCGAGCCAGTGTCGAGCCTGCGCTATGGCGTCTTGCCGCCGCAGCCCGATGCGCTGCCGATTGCCGAGCAGCGCGACGCAGCAGCGGTGCGGGCCGGGCAGCGGATGAACGCCATGCTGCGGCGCATGCAGGTCTATAACCTCTCGGCGGTGCGTGTCCTCGACGAAAACGGCTGCGTGGTGGCAACGACGCGCGGCGAAGATGCGCTGTGTCTGACCAGCCTGCCCGAGGTGCAGAGCGCGCTCGCCGGGCACTACACCGCCGTGGTGCGCGAGCGCATCAGCGACGAGCCGCTGCCGCCGCTCTCCGAGGTGCGCAGCCGTGGCTCGACGCGCGTCTTCACCGCGCTGCCGGTGTTCTCGGCGGGTCAGGTGGTCGCCGTCGTGCGCGCCTCGCGCACCAACCTCGATGCCCGCACCTCGCTGTGGCACAACCGGCGCGGTCTGCTGTTCGGTGTGCTCTTGACCGGGCTGTCGGCGGTGCTGGTCAGCTTCCTGTTTGCCGCGCTGATCGCCGGCCCGCTGCGGCGCCTGACGCGGGCGGCGCAGCTTGTCGCCGAAGGCCAGAGCGTGCCCGCGCTGCCCGAGCTGTCGTCGCGTCCCTGGCTGCCGATCCCGCGCGAGATCCGCACGCTGGGCGCCGCGCTCTCGGTAATGACGCAGCGCCTGCGCGGCCGCGCCGACTACATCGCAGAGCTGGCCCAGAACGTCAGCCACGAGCTCAAGACGCCGATCACCGGCATCCGCGGAGCCGCTGAGCTCTTGCGCGATCAGTGGGAGGGCATGAGCGATGAGCAGCGCCGCCGCTTCGCCGACAACATTGATCAGGACGCGGCGCGCATGGGCCGACTGGTCAGCCGCCTGCTGCATCTGGCGCAGATCGAAAATGCCCCTGACCCGACGGAGCGCGTGCCGGTCGAGGACTTCTTTCGCGCCCTCGCCAGCCGCTATCCGGGGGTCACGCTGGAGCTTGGCGGGCCGCCGGCGCACATCCTGATCAGCTCGGATCACCTGCGCTCGGCAGTCAGCAACCTGCTGGAAAATGCGCTGCGCCACGGCCAGGGCCAGCCGGTCACTCTGCGGGTCGGCAGCGAGGCGGGACGGCTGCGCATCGAGGTCAGCGATCACGGCTCGGGGATCAGTCCGGCGAACCAGGCGCGCCTGTTTCAGCGCTTCTTTACCACCGTGCGCGATGACGGCGGCACCGGCCTGGGGCTGGCCATCGTGCGCGCCGTGGCCGAGCGACAGGGCGGCCGCGTCGACTACCACACCGGAGCGAGCGGCACGACGTTCACGCTGACGCTGTAGCTACGGCTCCTCGCCAGCGGTGGCCCGCGAGAGCAGATAGACGGCGTAGAGGAACTGCAGGTTGCAGCCAGTGCAGAAGTACTCGGGGTCGCTGGGCAGGGCGATGCGGCCGTCGATAAAGTGGTGCAGCAAGTGACCGCTGGCCGGATCAAAGAGGTGACTGTGCACGAACTGCAGCACGAACACCGCCTCGGCGAAATAGCTCGGCCGGTGGGTGTTCTGATAAAGCAGGGTCAGGGCCAGCGTCAGGTAGTTCTGGCTCGACAGCGTGCTGTAGTCGTCGGTCTTGGCGCCCATGGCATCGGCGCTGTACGGCGACTTGTAGCCGCCCCGCGGGCTGCGCAAGGGCTGGATGGCGGCATAGGCCTCCTCGGCGCGGCGCAGGTACGGCGAGTCGGCGTGGCCGCTGTATAGCTGCTCGTGCAGCCGGCACAGAACCGCCATCATCATCGTGTTGGGATACAGCTCTAATAAATTATCACGCGGGCTAATACGATAGCGGGCGCCATCCCAGGCCTTCTGGTCCACGGCTTCGACAATGCTGCGGGCTAGCTCGCGGCGGTCGGCGGCTAGCTCGCCACCTATGTACTTGGCGTACTGCAGGTTCAGCAGCGCCACCCCGGCGCTGATCGCCGTCGGGCCATAGGTCTTGATGGCGAACATGCCGGCATCGAGGTCGATGTAGTAGCCAAGGGCAACGGTAAAGCCGTTGATGATCTCGATGCTGGCCTCGATCTCGGGCAGCGGAGATCGATCGCCGCTCTGCGCGCTGTACTCGATCAGGCCGAGCACCGACATCATCACTTCCTCTAGGTTGGCCAGGAAGTAGGCGCGGTCGGCCTGCGCCTGGCGCAGCGTCCGCCGGTTATGCGCCACCGCCGCCGTCGCCAGATCGACATGGCGCGGCAGCCCCGGGGCGGCAGCGGCCGGCTGCGGCGCTCGGGCATAGAAGGCGGTGCCGTAGTACGGCGCATCGCCATAGTGCTGCTGCCAGGCGCCGTCCTTTTGCGCAAAGCGCAGCGCGCTGTCCTGCATGCGGGCGTAAAAATCGGAAAGCTCGACGGGAAGCTGCGGCGGTGGGGCGCAGCCGGCCAGGCTGGCGACGGCGATGGCACACAGCAGCGCGAAGCGCAGAGCAGGGCGAGCAGAGCGAGGGCAGGGGGCGGGCATGGAGGTCTCCAGGGGCGCGAGCTAGAACAGCCGCCACAGCGAGTCGGCCGGCTTGCGGTCTTTGAAGCGGCGATAGGCGCGACACGCGAAGTAAAGCGGCACCAGGCCAGCCAGCCATACCGGATACATGCCGGGCAGCGAGGTCGGCGTGGCGAAGAACACCACCGCGATGAGCGCGTACAGATACAAGTGCGCCAGGTAAAAGCACAGCGGCGCTTGGCCAAAGACCGGCAGGATCGGCACCCGACGCAGCGACGCAAACAAGCCCAGCAGGAGCAAGTTGACGCCGACCATGAACAGCGCGAAGACCAGGGCCGGCGGGTACTTGATGAAGTTGAGGAATTCGATCCAGCTGCCGTCGCGGGGTGGGCGCAGGTTGCCATAGCCGCCACCCAGGCGTAGCAAGAGGGCGCAGGCCACGAGCGCGATGCCCAGCAGAGGGGCCAGGCGCAGCGCGCGGGACTGCGTCCGCGGCTCGGCCAGGTACAGGCCATAGGTCATGCCCAGCGTGCAGACGCCAAGCCAGGGCAGCAGCGGATAGAGCAGGAACATCGGCGTGCTGCGCCCCGGCAACAGCAGGAAGCGCAGCCAGGCTGGGGCAGTGAAAAAGTCATAGGGCAGGCGGGGCACCAGCGCCGCGCAGCCGAGCAGGAGCAGCAGCGCGACCAGGCCAACTCCCCGTCGCAGACGCAGGAGCAGGCCGCCGACGAGCATCGACATGCCCAGGCCCGAGATGACGGTAAAGACGAGGAAGTCGACCGGGCCATCCTGGACGCCGCCGCGGCGCGAAAAGGCGAGCAGCCAGGCCGGATTTTCCAGCAGCTGATTGACCAGCAGCAAGACCGCGCCGCGCAGCGCGAAGTAGCGGGTGATGCGCGCCTCGTCCCAGCCGATCTGGCGTCGCGACGCTGCGAACAGCGCCATGCCGGCCCCCATTAGGAAGAAGAACCCCGGCGCGCAGAGGTGGGTGACAAAGCGCGTCAGGAAGCTCAGCGGCCCGGCTACGAAGTCGACCGCCGAGTAGCGCGTAAACGGGCCGGTCCAGAATTCCGAGCCGTGCTTCTGCGCGACAAAGGCGCTGGCGTGATCGACCGCCATCACCACCATGATGAAGCCGCGCAGCGTATCAAGAGCGGCCAGGCGCTGCGCCGCAGTGGGCGGTGGCGTCGGAGGGGCGGCTGGAAGCGGCGACTTTTCGGCAAGCATGGCGTCACGGGTTACCGCGAGGATGCCGCCCTTGACAAGCCCTTCCCCACGGGCGCAAATAGAGCGCTCATGTCTCCGTCGCACTCGCCTCGCAAGCCATGCTCCCCTGCGCTACCTGCTGCTCGCCGCGGCGTGACTGCGCTCGCTACGCTCTCGCGATCGATGCGGCGCTGGGGTCGCGCCTGGGGACTGACGGCGCTACTTGCGGGGGGCTCGCTCCTGGGCACCGGCTGCGCTGCCTTCGTCGAGAACTTTCGCCCGGTGATCTTTGGCAAGACGGCCAAAGACAACTACGAGCGCGGCGTGCGATCGATGAAGGGCGAGAGCTTCCTCGATTCCGAGAAGTACTTCCGCTACATCCTCGACAACTATCCGGTGTCGCGCTACCGCACCTGGGCCGAGCTTGGGATCGCGGATTCGGCCTTCGGTCGCGATGCCTACCTGGAAGCCGTCGATTCCTTCAAGACCTTCCAGTCCTCGCATCCCGAGCATCCCAAGACGCGCGACGGCTACTGCGCGTACAAGGTCGGCGAGTCGTACTACAAGCAGATCCCGGGCGACTGGTTTCTGGTGCCGCCCTCGTATGAAAAAGATCAGGGGCCGGTGCTCGATGCGGCGCGCGAGCTCTGCGACTTCCTCGATCATTACGGCGACAGCCCGTACTCCGAGAACGCTCGCCGGCTGTTCGCTGAGACCGTGC